>NZ_LBCR01000002.1:0-1418 GCF_001005635.1 Microbacterium sp. Ag1
GCCTGGAGTCCCGCGGGGTGGTGGTCTTTCGGGCCCGCGGCGTCGTGACCGCGACGGGGTGAGCCATCGTGCGATGGTCAGTGAGAACGACCAAGAACTCACACAGAAAGACGACACCGCACGATGGCTCTTGACCAGTCTGCCCTCCTCGAGCTGCTCGGGGAACTGAAGCTCACCGGCACCACCGACCGCATCCGAGCCGCGACCGAGCGGCTCTACCAGGAGCTGATCGACGCGGAGACAGCCGCATTCATCGGCGCCGCCCCCTACGAGCGCACGAGCGAGCGCACGACTACCCGCAACGGTTCCCGGCCGCGGGTGCTGTCGACCACGGCTGGGGATCTGGAGTTGCGGATCCCGAAGTTGCGGCAGGGGTCGTTCTTCCCGTCGCTGCTGGAGCGGCGCCGCCGGGTCGACCAAGCCTTGTTCGCGGTCGTGATGGAGGCCTACCTCCACGGCGTCTCAACCCGGAAGGTCGATGACCTCGTCAAAGCGCTCGGCGCTGACACTGGCATCTCGAAGTCCGAGGTGTCCCGCATCTGCCAAGGGCTCGACGCCGAGGTCGCATCGTTCCGCGACCGCTCGCTGTCTGACATCGCCTACCCCTACGTGTTCCTCGACGCGACCTACTGCAAGGTCCGCATCGACCACCGTGTCGTGTCCCAGGCGGTCGTCGTCGCGATCGGCGTCGCCGCTGACGGGCGGCGGGTCGTGCTGGGCTTCGATGTCGGAGACAGCGAGACCGAGGAGTTCTGGAAGCAGTTCCTGCGCTCGTTGAAGACACGAGGTCTGGGCGGGGTGAAGCTGGTGATCTCCGACGCCCACGCCGGACTGAAGAAGGCCGCAGCGACCGTGTTGCAGGGCGCCGCCTGGCAGCGCTGCCGCGTCCACTTCATGCGCAACGTCCTGACCGCCCTCCCGAAGGGCCGGCAGGAGATGGTCGCCAGCGTGATCCGCACGATCTTCGCCCAACCCGACGCCGAGCACATCGATGCCCAGTTCGACGAAGTCGTGCGCATGATCGAGCGCGTCCACCCCAAGACCGCCGTGATGCTCACCGACGCCCGTGACGACATCCTCGCGTTCAAAGCGTTCCCCGCCCGGCATTGGCGACAGATCTGGTCCACGAACCCGCTGGAACGCCTCAATCGGGAGATCAAGCGCCGCACCGACGTCGTTGGCGTGTTCCCGAACAACGCCGCCCTGCTCCGCCTGGCCGGCTCCGTCCTCGTCGAGCAACACGACGAATGGGAAGCCGCCGACCGCCGCTACTTCTCCGAAGCCTCCATGACCGAGCTCACCGCGACCACCCCCACCATCGACGAGGCGGTGATACTCCCCGAGATCACCGCCGCCTAAACTAACGACAGCTGATCATCGCAACGAAGCGAAAGACCACCACTCAAACGGACGCGGCC
>NZ_LBCR01000033.1:0-381965 GCF_001005635.1 Microbacterium sp. Ag1
CAAGGTCGACACCGAGATCCCGTCGCCGGTTGCCGGTGTGGTTCAGGAGATCGTGGCCGGCGAGGACGAGACGGTCGCAGTCGGCGCCGTGCTCGCACGCGTCGGCTCCGGCGCTGCCCCCGCCGCTGAGACCCCGGCTCCCGCGCCCGCAGCCGAGGCACCCGCTGCGCCTGCGGCTCCCGCGCCCGCCCCCGCAGCCGAAGCGCCCGCTGCTCCGGCTCCTTCCGCCGCTGCGGCTGCTGCGGCTGCTCCGGCTCCTGCGGCTGCTCCGGCTCCCGCCGCTGCGACGCCAGCCGAGGCGAAGCTCGCGCTCCCGACCGAGAGCGACAACCTCTACGTCACACCGCTCGTGCGTCGTCTGGCCTCCCAGCAGGGAGTGGACCTGGCTTCCGTCACCGGAACCGGTGTCGGCGGTCGCATCCGCAAGGAAGATGTCCTGAAGGCTGCGGAGACGGCGACGGCAGCGCCCGCCGCCGCGGCTCCTGCTGCTCCCGCGCCGCTCGAGGTCTCGCCGTTGCGCGGCACGACACAGCCGATGTCGCGGCTTCGCAAGGTCCTCGCGAAGCGTGCCGTCGAGTCGATGCAGCAGACGGCCCAGCTGACCACGGTCGTCGAGGTCGATGTCACCGCACTCGCCGACTACCGCGACAGCGTGAAGGCTTCTTTCCTCGAGAAGACGGGTGACAAGCTCTCCTTCCTGCCGTTCTTCGCGCTCGCAACCGCAGAAGCGCTGCAGGCGTTCCCGATCGTGAACGCGACGGTCGACGGCGAGAACATCGTCTACCCGGCCAGCGAGAACGTCTCGATCGCCGTCGACACCGAGCGTGGACTGCTCACGCCGGTGCTGCGCGACGCCGCCTCGAAGAACATCGCGCAGATCGCGCACGAGATCGCCGATCTGGCTGCTCGCACCCGCGACAACAAGCTGAAGCCCGACGAGCTGGCCGGCGGAACTTTCACGCTGACCAACACGGGCTCCCGCGGCGCGCTGTTCGACACGCCTGTGGTCTTCCTCCCGCAGTCGGCGATCCTGGGCACCGGTACCGTCGTCAAGCGCCCCGGACTCGTCAAGGTGGGCGGCGCGGATGCGATCGCCGTCCGGTCCTACGTGTACCTCGCGCTGTCCTACGACCACCGGATCATCGACGGCGCAGACGCGGCACGCTTCCTCGGTGCCGTGAAGGCCCGCCTCGAGGCTGCGCAGTTCGCCGCTCAGCTCGGAGCCTGACCGACACGAGTCACCCTGGCTGATCCGCGACGTCATAGACGTCGCGGATCAGCCATTTCTCGTCTGTGCGGAAAAGGACGACGATGGTCTCGTCCGAGGACGCGGCGTCGGCCATCCCCGCATCGCTCTCGGGGATCGCACGCAATCGCATGACCGCCACGTCGCCATAGGCATCGACCAGCTCGGGTGCCGTCGGAACGCGGGTCTTCGCGCTGAGCGCATCGACGATCCCCTCCGCATTCCCGGCCACGGCGCTCTGACACGCGCCGTCTCCATCGGCGCTGCACTGCGCGATGATCCGCAGGAGCGCTGACAGCGCCGCGACGGGATCGTCGGCCGCAGCAGACCTCGGCTGCGTGGTCTCGCTCTCCGCGACATCCGTCGCACGGGGCGTCGGAACGTCGGACGCCTCCCCGGAGGATGCCGGCGCCGGTGTGTCCGTGTTGCCGGGCGCGCCACGGGCGCTTGTCTCCGACTCACCACCGGGAAGGAGCAGTCCTCCCACCAGCACAGCCGCCGCGGCGCCCCCCGCGATGGCAAGGGAACGCAGACGGACCTTCGAACGAGCCGTCGATCGCTCGCATCCCCTCCTCGGCCGTGTGGATCGTCCGTGAGAATGTTGCGCCCCTTTCTCCGAGCGCGCGCGCAGCTCGATGATCGCCTTCTGCACCACGTCGACGATCGCGCTGATGGCGCGGGTGCGACCCGCGTCCCGATGGCGGACCCGGTCCGCGCGCAGGAGCGGCGCTCTCTCCCGAGCCACGGCGACGCGGGGACCGACCGCCCGAGCGACATCCCGAGCCCGCTCCGGGGTGTGGAACTCGCGCCGGAGAGGCTGCGGCGCAGCGACGTCGAGCACCATGGTCTCCCATGCCTCCGTGAGCTTGCGAGGCAGACGCGGCTGAGCGAGAGTCTTGTGCAGCCCCTCTCCGATGCCCGACAGGGCGCGACGGACCACCTTGTCCGCGGTCTGATCGCCGAGAAGCTCGACGAGCTCCACCACACCGGCCCTGGCATCGGGGCCCTCCCCGATGACGAAGACAGGCCGCCCGCCGTCGGTGAGCCACCACGTGCCCGTGTGCACCCCATCGATCCCTTCTCCCAACTCGTCGAGTCCACGAAGGAGGCTGACGACGAGAGTGCTGATCTCCCCCGCAGCGATGCCCGATCCCGCTGACTCTCGACGGCCCAGGTAGCCGCGCACCCGATCCGTGCACCACGGGAGCAACGCGTCGTGACCATCCCGGCGCCGGCTGACGTCGATGGGAGCGGCGATGTGTTCCGTCCCCGAGTAGCGCCATCCCGCCCATCCGCCGAGGCGCGCGACATCCACTCTGACGACCACCTCATCGCCGTGGGTCACGAGCGTGCCCGAGAATGGCCCCTCCGCGGGATCGAGGGTGCGCACCACACGGTGCGCCCGCGGAACGAGCGGCGTTCCTCGACCGTCGTCGATCGCGATGTCTTCCATTCCTCCATCTCACCGCGGAGATCCTCCCGGAAGCCGCCAGGGCGGAGCGTCGGGACGGATCCCCTCTGATGCCTCTGCAGTGCAGGAGGAGTGGAATCCGGCCGCTCCGCTCCACGCGAACGCCGACATCACGAGGTCGTCAGACTCGGTAGGCTGGTGCTCATGGCAAAGCGTGCTCCTGAACCCGAAAAGCGTCCTGGGTTCTTCTCCCAGATCAAGTCCCTCTTCCGGTTCACACGTGAGGCCTACTCCTGGCTGCCGTGGGCACAGGCTGCGATCCTCATCGGCGGCGTCCTGCTCGGGCTCGTCGCGGGTTATCTGATCCCTCCCTTCCAGGTATGGACGCTCGTCCTGTGGGGCATCACGGGTCTGATGCTCGGCATCCTCGGCGCCCTGTTCCTGATGACGCGGCTCTCGACCTCTGCCATGTACAGCAAGATCGACGGCATGCCCGGTGCGACCGGCCACGTGCTGAGCACCAGCCTTGGTCGCAGTTGGCAGGCCTCAGAGACTCCCGTCGGCATCAACCCGAAGACGCAGGAAGCGGTCTACCGCACCATCGGCCGCGGCGGCATCGTCATCGTCGGCGAAGGCGCACGCGGGCGACTGACCCGTCTCGTGAACGAGGAGCGCAGCAAGGCCCAGCGCGTCGCGCACGGCGTCCCGGTCACCGTTCTGTACGTCGGACACGGTGACGACGAGGTCGCGATCGCCGACCTCTCGAAGACGATCAAGAAGCTCCCCAAGGCGATCGACAAGGCGACGATGGCCGCGGTCATCCGTCGCGTCGACTCGGTGTCGCAGTCGCTTTCCTCGCTGCCGATCCCGAAGGGCATCGACCCGACGAAGGTCCGTTCGCAGCGCCCCCGCTGAGTTCCGACCCGCGGAGGCCCGAGCGCGGCCGTCCCTCCTCCGAGGGGCGGCCGCGCTCTCGCGTCCACCCGGAGCGCCCGACTCGGTATGTCTCACCGGCTATGTTCAGCGCGGCAATCGGCATTAGACGAGCATGACCTGTCGACCGTAGCTTCGGTGACATGGCAACGACGCGCACTCCGGAGATCACCCACTTCATCGCAGGACGGGCGATCGAGTCGGGGACGACGTACGACAACGTCAGCCCCGTCGACGGGACCGTCGTCTCGACGGTGCATGAGGCCGACGAGGAGACGGTCGGTCGCGCCGTCGGCGCAGCTCGGGCGGCGCTCGGTGGCCCCTGGGGCGAATGGACGAGCACCCAGCGCGTCACCGCGCTCCGGCGCGTAGCCGACCTGATCGACGAACGCGCAGAAGCGTTCGCACGTGCGGAGTCGGCCGACACCGGGAAGCCGCTGGCGCTCGTCCGCGAACTCGATGTCGCCCGGGCGGCCATGAACTTCCGATCCTTCGCCGACACGCAGGCGGCGACGGGGCTCGATTCCTATCTCACCGAGTTCGCCGACGGACGCACAGCGCTCAACTACGCCGTGCGCCGCCCCCTGGGGGTCGTCGCGATCATCGTGCCGTGGAACCTCCCGCTGCTGCTGCTGACCTGGAAGGTCGCTCCGGCGCTGGCTGCCGGCAACACCGTCGTCGTCAAGCCGTCGGAAGAGACGCCGACGACGGCAGCGCTCCTCGCCGAGGTCATCCAGGATGCGGGCATCCCCCGGGGCGTCTTCAACGTCGTCCACGGACACGGGGCCGTCGGTGCCGCACTGGTCCGCCATCCGCTCGTCGACGGAGTGACGTTCACGGGATCGACCGCGACGGGCTCGGCGATCATGGCCGCCGTCGCGCCCCGCGTCAAGCCGGTGTCGTTCGAGCTGGGCGGCAAGAACGCGGCGATCGTGTTCGCGGATGCCGATCTCGATCGCACCCTGGACGGGCTGGAGAGGTCGATCTTCCTCAACACCGGCCAGGTCTGCCTGTGCACGGAACGCGTCTACATCGAGAAGTCGATCTTCGACGACTTCACGAGGGAGCTCGCGAAGAGGGCTTCACAGCTCACGCTGGGTCGGCCGGAGGCGGTCGAGACGACGACGGGTCCGCTCATCTCGCGCGCGCACCGGGCGAAGGTCGAAGGATATCTCTCGCTCGCCCGCGACGAGGGCGCCGAAGTCATCGTGGGCGGCGAGATCCCGACGTTCGGAACCGAACTCGACAACGGAGCGTGGATCGCCCCGACGCTGTGGACAGGGCTCTCGAACGAGACGCGCACGATGCGCGAAGAGATCTTCGGGCCGGTCGCGGGACTTGTGCCGTTCTCCGGCGAAGCGGAGGCGATCGCGCTCGCGAACGACACCGACTACGGCCTCGCCTCCTCCGTGTGGACCTCCAACATCGACCGCGCGCACCGTGTGGCGGGACGCATGCGCGTCGGGATGTCGTGGGTCAACACCTGGTATCTGCGCGACCTGCGCTCACCCTTCGGCGGCGTCGGTCTCTCGGGGATCGGCCGCGAAGGCGGGGCTCATTCACTCGCCTTCTACACCGAGCCGACGAACGTGGCGATCCAATGGTGACTCCCGAGATCGCGCCGAATCATGGTGGGGCGGCGGCGGCGCTGCGTGCCGCTGAGGCCGACCGTGAGCCGGTGCCGCCGCTGCGCGAATGGCTGCCGTCCGGAGACCAGGTGGGCGCCTATGCGGTGCAGGCGTACAACGAAGCTCTGCGGGTCGCCGCGGGTGATCGGGTGGTCGGCCGCAAGATCGGGTTGACCTCGGATGTCGTGCAGAGACAGCTCGGCGTCAGCACGCCCGACTACGGCAGCATCTACGCAGACTCGCGCTTCGGCGATCGAGAGCCGGTTCCGCTCGGCCGGTTCATCGCCCCTCGGGTCGAAGCGGAGATCGCGTTCGTGCTCGGTGCGGATCTGACACAGGACCACCCCAGTTACGCCGACATCGTGCGGGCGACCGACTTCGTGCTGCCGGTCATAGAGATCGTCGATTCGCGGATCGTCGATTGGCGCATCTCGATCGCCGACACCATCGCCGACAACGCCTCGTACGGCGGCTTCGTCCTCGGCGGACGTCCGACGAGCCTCCGAGACATCGATCTCCCCGATGTGGCGATGACGATGCGGCAGGGCGATGAGGTCGTCTCGACGGGAGCAGGTGTGGCCTGTCTCGGCAATCCGATCGTGGCCGTGCAATGGCTCGCCCGCGCGTTGCGGCGCGAATCCGTGTCGCTTCGGGCAGGCGACATCGTGCTGTCGGGAGCGCTCGGGCCGATGGTCCCGGTCACTTCGCCGAGCACCTTCACCGCACGGTTCCGTGATCTCGGTTCGGTTTCAGCAGTCTTCGAAGGAGAAAAGGCATGACAAGACATCAGGTCGCGATCATCGGATCCGGCAACATCGGCACCGATCTGCTCGAGAAGATCCGGCAGCTCTCCGACTCCCTCGAAGTGGCCGTCATGGTGGGGATCGATCCGGACTCGGCGGGCTTGGCGCGAGCGCGCGGCGCCGGCATCGCGACCACGTCGGATGGCATCGACGGCCTTCTCGCTATGCCGCAGTTCGAACGGCTCTCCCTCGTCTTCGACGCGACATCGGCAGCGGCTCACGCGAGGAACAGCGCAGCGATCGAAGGTCGCGGCATCACGATGATCGACCTCACACCGGCGGCCATCGGGCCCTACGTGATCCCCTCCGTCAACCTCGACGAGCATCTCGAAGCCACGAACGTCAACATGGTCACGTGCGGCGGCCAGGCGACGGTCCCGGTCGTCGCAGCGATCTCCAGCGTCACCCCCGTGGCGTACGCCGAGATCGTCGCCTCGATCTCCTCGGCTTCGGCCGGACCGGGGACGAGAGCGAACATCGACGAGTTCACGGAGACGACATCGGCGGCGATCACCGCGGTCGGCCGAGCGCGGGCCGGCAAGGCGATCATCGTCCTCAATCCCGCCGACCCTCCCCTGCTGATGCGCGACACGGTCTTCGCCCTCGTCGAGCACGCCGACGAGGATGCGATCCGCGCGGCGGTCGAGACCGTGGTGGCGGAGGTCGCCGAGTACGTGCCGGGGTTCCGGCTCAAGCAGGCGGTGCAGTTCGACCTCGTGGAGCACGAGTACGTCCCCGCGCTCGACTCCCCGTTCGCAGGGACGAAGGTCTCGGTCTTCCTCGAGGTCGAGGGCGCAGGACATCATCTGCCGCCGTTCGCCGGCAACCTCGACATCATGACGTCGGCGGCGATGCGCACGGCGGAACGCATCGTCGCGAAGAGAGGGGTCGCAGCATGACCGCCGCGCTCGTTCCACGGGACATCTACGTGCAGGATGTCACCTTGCGTGACGGCATGCACGCGGTCCGACACGACTATTCCCTCGCGGAGGTCCGCTCGATCGCCGGTGCCCTCGACGCCGCCGGCGTCGAGGCGATCGAGATCGCGCACGGTGATGGGCTCGGCGGTTCGAGCGTCATCTACGGCCAGGGTCGACACAGTGATCTCGCCTGGATCAGTGCGGCTCGTGAGGTGGTCACCCGCGCGAAGCTCACGACGCTGCTCCTCCCTGGCATCGGGACCCTGCGCGATCTGCGAGCCGCGCGGGACGCCGGTGTCGAGAGCGTCCGCGTCGCGACTCACAGCACGGAGGCGGACGTCTCCCGTCAGCACATCGAGTGGGCCCGTGAGAACGGTATGGATGTCTCCGGGTTCCTGATGATGAGCCACATGAACACCCCGGCCGGGCTCGCACAGCAGGCCAGACTCATGGAATCGTACGGCGCCCACTGCGTCTACGTCACCGACTCCGGCGGCCATTTGACGACGTCGGGCGTGATCGAGCGCGTCGAAGCCTATGGGGATGCCCTGCACGACTCGACGCAGATCGGCATCCACGCCCACGAGAACCTGTCGCTGAGTGTCGCGAACTCGATCGCCGCGGTGGAAGCCGGCGCCTTCCGCGTCGACGCATCGCTCGCCGGACAGGGTGCCGGAGCCGGGAACACGCCGCTCGAGGCGTTCGTGGCCGTCGCGAACCTCACGGGTATCCGACACAGCACCGATCTCGACGCGGTCGAGGATGCGGCAGAAGACCTCGTGCGGCCGCTGCAGCGTCGGCCGGTTCGGGTCGATCGCGAGACGCTGTCCCTCGGCTACGCAGGCGTGTACTCGAGCTTCCTTCTGCACGCGGAGCGCGCGGCGGAGCGCTACGGCCTCGATGTGAGGGACATCCTGATCGAGCTCGGCGCACGGGGCATGGTCGGCGGTCAGGAGGACATGATCGTCGATGTGGCCCTCGACCTCACGAAGGTGCAAGGCGGGACGCGATGAGCATCGACGAACTCGCCGCCCGTATCGCCTCGGCGACCGCGGAGTCGGCCCCCATCCCGCAGCTGTCCTCGCAGATCGATGTCTCGCTCGACGACGCGTACCGGATCCAAGCCGCCGGCATCGCCGCACGTCTCGCGGCCGGCGAGCGGGTGATCGGTGCGAAGCTCGGATTCACCAGCAGGGAGAAGGCTCGGCAGATGGGGGTCGACGACGTGATCCTCGGCACCCTGACCGATCGGATGGCTGTGCCCGATGGCGGGGTGTTCCGCCGCGCCGCGCTCATCCACCCGCGAATCGAGCCGGAGATCGCCTTCCGGTTCCGCACCGCGCAGTCCGCCCGGGTGCTGTCCGAGGGCGATGCCGATGCCGCCGACATCGATGTCGCCGTCGCTCTCGAAGTGATCGACAGCCGCTTCGCCGACTTCCGATTCGACCTCGCCGACGTCGTGGCCGACAACACGTCCGCCGCGAGATTCGTCCTCGGTGCGTGGATGCCGCTCGCGGCGCTCGGCGGCGCTTCGGCCCTCGGACTCCGAGCCGTCCGGATGGAGATCGACGGCAGCGTCGTCGCCGCAGGCTCGACCGACGCGATCCTCGGCGACCCCTGGCGAGCGGTCCGCAGCGTCGGAGAGAAGCTCGCCGCGCTCGGCGGGAACCTCGACGCGGGTGCGGTCCTGCTCGCGGGAGCAGCGACAGAGGCCGTGCCGCTCCCGCCCGCGGGGGTCGTGACCGCCGCCATCGCGGGGATCGGCCGAGTGAGCGTGGAGGTGACGCCGTGAGCGCCGAATCGAGAGTGCTGGCCGACAAGGCGACCCCGCGCGGGGCGTTCCCGCACCTGAAGCGCGTCGGCGACCACGTGTACGTCTCCGGCACCAGCTCTCGTCGGCCGGACAACACCTTCGACGGTGCTTCCGCCGATGAGTTCGGGGTGACGACGCTCGACATCAGGGCTCAGACCCGAGCCGTCATCGAGACGATCAGCGACGTGCTGGAGAGCGTGGGCAGCGACAGGTCGGATCTGGTCCAGCTGACCGTCTATCTCGTCAACATGAACGACTTCGGTGGCTACAACGAGGTGTATACCGAGTACTTCGACCAGTCGGGCCCCACACGGACGACCGTCGCCGTGCATCAGCTCCCGCACCCGCACCTCCTCATCGAGATTCAAGCCGTCGCTGTGCTCGGCACAGGACAAGAAGGAAAGGAAAACACATGAGCACACCATTCCAGGCGATCAACTTCGCGAAGTGGATCGAGGAGAACGAGGCGTCCCTCAAGCCGCCCGTCAACAACAAGCAGATGTTCGACCCGATCAACGACTTCATCGTGCAGGTCGTCGGTGGACCGAACCAGCGCACCGACTTCCACTTTGACCCCTATGAGGAGTGGTTCTACCAGCTCAAGGGCAACATGCACGTCAACGTCATGACCGAGAACGGTCCCGAGCGCATCGACGTCAAGGAAGGCGAGATGTGGCTGCTTCCCGGCAACATCTACCACTCGCCGCAGCGCCCCGAGGCTGGCTCGATCGGCATCGTGATCGAACGCATCCGGGAAGCGGGACGACTCGAGAAGTTCGCGTGGTTCTGCCAGAACTGCAACCACAAGGTGTACGAAGTCGAGCTGAAGGTGGACGACATCGTCGAAGACCTGCCGCCCGTCTTCGAGCAGTTCTACGGCAGCCAGGACGCGCGTACCTGCGACAACTGCGGCAGCGTCCACCCGGGCAAGGGCTGACATTGCCCGGAACCATCGACATCCACACCCATGTCGTCCCGCAGCAGTGGGACGACATGGGGGCGGACTTCCCGACGATCCGCATCGACTCTGAGCATGCGGCCACCATCATGCTGCGGGGCAAGGAGTTCCGGTCGATCACCGATCAAGCCTGGAGCGTCGAGACGCGACTGGCCGACATGGATGCGGACGGTGTCGACGCCCAAGTGATCTCGCCGACGCCCGTGTTCTTCGGCTACGACCAGCCGATGCCTCGAGCCGCGGGGATCGCGAGCATCTTCAACGACCTGATGTTGGAGATGAGTTCCCAGGCACCGGAGCGGCTCATCCCGTTCGCCCAGGTTCCCCTCCAGGACACCGATGCGGCGTGTCGAGAGCTGGAGCGGGCCGTGGCCAACGGGCACCGCGGCGTCGAGATCGGCAATCACGTCGGCGATCGCGATCTCGACGACGCCGGGGTGATCACGTTCCTACAGCACGCCGCGTCCCTCGGCGTACCGGTGTTCGTGCACCCGTGGGACATGGCGTCGAGTCCGAGACTCGATCGCTGGATGGCGAGGTGGCTCGCCGGCATGCCGAGCGAGACGCACCTCTCCCTCCTGGCCATGGTGTTGGGCGGGACGTTCGATGCGGTCAGCACGGATCTGAGGATCACCTTCGCGCACGGTGGAGGATCGTTCGCGATGTGGCTCGGTCGGTTCGAGAACGCCTGGCACCGCCGCGGCGACATCGTCGCGACATCGGAGCGACCGCCGTCGGCCTACGTCGGCAGGTTCAGCGTCGACTCGGTCGTGTTCGATCCGAGCGCGCTGCGCTTGCTCGTCGACACGCTCGGTGCCGCGAACGTGATGGTCGGCAGCGACTACCCGTATCCGCTCGGCGAACGTCCGGTCGGTGCGGTCGTCGACGACTCGCACTTCTTGACGGACAGCGATCGCGACGCGATCCGCTTTGAAAACGCACGACGCTTCCTGGCATCACCGACGATGGTGATGGACCCGAAGCGCTCAACTGGAGGTATCTGATGACCGATGCATACACGTTCGTCCTCATCCACGGCGCCTGGCACACGGGCGAGCACTGGGCTCCCATCCGGGCGCATCTCGAAGCCGGTGGGCACACGGTCCACACCCCGACCATCGCCGGCCATGGCGACGGTCGGGCGCAGACCACGCACGCCGAAGGCGTGCAGTCGGTCCTCGACTATCTGGATCTCCACGGACTCGACGATTTCATCCTGGTGGGGCACAGCTTCGCAGGGACGGTGCTGACGAAGGTGGCGGAGGCGATCCCGGACAGGATCAGGAGGCTGGTGTTCTGGAACGCCTTCGTGCTCGCAGACGGCAGCTCGATCAACGACGAGTCCCCTCGCTCCTACGGCGAGTTGATGCAGGCGACAGCGGTGGACGGCATGTTCTCGATGCCGCTCGACCTCTGGCGGCAGGCCTTCATCCAGGACGCGGAGGAAGACCTCGTGCTCCGTTCCCACGCGACCCTGGTTCCCGAGCCGCTCACGATGCTCGAGACCAGGTTGGATCTCACACGATTCCATCAGCTCATCGCCGAGCAGAGGCTGCGTACGAGCTATCTCAACGCCACCGAGGACCTGGCCATGCCTCCGGGCGAGCACGCATGGCATCCCCGGTTCAGCGATCGGCTCGGCGCTCCCCGCATCGTGATGATGTCGGGCAGTCACGAGACAATGTTCTCGAACCCCGATCATGCGGCCGAGAAGATCCTGGAGGCCGGGCGCGACTGACCCCGAGGAGGCATGGTGATCAGCGGAGAGCGACTCGTCGATGGACGACTCAAGATTCGTCACCTGGTGCTGGTCACCACGATCCTGGACGCCGGTGGCGTCGCCGCAGCCGCGAACCACTTGCGAGTGACGCAGCCCGTCGTCACCCGCGGTCTGAAAGAGATCGAGGACGTGCTCGGCACGCAGCTCTTCGGCCGAGGGCCGCGCGGAGTGACGCCAACGCCCGCGGGCCTCGCCTTCGTCCAACACGCACGGTCCGTGCTCGCCGAGATCAGGGCGAGCGCGGACCACCTCAACTGGCTGGAAGAGGGCAGCGCGGGAGTCGTCCGAGTCGGCACCCACACCGCCGGCGCGAACCTCCTGCTCCCGCAGGCGATCGCACTGCTCAAGCGCGGGAGACCGCGGCTGCTCGTGAGCGTGCACGAGGCGACACCTGACCGATTGACGAACCTCCTGATCGCAGGAGAGGTCGATCTGACGGTCGGGCGTCTGCCCGCCCAGCCTGCGTCGGGGACGCGATCGATCCGGCTGCACCCGGAGCCGATCGTGATCGCGGTGCGTGCCGGGCACCCGCTGGCGGGGAAGCGGGTGCCGATCGGTGACCTCCTGGCCTCGCCATGGATCTTCCCGGGTGCGACGACAGGATTGCGCAGAGAGCTCGACGAGAGCTTCTCGAAGCTGGGGCTCGGTCTGCCCGCGGATCTGATCGAATCGAGCTCGATCGCGACGACCCGCGGACTGCTGCTCGAGTCCGACCTGGTGGCCGCGGTTCCGGCGCTGCACGTGTATCCCGACGATGCGCTGTCGACGATCGACGTCGATGTCCCCGGTATCCGACGAGTCGTCGGTGCGAGTCTGCGCGAGGGCAGGAGCACGCCCCCGGCGGTGACTCTCATGATCGACTCGCTGAAGGCGGCCGCCGGCCAGATCGTGGCCAGATATCCGCAGGTGGGCCTTCTGGACGAGTGATCTGACGGATGCGCAGCGCGGCCGTCCCTCCTCCGAGGGGCGGCTGCGCTCTCGCGTTCACTCCGAGAGCGGCTGCCGGGGCAGACGACGCACCTTCGCACGGCGGCGGCGCCGCTCGGGGATCATGGATCGCATCTCGTCGAGCTTGCCGAAGCAGAACAGCCGGTCGTCGGCTTCGAGCACGACGTGCTTGCGGGGATTCGGGATCACGCTGACGCCGCGGTGCAGCGTGAGGACCGTGATGTCCCGCTCCCACAGTCCCGCCTCGCCCAGCGTCTTCCCGACCAGGTCGACCGCACCGTGCACCATGAGCTCGGCGACACCGTAGCCCGTCGAGACCGTGAGACGCTGGCGCACGTCGATCTCCGGAAAAGCGACCTGCCCCGCGATGTAGTCGATGATGGCACCAGCGACATCGAGCTTCGTCGCGGTCTCGATGCCCTGGAGTCCGGGCGAGGAGTTGACCTCCATGACCAGCGGACCGTCTTCGCCCTCGAGCATGTCGACACCCGCGACCCGCAGGCCCATGATCTGCGCAGAGCGCACCGCCGCGCGCTCGTAGACGGGATCGAGTTCGACCGCCTCGACGGACCCTCCTCGGTGCACGTTCGATCGGAACTCGTCACCGGCAGCGGAACGTCGCATCGCGGCGACGACGCGGTCGCCGACGACCAGCGCTCTGATGTCGCGTCCGCGGCTCTCCGCGATGAACTTCTGGATCAGCACGTTCTGCTTGGTCGAGTGCAGGGTCTCGATGATCGCCTCGGCGACCTTCACCTGCGGAGCGAGGATCACCCCGATTCCCTGGGTGCCCTCGAGCAGCTTGATGACGACCGGGGCTCCGCCGACCCGTTCGATCGCCGGTCGCACATCCGCGCGGTTGCGCACGAAGGCCGTCGGCGGCATCGCGATGTTGTGGCGCGAGAGGATCTGATTCGCGCGGAGCTTGTCACGGGCGCTCGAGATGCCGTTGGCGGTGTTCGGCGTGTAGACGTCCATCTGCTCGAACTGACGCACGACGGCCGTGCCGAAGTAGGTGATCGAGTTCCCGATGCGAGGGAGGATCGCGTCGTAGTCGCTGAGCTGTCGTCCTCGGTAGTGCAGGTCCGGTTCATCGGCCGTGAGGTCGATGGCGAAGCGCAGCGTGTTGAGCACCTTGACGTTGTGCCCTCGCTGGAGCGCGGCTGCACGCAGACGCTGGGTGGAGTACGCCTGCGGCGCGCGGGAGAGCACTGCGATCTTCACGGGGGATTTTTCCTGCCAGGATGTATCAGGTGAGTAGGACTACCCCCCATTCAAACACCCTTACGGGGTGGCGAGAATGGGTGAGCCTGCCCGATCTCGGGGTGGATTGGCTGAAGGCCAAGATCGACACGGGTGCGCGCACCTCATCGCTGCACGCTTTCGACATCGTGGAGTTCGAGCAGGACGACGAGCCCTGGGTCCGTTTCAAGGTCAAACCCTGGCAGGACAGCCAGGAAGACGCGGTCGTGGTCGAGTGCCCGATCCACGACCGTCGTGCCGTGCGGAGCTCGTCAGGGCATGCCCAGGAGCGGCTCGTGGTCGAGCTTCTGATCCGGCTCGTGGATCGCGAAGTGCTCGCGGAGGTCACGCTGAGCAACCGTGACGAGATGGGCTTCCGGATGCTCATCGGGCGTGAAGCCCTGCGCCGCGGCTACATCGTCGACCCCGCCCGTTCCTTCCTCGGCGGACGAGCACCGCGCGAGGCGCGTCGGCGCAACCGCGGCCGCGACTGACTCCGTCGGGCGGAGCCGTCAGGTGCGGATGAGAACCGTGCCGACCGCCTTGTCGTGCAGACCGCGCTGGTCGGCGTCCCAGATCACGGCGGGTACGACGACCACGAGCAGGAGCGTGCGGACGATCGGGCGCCACAGCCCGACCCAGCTCCCGTCGAGACGGGCGAGACGCATGCCGAGGATGCGGTGCCCCGGGCTGCCGCCTGCGGTCGGGATGAAGACGATCTGCAGCACGGCGAACACCAGCATCGGGGCGAACTGGGTCAGACCCGCTTCCGTCGGCAGGGCGAACTGATTGAACCCGAGGAATCCGGTGGCGATGATCGTCGCCGCCGTGTAATCGATCAGAAGGGCGCCGATCCGGCGGCCGGGACGGGCGATGCTCCCCGAACCGGATTCGGGGAGTCCGAGTCGTTCACCGGGGTACGCGTTCACTGCATCCGTCACTCCCCCAGCCTACCGAGCGTGAAATGAGGTGCTGACGCCCTCACGCTCGTAACACGCCCGAAACAAAGCGGATACCGTAGAGAAATCCCCCGTCCGTACTCTGCAGAGTGGCCGTGAAGCCATCGATCCGCATTACAGGAGTCGTACATGTTCAAAGATTCGTCCGAGGTACTGACCTACATCAAGGAGAACGACGTCAAGTTCCTTGACATCCGTTTCACCGACCTCCCGGGTGTACAGCAGCACTTCAACATTCCTGCATCGACGGTCGACGAGGCTTTCTTCACCGACGGTCAGCTGTTCGACGGCTCCTCGATCCGCGGCTTCGCGAGCATCCATGAGTCCGACATGCAGCTCATCCCCGACGTCACGACGGCGTACGTCGACCCGTTCCGCGAGGCGAGCACGCTCGTCATGCTCTTCGACATCTACAACCCGCGCACCGGCGAGATCTACTCCAAGGACCCGCGTCAGGTCGCCAAGAAGGCCGAGAAGTACCTGGCCTCGACCGGCATCGCCGACACCGCGTTCTTCGCCCCCGAGGCCGAGTTCTACATCTTCGACGACGTCCGCTACAACGTCACCTCGAACTCCAGCTTCTACAGCGTCGACTCCGAAGAGGGCGCCTGGAACACCGGTCGCGAGGAGGAGGGCGGCAACCTCGGGAACAAGACCCCCTACAAGGGCGGGTACTTCCCGGTCAGCCCGGTCGACAAGACGGCCGACCTCCGTGACGACATCACCTTGAAGCTGATCGACGCCGGTTTCATCCTCGAGCGCTCGCACCACGAGGTCGGCACGGGCGGCCAGCAGGAGATCAACTACCGCTTCGACACCATGGTGCACGCGGCTGACGACATCCTGAAGTTCAAGTACATCGTCAAGAACACGGCCGAGGAGTGGGGCAAGGTCGCGACCTTCATGCCCAAGCCCCTCTACGGTGACAACGGCTCGGGAATGCACACGCACCAGTCGCTGTGGAACGACGGCAAGCCGCTGTTCTACGACGAGGCCGGCTACGGCCAGCTCAGCGACATCGCGCGCTGGTACATCGGCGGCATCCTGGCGCACGCGCCCGCCCTGCTCGCCTTCACCAACCCGACGCTGAACAGCTACCACCGTCTGGTCAAGGGCTTCGAGGCTCCCGTCAACCTGGTCTACTCGGCCGGCAACCGCTCCGCCGCGATCCGTATCCCGATCACGGGCTCGAACCCGAAGGCGAAGCGCATCGAGTTCCGCGCACCGGATGCTTCGGGCAACCCCTACCTCGCCTTCGCCGCGCAGCTCATGGCAGGCCTCGACGGAATCAAGAACCGCATCGAGCCGCACGAGCCGGTCGACAAGGACCTCTACGAGCTTCCCCCCGAGGAGGCCAAGGACATCCCGCAGGTCCCGAACTCGCTGCTCGACTCGCTGGACGCCCTGGCTGCCGACCACCAGTTCCTCCTCGAGGGCGGCGTGTTCACCAAGGAGCTCATCGAGACCTGGATCTCCTACAAGTACGAGAACGAGATCCTGCCGATGGCGCAGCGTCCGCACCCGTTCGAGTACGAGTTGTACTTCGGGGTCTGATCGCCCTTTCGAAGCGACGACGAACGCCCGCCAGGGTCCTCCTGGCGGGCGTTCGTCGTGATCCCGGACGACATCACGCGGTGCGGACGATCGCCGGGGGCTCGTAGGTCCCGTTCAGCACCGCCTCCCCCGGGATGTACATGCGGATGATCGGCCGGAACTCTCCGGACGGCGTCGGCAGCCAGTTGGCCCGCGCCAGGGAGTCCTCGGGTGCGGAATGGCTCATGGTGATGGTCAGCGAGCCGTCGTCTCCATAGACGATTCCCGGCGTCCGGTCCCCGAGCGAATATCGGTCGATCGGGTTGTCCACCAGGAAGAACTCCGGCAACGAGTACATCGTCACGGACCAGAACGCGCCGACCGGGGGCGGCGGCGCGAGGTGGAGGGTGTAGTTCCTCTCCCCGGTGAGCTGCTCCCCGCGATCGTCGACGTACGTCATGATGTACGCCGCCTCGTAGCCGTGATTGCCCCAGAGCCCCGCCTTGGCCGATCCTGCTCGCAGAGCCAGGCGCTGAAGCCCCTCGGGTGCTTTCCACTGAGGGTCGTCCAGTGCACCGATCTGGAAGAAGTCGAGGTTGTAGTCGAACACATGCAGAGTCATCTGCCAGCCGTTGATCACGGGAGCGGATCCGGACTGAAGGATCGCATCGAGCGCAGCGCTTCCCTCCGCGAACGCATCCTCGAGACGGGCCACGGCGGTCTCGCCGAGTCCGCCGACCGGAGCCTCGCCGGTGATCCCGAGTTCGACGAGCGTGGCCTCGAGCGCACGGTCTCGCGCCGCGCCGGGGAAGGCCCGCGACCACACGCGGAACTGCTCCCAGAAGTCCAGAGCCTCGGATCCCTGCGGCGCGGCGTCGGGAAGCCCCTGTCCGGCAACTCCGGTCAGCGACATCGCGTCCTGCAGCGCATGAACGGCCGGAAGATCAGCATCGCCGTCGACGGCCCAGCGACCGACGAGCGAGACGACATCTGTCGGCGCATCGATCTCGATGACGTCGGGGACGGCCTGCGTCTCGGACCGAGTCGACGGTCCCCGCAGGACCACGTCCTTCGCCCCTCCGCCTGTCGCACGGGTGCCCACGTACGCGAAGTTGTTCGTCCACGCATCGACGAACTGCATCACGTGATACCGATCCCCCGCGTCCGGCAGATGCAGCCGTACGGGACCAGCGCTCAGATCGATCTGCGCGAAGGAGTACACCGTGTCGTTGTTGATCGAGACGAAGTCGTCGTCTGCGCTCGCGAGCGTGCGGGCGTGGGCGATGGCGTTGAGAGGGGTCGCCGCCATGGTGCCGATGCCGTTCTGCACCGAACGTCGAACCTGTCCGAGATTGAACACCAGCGGGAAGGCATACAGGTAGGCGGTGACGGCGAGGGCGTCGCGGTGGGGAGCGTGTTCGGTCATGGCTCATCTTCTCGTCGAACGAGGGGGCGCGCCAGTGCCCGTTCCCGGCTTGACCCGGTGGACTCGCGAGTGATCAACTGGTGAGTCTGAGCATCGACCGGGGGAACCATGCGCCGTAGAAGAGTCATCGTGAACACCGACGCACACACGCCGGTCGCCGCCGCACCGTCTCAGCCCTCGAACGCGGTCGTTGCATATGCGAGGACCAACCCGTTCATGTTCGGCCTGCTGGGCGCCCTCGGGGTGCTGGTCGCCCTGGCCATCGGCGGAGTGATCGGCCAGCTCGCGACCGTCTTCGTCTACATCGGAGTGGCGGTCTTCCTGGCCCTCGGCCTCGACCCGATCGTCTCGTTCATCGAGAAGAAGCTCCCGCGCGCCGCCGCCGTAGCCATCGTCGTCGCTGCTGTGCTCCTCGCGTTCGCCGGCATCATCCTCGCCATCGTCCCGCTCCTCGTGGAACAGGTCGGCAACCTGATCAAGGACGGGCCGAAGATGGTCGAGGACTTCATGGCCAGCGCCTGGTACGAGGACGTCAGCAGCCAGTTCGGCACCATCGACGACGCCGTTCAGGGCGTCCTCGGGTTCTTCAAGGATCCCAACAACTTCTTCGACATCGGCGGCGGCGTCTTCGCGGTCGGCGCCGGTATCGCCGGCGGCTTCACCGGTGTCACCATCGTCCTGATCCTGACGCTGTACTTCATGGCATCGCTGCGCAGCATGAAGCACCTCGCGGCACGCTTCGTCCCGGCGTACCAGCGGGACACCTTCAGCGGCCTCCTCGAGGACGTCTCCGGGGCCGTGGGCCGCTATGTGATGGGCCAGGCCAGCCTTGCGCTGATCAACGGCATCCTGAGCCTGATCTTCCTCACCATCATCGGCGCGCCCGTTCCGGCGCTGCTCGCACTCATCGCCTTCATCGGGTCGATGATCCCGTTGGTGGGAACGCTGACGGCGTCGATCATCAACTCTCTGATCTGCCTCTTCGTCTCCCCCGTGACGGCGCTCGTCGCGATCATCTACTACCTGATCTACATGCAGATCGAGGCCTACATCCTCTCGCCGCGGATCATGAGCAAGGCCGTCGCGGTGCCGGGAGCGCTCGTCGTCATCGCCGCCGTCGCCGGCGGTGCACTCGGCGGTATCCTGGGAGCCCTCGTGGCGATCCCCGTCGCTGCGAGCATCATCATCATCGTGCAGAAGGTGACGTTCCCGGCCCAGGACAGGAAGATCGTCCCGCCGGCATCGGCGCGCTGATCACGGCTCCTGCCGGGGGCACCCTCAGCGGACGAGGAGAGCGCCGGCCTCGACGCGAACGTCGAACGCCGAGACCTCGCCCATCTCCTCGCCGTCGATCTCGAACACGAGAGGTGTCTTGAGCTCGACGGAGATGGTCTCCACCGGGAGGTGGCGTGCCGAGTCGGTGCTGACGGCCTCATCCGTCGCGCCGAACAGGCGACGGATGCCGTTGTCCCACACGAATGATCGCAGCGTATCGAGCCACTGCAGCGCGCCGTCGGCGCTGATCATCAGCACGTCGAGCTTGCCGTCGTCCAGCACGGCGTCCGGCAGCAGTCTGATGCCGCCCTGCACCATCCCGCAGTTGCCGATCAACATGGTGTGGCCCCGCACCGCGACGGCCTTCTCCCCGTCGATCGTGAGGGTGATGTCGGTCATCTCGGTACCGGCGAGAGCGCGTCCCATGGCCTCGACATAGGCGAGCCAGCCCGCCTTGGACTTGAGGTCGTCGTCGGTCTCCACCAGCATCTGGGCGTCGACCCCGAATCCGACCATCACGGCGAACGCGTGCTCGGTTCCGTCGTACGACACCCAGCCGAGGTCGATGCGACGGGGCTCGGCGTCGCGCACCCGCTCCAGTGCGGCCTTCACGTTGTTCAGCGGTACCTCGAGGTTCCGCGCGAGGAGGTTGCCGGTCCCCTGCGGGACGATCCCGAGCGCCGTCTCGGAACCCGCCAACGACTCGGCGACCGCGCGTACCGTGCCGTCTCCCCCGACGGCGACCACGATGTCGCGGCCGTCTTCACGCGCCTCGCGAGCCATGCCGCGACCCGGGTCCTCGGGGGTCGTCTCCCACCAGCGGATGTCGTACCCGTCGTCGAACACTTCGCTCACCGCGGCTTGCAGGACCTCCTGCTCGACCTTCGAAGGGTTCCAGACGATGCCGATTCGCGCGTTGGTCATATCGTCAGCTTGGGACACGACACGCGATACCGCAAACCGACGCTCTCGACTCACCCGTAGAAGAGCTGCTCGAAGGTCTTCCTGGCGCGCCGGGTCACCCCGAGGTAGTCTTCCTCGAGTTCTGTGGCGGAGCGATCGGGATAGCCGAGCAGACGACCGATCGCATCGAGCTGACGGCGATCGGCGGGGAGCACGTCGCTGGTCTGCCCGGTCAGCAGAGTGATCGCTGACCTGAGACGACTGGACAGCAGCCACGCCGCGCGAAGACGCGCGGCGTCCTCCTCTGCGACCAGATCGGCCGCGACGGCGGCTTCGAGCGCACCGAGCGTCGAGGTCGTGCGCAGCCCGGGAACACCGTGCGCATGCTGCAGCTGGAGGAGTTGGACCAGCCACTCCACATCGCTCAGCGAGCCGGGGCCGAGCTTCAGGTGGCGACGGGGATCAGCACCCTGCGGCAGCCGTTCCCCCTCGACCCGCGCTTTGATGCGCTTGATCTCGCGGGTGCCCTGGAGGTCGATGGACTCCGGGTAGCGGATCGTGTCGGCAAGCGCCGTGAACCGGGCGATCAGCTTCGCGCTTCCCGCCAATCCGCGCGCCCGGAGCAGCGCCTGGGCCTCCCACGACAGCGACCAGCGGCGGTAGTACTCCGCGTACGCCTCGATGGAGCGGACGATCGGACCGTTCCGCCCCTCCGGCCTCAGATCGGCATCGAGGTCGAGCGGCAGCCGGTGATCGGTCAGGTGCTCGCGGAGGCCGGCCACGATCTGCGTCGCGAGCTTCTGCGCGCGCTGGGGATCGACACCGTTCGCGTCGTAGACGTACAGGATGTCGGCGTCGGATCCGAACCCCAGCTCGGCACCGCCGAAGCGCCCCATCGCGATGACGGCGAAGTCGAGCGCCTCGTCATCGACCGGGACGACTTCGCGCATCACCGCGCGGAGAGCGGCCTGGATCGTCGCCTCGGTGATCTCCGTGAGTGCGGTGGCGACCTCTTCGATCGTGAGGACATCGAGCACCGCCCCCATGGCCGTGCGCAGGAGCTCTCTCCTCCGCAGCGCCCTGACGGCCCGCAGCGCATCGCCGATCGTCTCATGGCGCGTCTGGATCGCTCTGGCCTCTTCGTCGAGGGCTGCGGCCCCGCGCGGGCGCAGCCGCCCAGCGTTGTCCAGCCAGGCCACGGATTCCGGGATCCACTCCAGGAGCTCGCCGATGTACCGGGAGGATGACAGCAGGCGGGTGAGGCTCTCCGCCGCCCCCGACGAATCGCGCAGCATCCTGAGGAACCACGGGGTGTCTCCGAGACGCTCGCTGATGCGGCGGAAGGCGAGGAGCGCGTAGTCAGGATCGCTTCCGTCGGCGAACCACCGCACCATGATGGGCATCAGGTGTCGCTGGATGGTCGCCTTGCGGCTGAGCCCGCTCGTGAGCGCACCGATGTGGCGGAGTGCGCCCGCCGGATCCCGGAAGCCGATGGCTGCCAGGCGGTCGTGCGCCTGAGCGGCGGAGAGGGTCCGCTCCTCTTCCGGCAGACCGGCGACAGCGCTCAGCAGTGGACGGTAGAACAGGCGCGTATGGATCTCGCGCACCTCACGCCGAACGCTCTCCCAGCGGGCCCACACACTGTCACCGCTCTCCGCGAGGCGTGTGCCCCTCGCCAGGATCCGCAAGCCTGCCGGAGTCCGAGGCATCAGATGCGTGCGGCTGAGCTCTCTCAGCTGGAGGCGATGCTCCATGAGCCGGAGCAGGCGGTAGTCCTCGGCGAACGCCGCCGCATCGACCCGCCCGATGTAACCGCCCTCGACGAGCGCATCGAGGCTCTCGAGGGTCCCGCGCGTGCGCAGCGACTCGTCGGTGAGTCCGTGGACGAGCTGCAGCAGCTGCACGGTGAACTCGATGTCGCGAAGCCCACCCGCCCCGAGCTTCAGCTGATACGGAGCGTCGTCCGGGTCGATGTGCTCCATCACGCGCTCCCGCATGCGCTGCACGCTCTCGACGAAGTCCTGCCGCGCGGCACTGGACCAGATCTTCGGCTGCACCGCGGCGATGTACTCCGCCCCGAGTTCCGCATCTCCGGCGAGGGGACGCGCCTTGAGCAGAGCCTGGAACTCCCAGCTCTTGGCCCAGCGGTCGTAGTACGCGAGATGGGATGCGAGCGAGCGGACCAGAGCACCTTGCTTGCCCTCGGGACGCAGCGCGGCATCGACCTCCCAGAGCGGCGGTTCCACCTCGATCGCGTCGAGGTTCCGCATGGTCTCGCGCCCGAGCCTGGTCGCGATATCGATGGCACGCGCCTCCGTGACGACCTCTTCGTCGCTGCTGCCGCCCACGAAGATCACGTCGACGTCGCTGACGTAGTTCAACTCCCGAGCACCGGCTTTTCCCATTCCGATGATGGCGAGACGGGTCGCCGCCACCTCATCCCGCCCCATCGACTCCTGCACCCGGGTCCGCGCCACCGCGAGCGACGCCTCCAGGGCAGCACCCGCGAGGTCGGCCAGCGCTGCCGACACGGGGCCTACTGCCATCTCCGGTGCCGTGCGCGAGAGGTCGAACGCGGCGATGGCAGCGAGATTTCGTCGGTAGGCGACTCTGAGCGCGACGACCGCGTCGTCCCCACCCGACTGCGCGAACCCGTCGCACGCACCGACTGAGGCCAGCAGCCGCTCCTGGAGCTCCTCGGCCGATGGCAGAGCATCGCGGGGTGCTTCCAGGACGCTCAGCTGGTCCGGGTGACGGAGGAAGAACTCGGCGAGTCCCTCCGAGGCGCCGAAGACCCGCCAGACACCGCGGCGGGTCTCCTCGTCGACGAGGAGCCCGCGCAATGACGACTCATCCCGACGCGCCACGCGGAGCAGCCCGCGGACGGCGGCATCGGGATCCGCGGCATCGGCAGCCTCGAGCAGCACCGTCCGCGGCTGATCGAGAATCTCCGCCAGCTCAGCGAGGCCTGCCGCGGCCTCGCTCAGCTCGGAGAAGCCGAGCCTGGCGAGGGCGGAGAGGGAGACCGAATCGTCAGGACGCGCCATCGGGCGGGTCAGAGCAGCTCGAGGTTGCTCTTCAGCTCGAACGGGGTGACCTGACCGCGGTAGGCCTCCCATTCCTTGCGCTTGTTGAGCAGCACGTAGTTGAAGACCTGTTCGCCCAGAGTCTCCGCGACGAGCTCGGACGCCTCCATGTACTCCAGGGCGTGGTCGAGACTCGCCGGCAGCGCCTCGTAACCGAGAGCTCGCCGCTCGGCGTCGCTCAGCGACCACACGTTGTTCTCGGCCTCCGGCGGCAGATCGTATCCCTCCTCGATGCCCTTGAGCCCGGCTGCGAGCAGGAGCGCGTAGGCGAGGTAGGGGTTCGACGCGGAATCGATGCCGCGGTACTCCACGCGGGACGACTGGCTCTTGTTCGGCTTGTACATCGGCACGCGGACGAGTGCGGAACGGTTCGCGTGACCCCAGGTGACGAAGCTCGGTGCCTCGTCGCCGCCCCAGAGCCGCTTGTACGAGTTGACGAACTGGTTGGTAACCGCGGAGATCTCGTTCGCGTGACGCAGGAGGCCCGCGATGAAGTGCCGGCCCGTCTTCGACAGCTGATACTTCGCGCCCTCTTCGTAGAAGGCGTTCTGGTCGCCCTCGAACAGTGACATGTGCGTGTGCATCCCGCTTCCGGGCTGGTCGCTGAGCGGCTTCGGCATGAACGTCGCATAGACGCCCTGCTCGATCGCCACCTCCTTGATCACCGTCCGGAAGGTCATGATGTTGTCGGCCGTGGTGAGGGCGTCCGCGTAGCGGAGGTCGATCTCGTTCTGACCGGGTCCGCCCTCGTGGTGACTGAACTCGACCGAGATGCCGAGGTCTTCCAGCATCCGGACCGAACGGCGACGGAAATCGTGCGCGGTGCCGCCGGGCACGTTGTCGAAGTAGCCCGCCGAGTCGACGGGCACGGGCCCCTCCGGCCCGAACGACGAGGACTTGAGCAGGTAGAACTCGATCTCGGGGTGCGTGTAGAACGTGAACCCGGCGTCAGCGGCCTTCGCGAGCGTGCGCTTGAGCACGTGACGGGGATCGGCGACGGCGGGCTGGCCGTCGGGAGTCGTCAGGTCGCAGAACATGCGCGCGGTCGGGTCGATCTCGCCGCGCCAGGGCAGCGTCTGGAACGTCGTCGGATCGGGCTGGGCGAGCAGGTCGGACTCGTAGGTGCGTGTCAGCCCCTCGATCGCCGAACCGTCGAACCCGATTCCCTCCGCGAAAGCACCCTCGACCTCGGCCGGCGCGATGGCCACCGATTTGAGAGTGCCGATCACGTCGGTGAACCACAGTCGCACGAACTTGACGCCGCGCTCCTCGATGGTCCGGAGGACGAAGTCCCTCTGCTTGTCCATGGCTACTCTGCGCCCTGGCCCTTTGCGTCGCCCGTGTTCTGGGAGCCCTTGACGTCCCAGCCCTGCTCGACGGCCTCTTCCTCGGCCCAGGCGCGCGAACGCTCCTTGACGACCTCGGGAGCACGACGGGCCTCGGCCTCGGTGTCGAACGGACCGATGCGGTCGATGGAGGGCGAGATCATCCCGAACTCGATCTCGCCGGTCGTGGAGTTGTACCAGTACTTGTGGTCGCCGTCAGACATGTCTGCCCCTTCTTCACGTGATGTCATCGATCCTACTGGCGTGCACCGCGGTCGCTAAGCTATCGCCCATGGCAAAAGCGATCGGCGTCGACATCGGCGGCACGGGTATCAAAGCAGGAATCGTCGACCTCGAGCACGGAATCATGGCGTCCGACCGGGTACGGGTACCGACCCCCGAGGGCGCATCGCCCCAGGACGTGCTCAATGCCGTGCAGACAGTGCTGAAGACCCTCGACGTGCACGACTCGACCCTGCCGCTCGGCGTCGCATTCCCGGCGATCGTCAAGCGCGGCAAGACCCTCTCCGCCGCCAATGTCTCCAAGGAGTGGATCGACTTCGACGCCGAGCGGTTCTTCCGGGACGGTCTCGGTCGCAACATCGTGTTCGTGAACGACGCCGACGCCGCCGGTGTCGCCGAAGCCCGCCACGGAGCGGCCAGGGACGTGCGCGGCTTCACGCTCCTCACGACGCTCGGCACCGGCATCGGATCGGCCTTCCTCTACGACGGCGTGCTCCTTCCGAACACCGAGCTCGGTCACCTCAACTTCGGCGAATACGAGTCGGTCGAGACCTACGCTGCGACGTCGGCACGGGAGCGCGAGAACCTCTCGTGGGCCGAGTGGGCCGAGCGTCTGCAGGCGTTCTACTCGCACATCGAGTTCCTGTTCAGCCCCGACCTGTTCGTCGTCGGCGGCGGCGTGTCGAAGAACGCCGGAGACTTCCTCCCGCTGCTCGACCTGAAGACCCCGATCGTCCCGGCGATCCACCGCAACAACTCCGGCATCATCGGCGCGGCGTCGCTCGCCGGGGACTGACCTTCGACAGGCTCAGCCACCCGGATCCGCACGAAGGCCCCGACGACTCTCCAGTCATCGGGGCCTTCGTGCGTGTGAGGCGAATGGGCCGACCTGTACGCCGGGTTCTGTTCCGGGGTTCTTCGCCCCTTCGACGGCCATCTCTCTCGGCGACACGTTGCCGTGGCACTCTAGCGGTCTACCCGAGGACTCGGCGAGCCGCGTCAACATCCTCTGTCTGACCTTGCTCCGGACGAGGTTTACCTGGCGGGCCATGTCACCATGACCCCCGGTGGTCTCTTACACCACCCTTTCACCCTTACCCCTTGCGGGGCGGTCTGCTCTCTGTGGCACTTTCTCGCGGATTGCTCCGGGTGGGCGTTACCCACCGTCCTGCCCTGAGGAGCCCGGACGTTCCTCGGTACGGTTGCCCGTAACGCGGCCGTCCAGTCGACCCATTCGCCTTTCCAGTCTACGTTCTCCTGGGCACACGACCGGCGGCTACTTCTCCGCGGACTCCGCGATGCGCAGGTCGAGGGGCACGTCGATGGGAAACGAGCCGAAGAGCCTCGTCGTGGCCGTGGCCGCGGCCTCGCGCACCGCCTCGGCAGCCTCCTCCGCGTGTTCCAGGGGAACGTGGAGGATCACCTCGTCGTGCAGGAAGAACGCCAGGTGCGCAGAGCGCGCGAACGGACCGGACGCCGCCGCCTCGGCGAACACCTCAGGGATCTGCTGCAGGCGATGCCGGATCTCCGCGAGCCAGATCAACGACCACTCGGCAGCAGTGCCCTGCACCACGAAGTTCCTGGTGAACCGGCCCCAATCGCGTCCACGCCGCCGTGCGAGCGCGACGACCGCGGGGTCGGCATCCGCACCGGTCGCGTCCGCCTGCAGCCGCATCCACTCCGTCGACGGACGAGGCGATGACCGCCCGAGCCAGGTCGAGACGATTCCCCCGTCCTCCCCCGTGCGCGCCGCGGCATCCACGAGCGCCATCGCCTTCGGGTACACCTTGCGCAGCCGCGGGACCAGCCGGCCGCTGTCTCCGGTCGTGGCGCCGTACATCGCTCCGAGAACCGCGTACTTCGCCTCCTCGCGGGTGGAGACGGCTCCGGACGCCACGACGCCTGCATAGAGGTCGCTCCCCCGCGCCGCGCGGGCCATCGCTTCGTCGGAGGCCATCGCGGCGAGCATCCGCGGCTCGAGCTGCGCGACGTCTGCCACGACCAGGGTCCACCCCGGGTCGGCGCGGACAGCGGGGCGCAGGCTCCGCGGAAGCTGAAGAGCCCCTCCACCGGCCGACGCCCAGCGACCGGTTACGACACCGCCCGGGATGTAGACCGGACGGAACCGACCCTCATGCACCCACTCCGCCAACCATGCCCATCCGTTGGCGCTGAGCAAGCGGGAGAGCTTCTTGTAGGCGAGGAGGGGCTCCACGACCGGATGCTCGTGCTGGGCGAGCTCCCATCGACTCGTCGACTCCACCTGGACCCCGACGCGATGCAGCGCCCTGAGCAGCTTCTGCTGGCTGTCGAGGTGGAGCGAGGGATCGCCGAGGAGCGCGCGCACCCGATCGCCCAGCTCGACCATGCGACTCGGTGCTCCCCCGGCGGCAGGACGGGTGCCGAGGGTGTCGGTCAGGATGGCATCGTGCACGCCTTCATCCCAGGGCAACCCCGCGACCCGCATCTCCTCTGCGATGAGTCCGCCTGCCGACTCCGCAGCGCACAGGAGGGTGAGGCGTCCGTCCTGTGCAGCGGCCATCACCCTCCGCTGTGCGCGGTACTGATCGAGTGCGGTCGTGATCGCATCGTCACCGCTCACGTCGTCGAACACGTCGAACAGCGAGGGCACCGCTGCCGTCGGCTCTCGCCGCTCCCACTCCGGCGAGGCCGGGAGCGGGCTCCGCACCGACGACGTGTCGCGCAGGATGGCGTGGCACAGCACCAGATCGTGACTGCGGGTGATCCGAACGCCGTGCTCGAGCAGGAACGCGTAGGTCTCGGCGGCGCTGCGCATGACCCACCGCGGGGCATCGGAGTCCTCGACGGAGCGCACCCATTCCGGGAGCTCAGCAACACGCAAGGACGTGCGATCCAGCTCCTCGTCGTTCCGATCGAGCTCGATCGCGACGTACTCCTGCGCTCCGACGGAGACGAGTGCGATGCGGCGTTCGACCCCCGCCGCCGGCGCCGTCATCGCCGACGCGCGCAGGCGCGACTCATGCGAGCCCGGACTCCTCGGTGCGCACCAGGATGCACCCACATTCGGGGCAGGACACCACGAGGTCATCCGCCGCTCGCCTGATGTCGTTCAGATCCGTGCTGGGGAGCAGGATGCGGCACCCCTCGCAGGTACCGCGGGTCAACAGGGCGGCACCTGCGCTGTTCTTCGCGCGGCGGTCGTACTCCGCCAGCAAGGCAGGCGACACGGTCTCCGCGACGGCCGCACGATCGCGGGCGAGCTGTGCGCCGAGGTCGGTGGCTGCTGCGACGTCCGCCTTCGCCTGCGCGGTGAGCGCCGACCCCTCGGCGGTCGTCGTGTCGAGGAGCGCCTGCTGCGCGGCGACGGCGGCCTCTGCCTCTTCGAGACGGCCCATCACGTCGAGCTCGGCATCTTCGAGGTCACTCTGTCGGCGGGCGAGGCTGCCGAGCTCGTGCTCGAGTGCCTGCGCGTCCTTCGGATTCGTCGATGCGGCCAGGCGTTCGGCGTCGCGGTTCCGGCGTGCCTCGACGACGGCGACATCCGACTCCAGCCGCTTCAGCTCGGTGCGCACGTCGTCTCTGGTACCCGCGAGTGCTGTCAGCTCGCGGAGCTGGTCCTGACGGATCGCCACGAGCTCGGTGATCCGCTCCGCCTGGCTCGGCTTGGTCTTGGCACGCTCGGCCTGCGCGATGCGCCGGTCGAGGTCGGCGATGTCGAGCAGGGTGCGCTGGTTCTCGGGGCTGGCGTTCACGCTCTCAAATCTAGCCGCTGTCGCGACATCCGCCCATCAGTGCACGTCGCCGTCGACGTAGTACCAGTGCCGGTCCTCGCGCACGAAGCGGCTGCGCTCATGGAGCGAGCCTCTCGTGGCGCGCTGCTGCCAGAACGCCTCGAACTCCACGATGCCCTCGCGGTCGAACGGGCCCCCGGCCTCGCGATCGATCACGAGCAGCCGCCGCCACCGCAGATCCGGTTCGAACTCGATCGTCCCCGGTCTCGTCGTCGGATGCCACGTGCGCAGGAGATGCGCCTCGTCTCGCAGAGAGAACGCGGTGTAGCGCGAACGCATCAGGCGTTCGGCCGTCGGCGCCGTGGCTCCGTCGAGGAGCGGACGGCAGCAACGGCCGTACACGTCGCCGGATGAGCAGGGGCACCGCTCGAGCTCGTCGATCATGACGTCATCCGACGCCATCTCCGCCTCCGATGTCATCCCCTCAGCGTACGCTCGGGGGAAAGGCCAGAAGGAGCACCGTGACCACTCAGCCCGTCGTCCCCTCGTTCACCGCTCACAACGGGTTCGCCCTCCCCGCGATCGGCTTGGGCACGTATGCCCTGAACGGCGATGCCGGGGCCGAATCGGTCAGCGCCGGCATCGGTGCCGGCTACCGGCTCGTCGACACCGCGTTCAACTACGAGAACGAGGGCTCGGTGGGCCGTGGGGTCGCAGCTTCCGGGGTGGCACGTTCGGACGTGATCGTCACCACGAAGCTCCCCGGACGGCACCACCCCTCGGCGAAGGCGCGCACCAGCATCGAGGAGAGCCGCTCCCGCCTCGGACTCGACGTGACCGACCTGCACCTCATCCACTGGCCCAACCCCGACCAGGACGAGTACGTCCAGGCGTGGGCCGCGCTCGTCGACGCGCAGGCCAGAGGCGTCGTCCGCCAGATCGGCGTCTCCAACTTCCTCCCGGAGCACCTGGAGCGCATCGAGCGGGAGACCGGGGTCAGGCCCGTGGTCAACCAGATCGAAGTGCATCCGTACTTCCCGCAGGACGAGCAGCTGGCCTACCACCGCGAACGCGGCATCCTCACCGAAGCGTGGAGCCCGTTGGGGCGTGCGAAGGAGCTCTTCGACGAACCCGTGGTCAACGAGATCGCATCGTCCCGGGGTATCACCACCGCGCAGACGGTGCTCGCATGGCACGTGGCCCGTGGCACGGTCTCCATCCCGAAGGCCTCGTCACTCGAGCACCAGGTGACGAACCTCGCCGCCGCGGAGATCGTGTTGGACGACGCGGAGGTGGCCGCGATCACCGCGCTCGGTCGCCCGGACGGGCGCCTGTTCGACGCCGATCCCCGGACCCACGAGGAGTCCTGACGACCGCTGGTCAGACGTTCTGCGTGCCGAGGACTCGCAGGAACTCGAGCTTGCTCGCGGATTCGCTCCCCGGCGCTGCCGTGAGCACGATGAGCGCCTGCGACTCGTCCTCGGTGAACAGCGCCTGACAGTCGACCTCGATCTCACCCAGCTCGGGATGCACCATCACCTTGTGCTGCTCGAATCGTCGACTCACCTCGTGCGCGTCCCACAACTCCACGAACTCCGAGCTGCGCACCGTCAGCTCCGCGACGATGTCACCCGCCCTCGATCGAGCACCCATCACCCCGTATGCGGCACGCAGCGAGCCCACGAGCGCACGGGCCTGTCGCGGATGGTCGGTTTCCCGGTAGCGCAGCCGTTCGGTATCGGGGTAGGCGAACCAGCGGTAGATGCCGCTCCGGTCGAGTCCGGTGAGAGTGGTCGCGTCGCCGATCAGCGGACGGGATGCGTCGTTCTGCACGAGCACTTCGTCGAGCACCGAGACGACGAACGCGGGGGTGTCGTGCAGCCGGTCGAGCACGCGGAGGATGCCCGGGCGCACGTACTCCGCGAGCCGGGCACGATCGGGGGCGCTGTGTCCGCAGAGCCGGAAGAGATAATCCCGCTCGTCTTCGGTCAGCCGCAGGGCCCGGGCCAGGGCGGTGAGGATCTGGACACTCGGCTGAGGCCCTCGTCGTTGTTCCAGTCGCGTGTAGTAGTCCGTCGACATCGTCGCCAGCTGCGCGACCTCTTCTCGGCGCAGACCCGCGGTGCGACGCCGCGGTCCTGCCGCGAGTCCGACGTCGGCCGGGCTCAGCGCCCCGCGTCGACGGAGGAGGAATTCGGCCAGTGCATCGCGGTCCACCCCAGAAGTATCCCCCGCTGCCGGCTCGCGTTCCAGGGATCGCCCGTCCCTGGATGACCGCTCTCTGGAGCGGCTGCCATAGGAGGACGACGGTGGGGATATGAACATCAGCGGAAACACCATCTTCATCCCCGGCGCCACGAGCGGCATCGGTCTCGCTCTCGCGTTGCGGCTGCGGGAACGGGGAAACACAGTGATCGTCGGAGGGCGCCGCGAGGACCGTCTCGCGACGATCGCCGGCGAGCACCCCGACATCCACACCGTGCGGGTCGACACGACGGATGCGAGCAGCATCGAAGCAGCGGCGGCCGAGGTGCTCGCCGCGCACCCCGGTCTCAATGTGCTCATCACGATGGCGGGCGTCATGCGGGCCGAGGACTGGAGCACGCCCTCGGGATTCCTCTCCGCCGCGGAGGAGACGGTCGTCACCAACATCCTCGGCCCCATCCGACTCATCGCCGCTTTCGTCGAGCACCTCCGCGCCCAGGCCGACGCGACGATCATGACCGTCTCGTCCGGACTCGCGTTCGCCCCGCTCCGGGTGACACCCACCTACAACGCCAGCAAGGCCGCGATCCATATGCTCAGCGAGTCCCTGCGCCTGCAGTTCGAGGGGAGCAGCGTGTCGGTGCTCGAGCTCGAGCCTCCCGCTGTGCGCACGGCGCTCATGCCGGGCCACGAGGACAACGCGTCGGCGATGCCGCTCGACGAGTTCATCGACGAGGTCATGGCCTTGATCGAGGCCCAGCCCGACGCCGCCGAGATCCAGGTCGAGCGGGTGAAGTTCCTCCGCTACGGCGAGGCCCGAGGTGATTACGATCAGGTCGTCGCCACGCTGAACCGCACGGACCCGCACGGCCGGTGATGCGCAGCGGGGTGTCGGCTTCGCACCGACCCCCCGTTCACGGACGCAGGGATGCCGCCGCAGCCGTGAGGGCGTCGGCGGACTGGCGCAACAGGGCCAGCTCCCCGTCGGAGAACGATGTGTTCCGGATCGGCACCGCCCCCGTCGCGCTCACGATCGACGGCACCGAGAGTGCGACACCGTCGATACCGTGGAAATCACGCAGCACGGTACTCACCGGCATCACGGCGTGCTCGTCACTCAGGATCGCCTCGACGATGCGCGCACTCGACAGGCCGATCGCGTAGTTGGTCGCGCCCTTGCCCAGGATCACCTTGTACGCGGCGTCACGCACGTCCACGGCGATCTCCTGCAGCTCATCGAGGGTGAATCGCGGGTGCCCCGGAGTCTCCCACTCCAGGATCGGCACCGTGCCGATCGTCGCACGGGACCAGAGCGGGAACTCGGTGTCGCCGTGCTCGCCGATGATGTGCGCATGGACGCTCGCCGTCGAGACACCGGCGCGCTGTCCGAGCTTCCAGCGCAGCCTCGAGGTGTCGAGCACGGTTCCCGAGGCGAAGATGCGCTCGGGCGGAAGCCCGGTCTCCTCCTGCGCGATGACCGTCAGCACGTCGCAGGGATTCGTGACGATCACGTAGATCGCGTTCGGGGCGACCTCCAGCAGATCCGGCATCATGCCGCGGATGATGCCTGCGTTGACCTCGGCGAGCTCGATGCGGGTCTGGCCTGGCTTCTGCTTCGCGCCGGCCGTGATCACGACGACGTGCGAACCTGCGGCGACGGAGATGTCGCTGCCGCCGATGATGTCGCTCGAGCCGGTGAACTGCGTGCCGTGAGCGAGGTCGAGCACCTCGGCCTCGACCTTCTCGGTCGCGATGTCGTAGAGCGCGACATGCCGCGCGGAACCCCTGATCAGTGCCGCATAGGCGACACTAGACCCCACACTTCCCGCGCCGACGACCGTGAGCTTCGAGTTCTCGATGATCTCCATGCGCTCAGTCTCGCAGTGGAACGTGTCGATGCGGGAGGGCTGTCGCCGGAAGAATGCCCCAGAACGGTCAGAGCGCGGCGGCCACAGCGTCGGCGGCGGTCGGATGTGTGAATCGGAAGCCGGACAGCTCCAGCACCTGCGGACGCACATCCGCATCCGGAAGCAGGAGAGAGTCGGCGGCATCGCCGAGTGCGATCCGGAGCGCCCAGGCGGGGGCGGGGAGCCAGAACGGCCGGTGCATCCGCTCGGCGAGAGCGCGCCCGATGTCGTTCGCAGACGCGGGAGTGGGCCCCGTGAGGTTGACCGGCCCCGAGATCTTCGCGTCGAGGATGTGACGGATCGCACGCACCTCGTCGTCGAGTGAGATCCAGGGCCAGATCTGCGTGCCCTGACCGAGCGGGCCCGAGACACCGAACCGGGTCAGCTGGATGAGCGGTTTGAGCACTCCTCGCCGATGGATGACGGGAGCGGTACGCAGTAGCGCGACCCTGGTGTGGTCCTCCGCGCGTCGGGCTTCGGCCTCCCACCGCACCGTCAGATCCGCCAGGAACGTCTGCCCTGCAGCGGAGTCCTCCGTGAGGATCTCGCCGGGGGCGGAACCGTAGTAGCCGACCGCGGACGCCGAGACGAGAACCGGAGCATCGGACCGCAGCGCACGGAGGGCGGTCGTCAGGGTGCGCGTGGCCTGCAGACGCGAGTCGACCAGCTGACGACGATAGCCGCGCGTCCACGGAAGTCGTCCGACGCTGGCACCCCCGAGCGCGACCACGGCGTCGGCGCCTGCCACGACATCAGGGTCGAGCGCGCTCTCGCCCGGCGCCCACTGCGCCTCATCCTCGGATCGCGGCGCACGACGCACCAGGGTGGTGACCTCGATACCGTCGGTGCGCAGCGAAGCGGCCAACGCGGAACCGATCAGGCCAGAGGCCCCGCTGATGACGATGCGTCCCGCCATGTGTGAAAGCTCCCCGCTGTCGATTCTGGAGTCCTGCCGTGCGGTACAGCGTACGCGCCGCGCTGCGCCCGCCCCTCGGGCCTTGCCTCGGCGACCGCGACGCGGTATGCACCGGGCCGGATCACTCGGCGCGCCTGTAGTGCGTCACGATCGCTCCGTTGCGCAGCGGCTCCGCCGAGACCAGTTCGAGCTTCCGCGTGTCGGACGATCGATCCCGGAACAGGGTCGGACCGTGCCCCGCGATCCGGGGGTGGATGAGGAACCGGTACTCGTCGATCAGATCGAGCCTGTCGAGTTCGGCGGCGAGGGCGCCGCTTCCGAGGAGAACACCCTCCGGCGTGTCGTCTTTGAGACGCTGCACGCCCTCTCGCAGGTCCCCGGCTATCCGATGGGTGTTCGTCCAGGGGAACTCATCCCGCGTGGAGGACACCACGTACTTGGGTTTGACCTCGAGAGCGAGCGCCCACTCGCGCAGCGCCGGCGGGGCCTCCACCTCGCCGCGAGCGACCGCGGGCCAGGCGTCCTCCATCATCTCGTAGGTCGTGCGACCCCAGAGCACGGCGCCGGAATCCTCCAGTAATCGCGTGAAGTAGGCGTGGGTCTCGTCATCGGCGATCCCCTCCTCATGGTCGACGCAGCCGTCCAGGGTGATGTTGAGGCTGAAGGTCAGAAGTCCCATGTCGGGAGCCTAGATCCGCAGCGAGGCGACCGCCAGGGAGTCGGCGGGAAGCCGAAGGGCAACGGACCCCGCATCCGCCCGATAAGGTCGCGATCATGGGTTTCTCGGTGCTCGGGCTCGCGTTGAGTCTCGCCGTGTTCGCCCCCAACCTGCTGCTGGTGTGGTTCCCTCCTCGACCGGCGATGGAGCGCGTCGCCGTGCCGAAGGTCGCCGAGGTCCTCGAACGTTCAGGGCAGGCACTCTGCGTGACGGTGCCGGTGATCACGGTGGGCCATCGCCCGCTCTGGTGGTGGGCGATCCCCGCGGCGATCCTCGTCGTGGCGTACTGGGCCCTCTGGGTGCGTTACCTCGTGTCGGGCAGACGGCTGTCGTCGCTGTTCGCCCCGGTCGTCGGAGTTCCCGTTCCGATGGCGCTGCTACCGGTCGGCGTGTTCCTCGCCGGTGCCGCGTGGCTCCAGAACCCTTGGATCGCGATTGCGGCGGCGGTGCTCGCCGCCGGGCACATCCCGAAATCGGTGATCGCTGCGAAGCCTCGTTAGTGCTCGCGGCGGGGTGAGCCGTCTCGGTGGAGGTGGGCCCTGCCGGGATCGAACCGACGACATCCACGGTGTAAACGTGGCGCTCTACCAGCTGAGCTAAAGGCCCTGGTGTGCCCAGTCTATCGGGCGGACGATGCGCACCCGTGTCGTGGAAGAGGGATAGGCTGAACCCGGCGCGCGTTGTGCACAGCTGACAAGGCTGCCCGTGTCGCTTCCCGTTTCCTTGGCATGACCTGCCAGCTTGACGAAAGGTTCCCCCGTGACCGTGCACGACCAGGATCCGTACTCCCAGGGTCCCCAGGACAGCGACCCGGAAGAGACGGGCGAATGGCAGCAGTCGCTCGATGAGCTGGTTGACGCCAAGGGCCACGGACGTGGCCGCGAGATCATGCTCAGCCTCCTCAAGCGCTCCAAGGAGCTGCACCTGGGCGTGCCGATGGTCCCGACCACCGACTACATCAACACCATCGCGCCGGAGAACGAGCCCGAGTTCCCTGGCGACGAGGAGGTCGAGCGCCGGTACCGCGCCTGGATCCGCTGGAACGCGGCCATCACGGTGCACCGCGCCCAGCGCCCCGGCATCGGGGTCGGTGGTCACATCTCGACGTACGCGTCCTCCGCGGCGCTGTATGAAGTGGGCTTCAACCACTTCTTCAAGGGCGCCGACCACCCCGGTGGCGCCGACCAGATCTTCATCCAGGGCCACGCCTCACCCGGCACCTACGCCCGATCCTTCCTCGAGGGGCGCCTCACCGAGGACCAGCTCGACGGCTTCCGCCAGGAGAAGTCGCACGCGCCGAACGGCATCCCGTCCTACCCGCACCCGCGCCTGATGCCGGAGTACTGGCAGTTCCCGACGGTGTCGATGGGCCTCGGTCCGATCAACGCCATCTACCAGGCGATGTCGAACAAGTACCTCGAGAACCGCGGCATCAAGGACACGTCCCAGTCGCACGTCTGGGCGTTCCTGGGCGACGGCGAGATGGACGAGGTCGAGAGCCGCGGACAGCTGCAGGTCGCAGCCAACGAGGGACTGGACAACCTCACCTTCATCGTCAACTGCAACCTGCAGCGCCTCGACGGCCCCGTGCGCGGCAACGGCAAGATCGTGCAGGAGCTCGAGTCGTTCTTCCGCGGCGCGGGCTGGAACGTCATCAAGGTGGTCTGGGGCCGCGAGTGGGACGACCTGCTCGCCCGCGACACCGAGGGTGCGCTGCTCAACCTCATGAACGTCACCCCCGACGGCGACTACCAGACGTACAAGGCCGAGTCCGGCGCATACATCCGTGAGCACTTCTTCGGCCGCGACGAGCGGGCCGCGGCCCTCGTCAAGGACTACTCCGACGACGACATCTGGAACCTCAAGCGCGGTGGCCACGACTACCGCAAGGTCTACGCCGCGTTCAAGGCCGCGACCGAGCACAAGGGCAAGCCCACCGTCATCCTCGCGAAGACCGTCAAGGGCTACGGCCTCGGACCGCACTTCGAGGGCCGCAACGCGACCCACCAGATGAAGAAGATGACGCTGGACAACCTCAAGACGTTCCGCGACGCCATGCACATCCCGATCACGGATGCGCAGCTGGAAGAGAACCCGTACCTGCCCCCGTACTACAACCCGGGGCCTCAGGACGAGACGATCCAGTACATGCTCGAGCGCCGCAACGCGCTCGGCGGGTTCCTCCCGGAGCGCCGCTCGACCCACGTCGGGCTCTCCCTCCCGGACGACTCGGCATATGCCTTGCCCAAGAAGGGCTCCGGCACGCAGGAGATCGCCACGACCATGGCGTTCGTCCGCCTGCTGAAGGACCTGCTGCGCTCCAAGGAGTTCGGTCACCGCATCGTGCCGATCATCCCCGACGAAGCGCGCACGTTCGGCATGGACGCCTACTTCCCGTCGGCGAAGATCTACAACCCGAACGGCCAGCACTACACCTCGGTCGACCGTGAGCTCCTCCTCGCCTACAAGGAGAGCCCGCAGGGCCAGATCGTGCACGTCGGCATCAACGAGGCCGGCGCCCTCGCCGCCTTCACCGCGGCGGGCACGTCCTATGCCACGCACGGCGAGCCGCTGATCCCGGTCTACATCTTCTACTCGATGTTCGGATTCCAGCGCACGGGCGACGCCCAGTGGGCAGCCGGCGACCAGATGGCCCGCGGGTTCATCATGGGCGCCACGGCCGGTCGCACCACCCTCACGGGTGAGGGACTCCAGCACGCCGACGGCCACTCGCACCTGCTCGCCGCCACCAACCCGGCGACGATCTCGTACGACCCGGCCTACGGCTACGAGATCGCGCACATCGTGCGCTCCGGTCTCGAGCGGATGTACGGCGGCCAGCACGAGGACCCGAACGTGATGTACTACATCACGCTCTACAACGAGCCTCTCGTGATGCCGGCCGAGCCGGAGGATGTCGACGTCGACGGCATCGTCCGCGGTATCCACCGCGTCTCCGTCGGCGAGGGCGAGGGACACCGCGCACAGCTGTTCGCATCCGGCGTCGGACTCCCCTGGGCCCTCGAAGCGCAGGAGCTGCTGAAGAAGGATTGGGGCGTGATCGCCGATGTCTGGTCGGTCACCTCGTGGACCGAGCTGCGCCGCGACGGCCTCGCCGCCGACGAGCACAACTTCCTGCACCCCGAGGCCGAGCCGCGCACCGCGTACCTCACTCAGAAGCTCCAGGGTGCCGAGGGACCGGTCGTCGCGGTCAGCGACTTCATGCACGCCGTGCAGGACCAGATCCGTCCGTGGGTCCCGAACCGCTTCGCCACTCTCGGTGCCGACGGCTTCGGCTTCTCCGACACCCGTGCCGCCGCACGGCGCTTCTTCAAGATCGACGGCCCGTCCATCGTGGTCCGCACGCTGCAGTCGCTCGCCGAGGACGGCAAGGTCGACCGTTCGCTCGCGGCCCAGGCGATCGAGAAGTACCGCCTGCACGATGTGAACGCCGGGACCAGCGGCAACGCGGGCGGCGAAAGCTGAGCCCTCGGTGACAGGTTCTTCTCCCTCCGGCATGGACAAGGCCGCGACACTCACCTGGCTGCGCCGGATCTCCGGTGACATCGCTTCGGTGACGATCAAACGCCTGGAGGACACCCTCCCGTGGTACGCCGACATGCCACCAGCCCGCCGCTCCGCGGTCGGGCTGGTGGCCCAGGCGGGCATCACCTCGTTCATCCAGTGGTATGAAGACCCCACCTCCACGCCGTGGATCGCCGCCGACATCTTCGCGGCAGCCCCGCGCGAGCTGTTGCGCAGCGTGAGCCTCCAGCAGACTCTGCAGCTCATCCGCGTGACGGTCGAGGTCACGGAGGAACGCGTCGCCGGACGAGGCGACGATCTGCGGGAGGCGATCCTCCTCTACTCCCGCGATGTGGCCTTCGCCGCCGCTGATGTGTATGCCAGAGCCGCCGAGGCCCGCGGACTCTGGGATGCCCGGCTGGAGGCCCTCGTCGTCGATTCGATCCTCACCGGCGAAGCCGACGAAGAGCTGCCGAGCCGGATCGCCGCACTCGGATGGCATGGTCATGGCGAGGTGGCCGTGCTCGTGGGCACCACGCCCGCGCAGTTCGACGTCGACCTGGTTCGTCGCACCGCACGCAAGCTCGCGGTCGACGTGCTCATCGGTGTGCAGGGTTCCCGGCTCGTGCTGGTCCTGGGGCGCGCCCGCGTCGAGGGGCAGGACGGCGAAGAGGAAGAGCTCGGGTTCCGGGAGATCGCCTCCCGCCTCGAGCCCTCGTTCGGTCCTGGCTATGTCGTGCTCGGACCGGAGGTCGCCGCACTCGTCGATGCGAGCCAGAGCGCCCGTGCCGCTCTCGCCGGTTTCGCGGTCGCCCGTGCATGGCGCGGTGCTCCCCGCCCGGTCGAAGCCGACGACCTGCTGCCCGAGCGCGCCCTCGCCGGCGACCCGCTCGCCAAGCAGACCCTCATCGAACGCATCTTCCGCCCGTTGCAGGCCCACTCGACCGACCTGGTCACCACGCTGTGGAGCTACCTCGACAACGGGCGCTCCCTCGAGGCCACGGCACGCGAGCTCTTCGTGCATCCCAACACCGTGCGATACCGCCTCAAGCGCGTCAGCGAGGTGATCGGCTGGGATGCCACCGGTCCCCGCGAGGCCCTCATCCTGCAGACCGCGCTGATCCTCGGCTCGATCGGCGCCGCAGACCAGGTCCGTCGACGCGCACCGCTTCGCCGCCCTCCGCGCTGAGTCGGCTTTCTGTACGCCACACACAAGGGTTTTTCGGAATCTTGTGATGGATCATCCACCGCTTCGCCCCGATCGTTGGCAGACTGGGTGGGTGATTGTCGTCGTATGCCCTGGACAGGGCTCGCAGACCCCCGGTTTCCTCGCCCCCTGGCTCGAGCTCGACGGAGTGGCAGACCGCCTCGCCGTGTACTCGGACGCCGCGGGGGTCGACCTGATCGAGCACGGGACGGTGTCGGACGCCGACACGATCCGGGACACGCGCGTCGCGCAGCCCCTGATCGTCGCCGCGTCGCTGATCGCCGGTGACGCACTGACGCAGCGAGCCGGACGCCGCGCCGACGGGATCGCCGGTCACTCGGTCGGTGAGATCGCCGCGCTCGTCGGCAGCAACGTGATCGATGCCGACACCGGTATGCGCCTCGTGGGCATCCGCGGGCGGGCGATGGCTGATGCCGCGGCGCAGGAGCAGACGGGTATGAGCGCCGTGCTCGGAGGCGACGAAGACGCTCTCCTCGCGCGCCTCACCGAACTCGACCTCTCGCCCGCCAACTACAACGGCGGCGGCCAGATCGTCGTCGCCGGCGCCCTTCCCGCACTCGCCGCACTCGCGGAGGAGCCGCTCAAGGGCACCCGCGTGGTCCCGCTGCAGGTCGCCGGAGCATTCCACACGCGGTACATGGCTTCCGCCGTCACAGCCCTCCGTGACGCCGTCGCCGACGTCACGCCGGCAGATCCCGACATCACCCTGTGGACCAACCGCGACGGCTCTGCCGTCACGGACGGCCCGCAGGCGCTGAGCTTCCTCGTCGACCAGGTGTCGTCGCCGGTGCGATGGGACCTCTGCATGCAGTCGTTCGCCGAAGCCGGCGTCACCGGTGTGATCGAACTGGCACCGGCCGGCGCTCTGGTGGGTCTCGCCAAGCGCGGCCTCCGTGGTGTCCCCACCGTCGCCGTGAAGACCCCTGAAGACCTCGATGCAGCAGTCGCGCTGCTGAACGGAGAAGCCGCATGAGCGTCACCCTCGCCCAGCTCACGGGTCCCGCGTACACGCGCATCTACTCGTACGGCGCCGCCCGCGGTGAGAACGCCGTGCCCAACGAGGACCTGATCGGCCCGATCGACTCCAGCGACGAGTGGATCCGTCAGCGCACCGGCATCGTGACGCGCGCTCGCGCCGACAAGGGCACGGACGCGATCGACCTGGCCACCGCCGCGGCTGCCGAGGCGATCGAGAGGTCGGGTGTTCCGGCAGATCAGGTCGACCTGGTGATCGTGGCGACGATCAGCAACCCGAAGCAGACCCCCTCGGTCTCGGCGATCGTCGCCGACCGCGTCGGAGCGAATCCCGCTGCCGCGTACGACATCAACGCCGCCTGCGCTGGATACGCCTACGCGATCGCCCAGGCCGATGCGCTGATCAAGGCCGGGGCCGCCCGCTACGCGCTGGTCATCGGTACAGAGAAGCTCTCCGACGTCGTCGACCCGACCGACCGCAGCATCTCGTTCCTCCTCGGCGACGGGGCGGGCGCCGCACTGATCGGTCCGAGCGACACGCCCGGCATCGCCCCCGCCGTCTGGGGATCCGACGGTTCCAAGGCCGACGCCGTGGGAATGAACGGCACCCTCACCGACTTCCGCGACGGCGTGGTTCCATGGCCGACCCTGCGCCAGGAAGGTCCCACCGTCTTCCGCTGGGCGGTCTGGGAGATGGCGAAGGTCGCGCGCGAGGCACTGGACAAGGCGGGTGTGGAGCCGGCCGACATCGCCGCCTTCATCCCCCACCAGGCCAACATGCGGATCATCGACGAGTTCGCCAAGCAGCTGAAGCTGCCGGAGACCACGGTCATCGCGCGCGACATCGAGACCACGGGCAACACCTCGGCTGCGTCCATCCCCCTGGCCAGCCACCGTCTGATGGCCGAGCACCCCGAGCTTTCCGGTGGACTCGCGCTGCAGATCGGATTCGGTGCGGGACTCGTGTTCGCCGCACAGGTCGTCGTCCTTCCCTGAGAATGCGCTGACTTTCCCTAGACTGTTCCACGGTTCCGAAAACAACCCGCAAGAAAGAGGAAGACCACATGGCTTTCACCAACGACGAGGTCCTCGCTGGCCTCGCAGAGCTCATCACCGACGAGACCGGCATCAACGCTTCCGAGGTCGCCCTCGAGAAGTCGTTCACGGACGACCTCGACATCGACTCCATCTCGATGATGACGATCGTCGTCAACGCCGAGGAGAAGTTCGGCGTCACCATCCCCGACGACGAGGTCAAGAACCTCAAGACCGTCGGCGACGCCGTCAACTTCATCGTCGCGGGCCAGGAGTAATCCCGGCAGGATGCCACCCCCGCACCTCGCGGGGAGTGGCATCCTCCGACCTGCCCTCTCACCCGTTCGACTTCGTTTCGACAAGGAACCACACCCCATGACCAAGCGCATCGTCGTCACCGGCATCGGCGCCACCTCCGCCATCGGCGGCACGGCCCCGGAGAACTGGACGAACCTGCTTGCCGGCATGTCCGGCACCCGCACGCTCGAACACGACTGGGTGCAGCAGTACGAGCTGCCCGTCACGTTCGCCGCCGAGGCGATCGTCCGCCCGGAAGAGGTCCTCCCCCGGCATGAGGCCAAGCGCCTCGACCCCTCGTCGCAGTTCGCGTTGATCGCGGCGCGCGAAGCCTGGGAGGACGCAGGTTCCCCCGAGGTGGCTCCCGAACGGCTCGGCGTCGACTTCGCCACCGGGATCGGCGGCCTCTGGACGCTTCTCGACGCATGGGACACCCTGCGCGAGAAGGGTCCCCGTCGGGTGATGCCGCTCACGGTCCCGATGCTCATGCCGAACGCCGCTGCGGGCAACCTGTCGCTGCAGTTCCATGCACGTGCCTACGCGCAGACCGTGGTCAGCGCCTGCGCCTCCAGCACCGAGTCGATCATCCACGCTCTCCACCACCTGCAGGATGGCCTCGCGGACGTCGTGATCGCCGGTGGCACCGAGTCGGCGATCCACCCCATCACGATGGCCTCCTTCGCCTCCGCGCAGGCGCTGTCCCGCCGGAACGACGATCCGGCCCATGCCTCCCGCCCCGGCGCGATCGACCGCGACGGGTTCGTCATGGGTGAGGGCGCCGCCGCACTCATCCTCGAGACCGAGGAACACGCGAAGGCACGCGGGGCCAAGATCTACGGGTATGTGCTCGGCGGCGGAGTCACAGCCGACGCCTACCACATCACCGGGAACGACCCCGAGGGGAACGGTGCGGCACGAGCCGTGACCCAGGCCCTCGACGAGGCCGGCGTCACCGCCGACCAGGTCACGCACATCAACGCGCACGCGACGTCGACGCCGGTGGGCGACCCGAACGAGTACGTCGCGCTCAAGAAGGTCTTCGGCGAGCGGATCGACGAGATCCCGGTCTCCGCGACGAAGGCTTCGACCGGACATCTGCTGGGCGGCACCGGCGCGCTCGAGGCGATCTTCTCGCTCCTCGCCCTGCGCGACCGCGTCGCACCTCCGACGATCAACATGACGGAGCCGGACCCCGCGGTCCCGTTCCGTCTCTCGGGCGAAGCCACGCCTCTCGGCGACGGCCCGCAGATCGCGATCAGCAACTCCTTCGGCTTCGGCGGACACAACGCGGTCCTCGTTCTCGCCAGCGCCGACTGATACGCCACGCACGCGAAGAGCGGCCCTCGGGATTCCGAGGGCCGCTCTTCGCGTATGCATGAGGATCACACGGATGCATGAGTATCCACCCGTACTCGGTCATGCCCGTGTGCACAGGTCATGCAGATGCGCACGGAGCCGTCAGGCGGAGCGGAGGCTCCCGAGCTTTCGCGAACGGGTCTCGCGCATCCGGGTGATGCGCGGGAGGAACCAACCGATCAACGGACCGACGCCGAAGGCGAAGAGGACGGTTCCTACTCCGACGGGGCCTCCGAGGAGGAAGCCGACGAGCAGCACGCTCCCCTCGATCAACGTGCGCACCAGCCATACCGCCCAGCCTGTTCGCCGAACGAGTCCCGTCATCAGGCCGTCACGAGGGCCCGGGCCGAAGTCGGCAGCGATGTAGAGGCCGGTCGCGAAGGCCAGCAGCAGCAGCCCGAAGACGAACATCGGAGCGCCGATCCATACCGAGGACGGCTGCGGGATCAGGGCGAGCGCGAGGTCCGCACTCGGACCGACGAGCAGGGCATTCAACACGGTGCCCAGCCCCACGCGTTGGCGCAACGGGATCCAGAGCAGGAGGACGACGATCGAGACCAGCACGGTCATGACGCCGTATCCGAGCCCGGTCTGCTCCGCGAGACCGAGTGCCAGCACGTCCCACGGTGCCACTCCGATGCCACCGCGCACCATGAACCCGAGCGCGACGCCGTAGAGGAACAGACCGACGAGCAGCTGCACGAACCGCTCGATGAGGTCACGCCGACTGGTGGCGGTCACGGGGAGGAGCACGGAACGGAGGATCATCCCTCCACTCTGGCCCCTGTCCCCCCATCCGAAGCGATACCACTCACCGCAAAGTGGCCTGCGTAGATCAGTCCACTTTGCGTCATGCTGGACATATGGGATCACGTCTCGTCGAACAGCTCGGGGTGCACAACGTCGCCGGCGCCACGGCATCGGCGCTCGCAGACCAGATCAGGGCGCTGATCCTCGACGGCCGCCTCACCGTCGGCGAGCGTCTCCCGAGTGAGCGCGCCCTTGCGCTCGAGCTGCGCCGTTCTCGCTCCACGATCACTCGCGCGTACGGCATCTTGGAATCGGACGGCTACGTCTCGCGCCTGCACGGGGGAAGCACGCGCGTCACCCTCCCGAATGGACATACTGCTCCTGGAGCCGAGGCCGACGACGAGTCGATCGACCTCTCCATCGCGTCGATGGACTCGACGCCGGGGTTGTACGACGCGACCGTGCGGTCGCTGCCGCGTCTCGCGGCGCTGCGCGGCACCAGCGGGTACTCGCTCCGCGGACTCCCCGAGCTGCGCGAGGCGGTCGCTCAGCGCTTCCGCGATCGGGGCGCGCCGACGTCGGCCGACGAGATCATCATCACCTCCGGAGCGCTCAATGCGATCAATCTGATCCTCGCGGCGATCGGGCGTCGCGGAGAGAAGGCGCTGGTGGAGCAGCCGACTTTCCCTCACGCACTGGAGGCCCTGCACCGCCACGGGTACCGGCTTGTTCCGACGCCCGTGGATGCCGACGGGTGGGATGCCAGGCACCTGAACGAGACGCTGCTCAGCGCCCGGCCGCATGTCGCATACCTCATCCCCGACTTCCACAACCCGACCGGAGCGACGCTTCCCGATGACGAGCGGTCGCGGATCACGACCACAGCCCGCAACGTGGGTACCCACCTCATCGTCGACGAGACGACCACCGAACTCGACATCGACCGGGGATGGTCACCGACTCCGATGGCCGCGGGCGGGCCCAATGTGATCACCGTCGGATCGATGTCGAAGATCGCCTGGGGCGGGATGCGCATCGGCTGGATCCGTGCGGAGTGCTCCGTCATCGCGCGGCTGCTCGCCGTGCGCCCCTCCTTCGAACTCGGCACGGCCCTGCTCGAACAGTGCATCGCCGTCGAACTCCTCGCCGACATGTCGGCGCTCACAGCGCATGTCCGTCGACGTCTGCACGCCGGACGCAGCGCCGTCGAGGAAGGGGTGGCCGCCATCCCCGGGTTCCGGATGCCACATACGCCCGGCGGACTCTCAGCCTGGGTCGACATCGGCGCACCGCTGTCGACCGCGCTCTCTCTCGCCGCCCGCGAAAGGCAGCTCGTCCTTCCTCCCGGCCCCCGCTTCACGACGGGCGGAGTGCTCGAACGCCGACTGCGCATCCCCATCACGCTGCCCCCCGAGCGCATGTCGGAGGCGATGCGGCGGTTGTCCCTGGCCTGGGACGACGTGCGCGGCGGGAGCCCGTCCGCGTCCGGTGCGTTGCAGCACGCGGCCGTCATCTGACACGGACGACGAGGACCCCGCCTCGTTTCCGGGGCGGGGTCCTCGTCGTGCGGAGCGGGGATACGTCTTCTCAGCGTCCGGGATCACTCACCGGCATCCGATACTCACGCCTCCCCCGTTCCGGTCTGTGGCGCCGGGCTAGCCGACCTTATGGAGCCAGACGACTCTGGCGTCGTCGCTGGCATGACGGAAGGGCTCCAGTTCCTCATCCCACGCCGACCCCAGGGCGATGTCGAGTTCGCGCTGCAACTCGACGGCACTCCCTGCCGCGATCTCCATCGCGTAGCGGATGCGGTCCTCGCCGACCACGATGTTGCCGGCTGCGTCGGTCTGGGCATAGTGGATACCGAGGTCGGGCGTATGCAGCCACCGGCCGCCGTCGCTGCGCGGCGTGGGGTCCTCGGTCACCTCGAAGCGAAGGTGCTCCCACCCACGGATGGAGGTCGCGAGAGCCGCGCCGGTACCGACGGGGCCGTCCCAGTAGAACTCCGCCCGTCGGGCACCCTCGAGCACGGGCTGCTCGGTCCAGTCGAAGTTCACCGCACGCCCGATAGCGCGACCCACCGCCCATTCGAGGTGCGGGCAGAGCGCGCGAGGCGCAGAGTGGATGAACACCACTCCGCGTGCGTAAGCCGTCGCCATGATCTCTCCGTTTCATCAGGTGCGTCTTCCCCAACGACCTGAACCACGAAGTGGCGAGAATATGCGGTTGTGCGCCCATTCTCGCCGAGATCCCCGCAAATCACAAGCATGTGGTTCCACGACGAGGGCCCCGGTCCGTAGACCGGGGCCCTCGGGCGCTTCGACGGGCTCAGCGACCCACCGTGGAGATGCTCACGCCTCGCTCATGGCCTGCTTGACCTGCTGGCCCTTCGCGGCGTAGTAGGCCGCGCGAGCAGCATCCTTGCGGGCCTGCTCGGCATACCCGAACTCGAGCGTCTCCTGGTCGACCTCGTAGTTGGGCACGTCGTCGGTGCCGTGGTACTTCTCGATGTAGGCGTCGAGCTCGGGGCCCGAGGTCCACGACGTGATGAGGCAGTAGCGGGGCTCGGTGCCGTTGTGGGTGGCCGCGTGCCACAGGCGCTGCGTGTCCACGATGAGCTGAGCGCCGGCCGGGAGGGCGATACGGTACTCGATGCTCGGGTCGGTGCGGTTCTCACGCAGGACGAAGTAGCTGTCCTTGTCGTCCGTGAGGTTGAAGAAGCCACGGACGACCCAGCCGGTGCCATCGGGGTTGAGGCGGTTGTTGTCGTCCTGGTGGAGGTTGTAGAGGCAGTCACCGTAGGGCGTCGGCTGCAGCTCGATGACGCGGCACCGACCAACGTTCGCACCCGGCTCCTGAGCGCGACGCGTCAGGTTCGGGGCCTTCTCGGTCTGGGAGTCGATCCAGACGCCGTCCTTGTCGGTGCGCGGCGGCTTGTGGTTCCAGAACCCGTTGCACTCGATGTCGCCGAAGGCGCTGGCGAGAGGTGCGAAGCGGGTGTCGCCCGACGACTTCCAGTCGTTGTACTTGATGTCGAGCCACTCCTTGGGGTCGAGCTCCTGGTTGTAGCTGTCGAGGACGACGAATCCCTTTTCCTCGAGCGCAGCGGACTTGATGTATCCCATGATCGAGTCATGTTCCTTTCATCGGGGGCCAGCACGTTTTAACAGGCCCTGATAAGGCAAGCCTAACAGCGTCCCCCGCGAGCCCCTCGGAGGTCGACCGTGCATAACCGAATAGACTGATCGGGGCGCCCGGCCAGGCCTCGGCACCCGTCGCAACGGGAGGACGAGACACCAGGATGAGCACCGCGACCAACGTCGAGGCGACAGCAGTCAACACGATCGAGTGGCTCGCGGCGGGCGGCACCACCATCGTGGTCCCCGTGTATCAGCGGCAGTACCGATGGGACATCGGCGGCTGCGAGCGGCTGCTCTCCGACATCCGCGCTGTGGCAGGCGAAGACGACGCCCACCGTCACTTCATCGGTTCGATCCTCTCCGCGCAGGACAACGTCTCCTCCGATGCCGACCTCATCCTCATCGACGGCCAGCAGCGCATCACCACGCTGATGCTGCTCGTCGCTGCGCTGCATCACTCCATCCGCGACACCGACCCCTCACTGGCGGCCGATCTCGAACGCGTGCTCGTCCGCTCCGACTCCCCCGGTCGCACGAAGCTGCGCCCGCACGACGCCTGGGCTGACCTGTACGAATCGGTCGTGTTGGATCGACGCGGCGATGCCGATCGCGAGTCCCGCTTCGACGACAACTACGCCTTCTTCCGCAGTCAGATCCATGTCGACGAGGTACCCACCATCTGGCGAGGGCTGCAGAAGCTCGAGCATGTGTCGATCACCCTCGGCGCTCGCGCCAACGCCCAGCAGATCTTCGAGAGCCTGAACTCGACAGGCGAACCGCTGCGTGACCACGAGCTCATCCACAACTACATCCTCATGGGACTCAGTCACGCCGAGCAGATCGACGTCGAGACACGTTTCTGGCTGCCGATCGAACGGCACACCGGTGAGGCGATCGGCGCCTTCTGGCGGCACTACCTCGTGTTCATCACCGGCCGCGAGGTCGCCGCGAACGGGGAGCACGGGGTCTACAGCGCCTTCCGGCACTCGTTCCCCCGCGTCGACGTCGCCCACCTGCAGGCCCACGCGGCGCAGTGGCGACACTACGCGGAGATCTACGGCATCCTGCTCGACCCGTCGCAGGAGCAGGACCCCGAGATCGCGCAGCAGCTGCGTCACGTCAACACCTTCGGTCGTTCCTCGTACCCTCTCGTGATGAGCGCGTACAGCGACCACGTCCGCGGGGTCATCGACCGCGACGAGTTCATCGAGACCCTGGAGTGGCTGCAAGCCCTGTACCTGCGCCGTGCGCTGGTGAACCTGCCGGCCGAACGACTCGTCGCGAGACTGTGCCGGGCCCGCCGTGACGGTAGGGATGCGCTCGCGCGGGCGTTCGCTCGCATCACCCCGTCGGACGAGCGGGTGAGCGCGGTGCTGAAGTACAGCGAACTCCCCCACCCTGCCTACGTGCTCGGACGGTTGGAAGGCGTGGAAGACCTCGACGCCTACGACATCGAGCACATCGTCCCGACCGTGCCGGGCGACGCGTGGTCCGGCGACGGTACGCGCCAGTGGAGCGAGTACTCCGAGGACGAGCAGAACAGCCATCGCGCGCTCGCCCCGACCCTCGGCAACCTCACCCTGCTCGAGGAGCACCTCGCTGAGCGCGTGTTCGGCGCCTCGTTCCCTGTCAAGCGCTCGGACGCGTACGCACGCAGCGCGGTGCCGGCGACGCGAGAGCTGGCCGACGTCGACTCGTGGAACACCGCAGCGATCACACGCCGCACCGTCGCGCTCACCTCCGACCTGATCCGCATCTGGGCGCGACCCGCCCTCCCCGAGATCGACGACGACGGACTGACCCCGATCCTGGATGCCGTGCGCCGCCGCGGGTGGCCGACCGGATGGGAGCGGGAATTCGACTACGTCGAGTATCGAGGCGAGCGCTGGGAGGTGCCGGACGTGAAGTACCTCTTCAACCGGGTCTTCCGCCGCGCCTGGACCGACACGAGAGACGCAGCCCTCGCCTACTGTGCCGCACACGGAGGGCCCATCTATCAGGACATGGCCTGGAAGGGTCAGTGGGATGAGCTCGGCGAGGGGCACTTCCTCTACATGGGCTGGGATTCCAACTACATGATGACCGCTGTGCAGGGTGTGCTCGAGGAGTCGGGCATCGCCTCGGAGGTCTTCGTCAAGTACTCCTACATCGGGAATGTGATGTGAACATGAGCACCATCGTGCGCAAGCTGCAGGACCTCACCGTCGAAGAGCACACTCTCACGGTCCCGCTGGTGTGGGGCGACCCCACGGACCATCGAACCATCGACGTCTTTGCGCGCGTGGTCGCTCGCGAGGGCGGTGAGGCCCTTCCCTACCTGGTGTTCCTGCAGGGCGGACCCGGCCACGAAGCGCCGCGCCCCTTCCACTCCTCGACGTCGCCTGCCTGGCTCGACGAAGCGCTCGCCCACTACCGTCTGGTGCTTCTCGACCAGAGAGGCACCGGACGTTCGACCCCGGTCGGCGATCTCGACCTCGAACGCGGTTCGGCAGCGGTCGCCGAGCATCTGACCCATCTGCGAGCCGACGCGATCGTGCGCGACTGCGAGGCTCTGCGCGAGCACCTGGGAGCCACCACCTGGAGCGTGCTCGGACAGTCCTTCGGTGGCTTCACGACCCTCGCGTATCTCTCCACCGATGCCGGATCCCTCGACGACGTCTTCATCACCGGCGGGCTCAGCGCGGTGGGGCGTCACCCCGACGATGTCTACGCTCTCTGCTACGACAAGATGCGGGATGCCTCCGAACGCTACTACCGCCGTTTCCCCGAGCACCGCGACGCGATGCGAAGGCTCGTCGATCTCGCGGACGCGGGCGACATCGTCCTCCCCGACGGAGAGGTCGTCTCACGCTCGCGCCTGCGGTCGATGGGATCCGCACTCGGCACCGACGACGGATGGCAGACCGTCTGGTCGCTCCTGGAGCGCGATCCCGCCTCCAACGCCTTCCGATACGACCTGATGCACGCGATGCCCTATGACGGCCGCAACCCGCTGTACTTCACCTTCCACGAGTCGAGCTACGCCGACGGTCACGCCACTCGGTGGTCGGCCGAGCGCACCGAGCCTACGGACTTCCGCGACGACCCGACGCTGTTCACCGGCGAGCACATCCGCCGCGAGTGGACCGAGTCGGTGCCGGCCTTCCAGCCGTGGCGTGATGTCGCCCTCGAGCTCGCAGAATTCGAGTGGCCGCAGATCTACGACGCCTCAGCGATCGTCGCGTCGGGCGCCACCGGCGCGGCCGCGGTCTACGTCAACGATGTCTACGTGCCGTACGAGTTCTCCATCGAGACGGCGAAGCTCCTGCCCGGGGTACAGCTCTGGCAGACGAGCGAGCATGAGCACAACGGCCTGCGTTCCGGGCCCGTGCTCTCCCGCCTGATCGACCTCGCCCACGGCCGACGCATCCGCTGACGGCATCCGCCGAGAGGAGGATGTCCTTTCTCGCCGACCTGCCTATCCTGTCCTCGTGAAGGATGCGATGGCGTGGACGACGGTGGTCTTCATCCTCGCCGTGGGTCCTGCCCTGCTGATCTTCGGAATGATGCACACGTTCTCGCGCAAGCCGGTGGAGAAGAAGTACGAGCGTGTCGCGAACGGCGGCCTCGTCGGCGTGTTCGACAGCGTTTGGTCTCCCACCGCGCACGAGGCGGCACAGGAGCGCGATCGCCAGACACAGCGCACAGCCCCCGCGCCCTCTCCGGGCGAACCTCCGAGCTCTATCGACGACGGCCTTATCGTCATCGACTTCTGAGCACGAGCATCTGAGTACGAAGAAGGCCCCACGCTCCGAGGAGCATGGGGCCTTCCGTGCGGCAGTCGTTACTTGGACGAGCCGCCGAAGCCCTTGAAGCGCTGGTTGAACTTCTCGACGCGGCCGGCCGAGTCCATGATGCGCTGCTTTCCCGTGTAGAACGGGTGCGAAGCCGAGGAGATCTCGACGTCGATGACGGGGTACTCCACGCCGTCGAGCTCGATGGTCTTGTCGCTCGAGACGGTCGAACGGGTGAGGAACGTCTCGCCCGAACCCAGGTCGCGGAACACGACAGCCTTGTACTCGGGGTGAATGTCAGTCTTCATGGGATTCCTTAGTTGCTGCCCTGGATTGTGCCAGGGACGAGGGAAGTCTGCGGTGCAGAGAGCACCAAGGATCGATTCTATCAGACCCTGATCAGGACGCCGCGCGCGCGGCGTAGCGTCCGTCGTCGCTGCTGAGCACGATCGGCATCCCGAACGTGTCGGTGAGCGTCTCCGCTGTGAGCGTGTCGGCGATCGGGCCCGCCGCGACGACGGAGCCGTCACGGATCAGCATCACGTGGGTGAACCCTACCGGGATCTCCTCGACGTGGTGCGTCACCATAAGCATGGCTGGCGTGGTCGGAGACGACGCGTATCCGCTGAGGAGCGCGAGGAGCTCCTCACGGGAGCCGAGGTCGAGGGAAGCCGTCGGCTCGTCGAGCAGCAGGAGCTCGGGGTCGGTCATCACGGCACGCGCGATCTGGACCCGCTTCTGCTCGCCGTCGCTGAGCGTACCGAACGTCCGGTCGGCGAGGTGGTCGAGACGCCAGTCACCGAGGACGCGGAGCGCGCGACGCTCGTCGATGTCCTCGTAGTTCTCGTTCCAGCGACCGAGCACGGAGTATGCGGCGGTGAGCACGGTGTTGAGCACGGTCTCGTCTCGCGGCACGCGCTTGGCCATCGCCGACGACGCGAAGCCGATGCGCGGTCGCACCTCGAACACGTCGGTCCTGCCGAGGGTCTCCCCCAGCACGGTCACCGTTCCGGCCGTCGGATGCATGAGCGTGTCGGCCAGCTGGAGCAGGGTCGTCTTGCCCGCACCGTTCGGGCCCAGGATCACCCATCGCTGGTCGTCGTCGACCCGCCAGTCCACGTGATCGATGATGTTGCGCCCCTCACGGCGCACGACGACGTCGGTGAATTCCAGAGCGCTCGGCATGCCCCCCAGCCTATCGGCTCAGGCGGTCAGCTCCGCGTAGAGCGCGCGCGTCGTCTCGGCGATCGCCGCCCAGCTGAACTCGTTGCGCGCCCTCTCGCGCCCGGCCTCGCCGTACGTACGTGCGCGGTCCGGGTCCATCGCGACCTCGGTGAGCACGGCTGCGAGGTCGGCCACATAGCGCTCCGGGTCGACCGGCGTGCCCGTTCCGTCCTGCGCCTGCTCGATCGGCACGAGGCGACCGGTCACGCCGTCGGCAACGACCTCGGGGATACCGCCGGTCGCCGTCCCGACGACCGCCGCACCACAGGCCATCGCCTCGAGGTTCACGATCCCCAGCGGCTCGTAGATGGAAGGGCAGACGAACGTCGTCGCGGCCGTGAGGATCGCCGAGAGCTCGTCGCGGGGAAGCATGCGCTCCACCCAGATGACGCCGTCCCGCTCCTGCTGGAGCAGGCGCACACCCTCCTGGACCTCGGCCATGATCTCCGGAGTGTCCGGAGCACCCGCGCAGAGGACGAGCTGCACCTCGGGAGGGAGGAGCCGCGCCGCCTGCAGCAGATACGGCAGCCCCTTCTGCCTCGTGATGCGGCCGACGAAGACGACGGACGGACGAGCGGCGTCCATCCCGATCGATCGCAGGAAGGCTTCGTCGTGCACCGGACGCCACCGGTCGACGTCGATCCCGTTGTGGATCACCCGCACCCTCGCCGGGTCCACCTGCGGGTAGCTGCGCAGGATGTCGGCGCGCATCCCGGCGCTCACCGCGATCACGGCGGACGCGTTCTCGTACGCCAGTCGCTCGATCCCGCTCGACACCGCATAGCCACCGCCCAGCTGCTCGGCCTTCCACGGCCGAAGGGGCTCGAGGCTGTGCGCCGTCAGGACGTGAGGGATGCCGTGCAGCTGTGAGGCGAGGTGACCGGCGAAGTTCGCGTACCAGGTGTGACTGTGCACGATGTCGGCGTCGGCGATGGCCGACACGATCTCCAGATCCGTGCCGAGCGTCTGCAACGCGGCGTTGGCTCCGGCGAGTTCCGTCGGCGTGCGATAGGCGAAGGTACCCGCCTCATCGCGCGGTGACCCGAACGCGCGGACCTGGACGTCGAGGTGCCGTCGGAGCGCTGTCACGAGCTCGGCGACGTGCACGCCGGCACCACCGTAGACCTCCGGCGGGTACTCCTTCGTGATCATTTCAACTCGCATGTCTGAACGCTAGTACAGCGAGGAGGATGGCATCTATGGTGGAGCCATGTCCGCTCCAAAGAAGGTCTTCGGGATCATCCTCGCCGGCGGCGAGGGCAAGCGCCTCATGCCCCTCACGGGCGATAGAGCGAAACCCGCAGTGCCGTTCGGCGGACAGTACCGGCTCATCGACTTCGCCATCTCCAACCTCATCAACTCGGGCCTCCGACAGATCGTCGTGCTGACGCAGTACAAGTCGCACAGCCTCGACCGGCACATCTCCCAGACCTGGCGCATGTCGGCTCTCCTCGACTCGTACGTCGCCTCGGTGCCCGCTCAGCAGCGCCTCGGCAAGCGATGGTTCTCCGGCTCCGCCGACGCGATCCTGCAGAGCATGAACCTCATCAACGACGAGAAGCCCGACATCGTCGTCGTGATCGGTGCGGATCACGTCTACCGGATGGACTTCCGGCAGATGCTCGAGGCGCACATCGAGTCGGGCGCCAAGGCCACGGTCGCGGGGATCCGCCAGCCGCTCGCGCTCGCGTCGCAGTTCGGCGTGATCGATGCCGACGCGGAGTCGGGCCGGATCAAGCAGTTCCTGGAGAAGCCGACCGACATCGCAGGGCTCGAGGATTCGCCGAACGAGGTGCTCGCCTCGATGGGCAACTACATCTTCGACGCTGATGCACTGATCGCCGCCGTCGAAGCCGACGGGGAGTCGCCCGTGTCAGGTCACGACATGGGCGGCGACATCGTCCCGTACTTCGTCGAGCGCGGCGAAGCGGGCTACTACGACATGAAGCAGAACGAGGTTCCGGGGTCCTCGCCGCGCGACCGCTCGTACTGGCGAGACGTGGGAACCATCGACTCCTTCTTCGATGCGCACAGGGACCTCATCTCGACGCTACCGATCTTCAACCTGTACAACATGGAATGGCCGATCCACTCGCAGGCGGTGAACTCTCCGCCGGCGAAGTTCGTCAGGGACTCCGTCGGTCGCATCGGCAACGCGATCGACTCGATCGTCTCCCTCGGATCGGTGCTGTCGGGCACGCACCTGGAACGCAGCGTGGTCGGTCCATGGACTCTGGCGGGGGGCGGATCGACCATCACGGACTCGGTCGTGTTCGATCACGTGCAGGTCGGGCAGGGTGCGCGCATCCACCGCGCCATCCTCGACAAGAACGTCGTCCTGGCCGATGGCGCGACGGTCGGGGTCGACCGTGAGCGCGACCTGGCCCGTGGCTTCACCGTCACCGAGTCCGGCATCACCGTCGTGGGCAAGGGCGTCTTCATCGAACGCTGACGCGTCATGCGGCGCTCAGGCGGTCCGGGCGGTCGCTAGGCTCGACGGGTGACCGCTGCGCGATTCCTCGTCGTCCTCGATGCTGATTCCACCCTCATCCGCAACGAGGTGATCGAACTCCTCGCCGACGAAGCAGGCCGTCGCGCCGAGGTTCAGGCGGCGACCGAGGCGGCGATGCGCGGCGAAGTGGACTTCGCGACGAGCCTGCGCTCCCGGGTCGCGGCACTGCAGGGAGTGCCCGTATCGGCGTTCGAGCGCGTCCGCGCGCGGATAGAGCCCACCCCCGGAGTCCGCGAGCTCACGGCAGCAGTCCACGATCGCGGCGGTGTCGTCGGGGTCGTCTCCGGCGGCTTCCACGAAATCCTCGACGCAGTGGCGCCGGAACTCGGCGTCGATCGCTGGCGAGCGAACCGCCTGGATGTCGTGGACGGCGTCCTCTCCGGCCTTGTCGAGGGCGACATCGTCGACGGAGCCGCGAAGGCGGCGTCCCTTCAGGAGTGGGCTGCAGAACTCGGCGTAGGTCCGCGCGCCACGATCGCCATCGGGGACGGCGCCAACGACCTGCCCATGATGGCGGTGGCGGGGCTCGGCATCGCCTTCAATGCGAAGCCCACCGTACGGCAGACCGCCGCGCTCGTGATCGGCCCGCAGGACCTCTCCGAAGTCATCGCTCTGCTTCCGTAGACGGATCCCTCTGGAGGTTGTCCGACGCCGCCGCTAGCGTCGACGCATGGACATCATCCTCATCCCCGGGCTCTGGCTCGATGCGTCCAGTTGGGAAGACGTCATCCCCTCTCTGGAAGCGGCGGGGCACCGCGCTCATCCCCTCACCATGCCCGGCCTCGGCGAACCGGCGTCGGCGTCGTCCGAGGTCGGCATCTCGGACTGGATCGATGCCGCGGTCGCGGCGGTCGATGCGCTTCCCGGTGACGTCGTCGTCGTCGGTCACAGCGGCGGAGGAAACGTCGCATGGGGTGTCGTCGATGCGCGCCCCGAGCGCGTCGGCCGCGTCATCTTCGTCGACACGGCACCCCCGCCGACGGGAAGCGGCATCAGCGAGTTCGAGCTCGTCGACGGCGTGGTCCCCTTCCCAGGGTGGGACTTCTTCCCCGAGGAGGACGTGCACGATCTCGACGAGGCGACCCGTGTGCGCACGACACCGCTCACCCGGAGCGTGCCCGCGAGGGTGCCGACCGACGGCATCACCCTGCGTGACCCGGCGCGGTATCGCGTGCCGGCGACCCTGCTCATGGGTGGCGTGGATCAGTCCGCGTTCGAGAAGATGATCGCCCAGTGGGCCGAGTATGCCGACGAGTTCCGTGCGATCGACGATGCCGAGGTCGTTCGCATCGGCTCCGGGCACTGGCCGCAGTTCTCCATGCCGGAACGGCTCGGAGAACTGCTCACCGCCTCGGTCGCGAGGTGAACACCCCGGTCCGGATCAGTGGCCCATCCCGAGTCCACCGTCGACCGGGATGACCGCGCCCGAGATGTAACCGGCATCGTCACCGGCGAGCCATGTCACCACGCCCGCCACCTCGTCGGGGGTCGCGAACCGCGCGGCGGGGATGCTCGCCTTGTACTGCTTCTGCGTCTCCTCGGGGAGCTCCGCGGTCATGTCGGTCTCGATGAACCCCGGAGCGACGACGTTGGCGGTGATACCGCGCGCACCGAGTTCACGCGTGATCGAGCGGGCGAAGCCGACGAGCGCGCTCTTCGACGCCGAGTAGTTCGCCTGGCCGGCGGAACCGTACAGACCGACGACGCTCGAGATCAGGATGATACGACCGAATCGTGCGCGCAGCATGCCCTTCGAGGCGCGCTTCACCACGCGGAACGTGCCGCCGAGGTTCGTCGCCACCACGCTGTCGAAGTCGTCTTCGCTCATGCGCATGAGGAGGGTGTCCTTGGTGATCCCGGCGTTCGCGACGACGATCTCCACCGGGCCGAGCTGCTGCTCCACCTCCGTGAACGCGGCGTCGAGCGCGGTGGCATCCGTGACATCCGCCCGCACGGTGAGGGTTCCCTCTGGTCCTTCGCCGCTGCGCGCGGTGACCGCGACACGGTATCCGTCCCGCACGAAGCGCTCCGCGATGGCACGGCCGATACCGCGGTTTCCGCCGGTGACGAGGACGACGCGCTCAGCGCTCATGAGGACACTCCTGCTCTGGACCTGCGGTCCGAGGTCTCGGACCGTCATCGATCCTACCGACGATGCTCCGAGCGACGACGCCGCGCGCACCCTCATCGCGGCGTTGACACAGGCGGGCGCTGCTGGAACCCTGATCGAGACGAAAGGGCAACATCGTGAGCGACAATCCTCCTCCCCCGGCAGGCGACGCGCCGTTCGCGCCGGTACCACCGGCCCCGCCGAGCGCCCCGCAGGCCGCCCCCGCTCTGCCTGCGTATCCGACCGCGCCGTACCCGCCCCAACTCCCGCAGACCGTCCAGCCCCCTCAGCCCGGCCAGGCGTACCCCGGTTCCGCTGCTGCGTATGCTGCCCCGGCCCCGCAGGCATGGCCGGTGCAGCCGAATCACTGGACCGCGACCCCTTACGGAGCCTATGGGGCACCGACCTACCCGGTTGCTCCACCGCGTCCCACGAGCGGACTCGCCGTCACCTCCCTGGTGTGCGGCATCGCCGGTGCCATCCTCATCTGGGCGATCCTCCCGATCCTCGCCTCCATCGCCGCGGTCATCACCGGGCACATGGCGCTCAAGCAGACCAAGAACGATCCGAGCGTCGGAGGACGAGGAATGGCCATCGCGGGCCTGATCCTCGGCTATGCGATGATCGCCATCGGCGCCTTCACGCTCATCAGCATCATCATCAGCTTCCTGTTCGTCGGAGCCTTCAGCCTGCCGTTCATCTTCTCGCGCTGATCCGCGGCAGAAGCGGCACGCCGGGAGGCCCGCACCGGCGTAGGCTTGAGGCATCGTGAAGAACGCGCGTCAAATCCCGGCCGTCACCTCCCTGCCGCAGTCTCCGCAGGATGAGGGTGACCACCGTGTGCGTCGTTACGTGCTCACGATGTCCATCCGCATAGCCTGCTTCGCCCTGATGGTGCTGGTGCAGCCGTACGGATGGTACACCTGGGTCTTCGGGATCAGCGCGGCCGTGCTCCCGTACATCGCCGTGGTGTTCGCCAATGCGGGCAGCGACAGCACCGAGATGACAGCCGAGTCGCCGCGACAGGAGCTGGAGGCTCCCGGGCCCGCTCCGATCGCGGATGAGACGACCGGCCCGCAGGTGTTCACGATCCACGAAGGCCCGAAGGACCGATGACAGAGCTCGAATGCTCGCGCGCCGGCTGCCGGAGCGCGGCGACCAGACAGGTCGTATGGCGCAACCCCCGCATCCACGCCGCCGACCGGGAGAAGATCTGGCTCGCCTGCGACGAGCACGTGGACTACCTCCGCGACTACCTCGCGGCGCGGGACTTCCCGGTGACCGTTCGTGACGGGGCTCCCGCATGAGTCAGCGACTGCTCCGGTGGGGCGTCTACGTGCTGATCGCCATCGGATTCGCGATCGCATGCGTCTTCCTGTCGAACTGGCAGTTCGAGCGGAACGAGACGAGAGCCGCCCAGATCGAGCTCGTCGAGCAGAACTACGACGCCGAGCCTGTCCCCCTGGCAGACCTCGTCGGGGAGGACGGCGCGCTCGACCCCTCCGATGAGTGGCGCCCGGTGACCCTGCAGGGCGAGTATCTGGCCGACGAACAGCTGCTGGTGAGAAACCGCCCGCACGGAGGAACCAGCGCCTTCGAGGTGCTGGTGCCGTTCCGCGACGCCGACGGCCGCGTTTTCATCGTCGATCGGGGCTGGGTACCTCCGGGCGACGGCGACGCTCCGGATTCCGTGCCGGCACCGCCCGAGGGCGAAGCCGAAGTCACCGTGCGTCTGCGCCCGGGCGAGCAGCTTCCTGCTTCAGGCCGTGGCGCCCCCGAAGGTCAGGTGCCGACCATCAATCTTCCGGCCATCGCGAAGCTCGTCGACGGCGATGTGATCACCGGCGCCTACGGCCGCGTCATCAGCGAAAGCCCCGCGGGCGAAGGCACCCTCGGGGGATTCGACTCCCCCACCGACGACCCCGGCCCGCACCTGTCTTACGCGATCCAGTGGATCCTGTTCGCGCTGATGGGCTTCATCTTCATCGGCTACATCATCCGGACGGAGATCGTGAAACACCGCGAAGAGGTCGAAGGCGTGCCGTCTCCGGTCAAGGTCAGCCGCCGCAAGGACCATGACGCCGACGTGGAGGACGAGCTGCTCGACGTGCGTTGAGCGCGGTCCGCCGCAGTCACTCCACGGACCACGGCATGGGACGCTCCGGCAGCCGCGAGCTGTCGTCGGGAAGGTGTGGAAGCGCCTCCCCACCCGCGCGAAGACAGAGCCACCGCAGTTCACCGGGACTGTCCGGACGAGCCCGCCACGTGCGGGCGACCCCTTGCCCCACACGGACCACGGTCCCCGGCCCGACTTCCACCACATCGTCGTCGAGACCCATCTGCCCTCGCCCGTGAAGGAACACGTACACCTCTTCGATCTTCCGGTGTACGTGCCAGTAGCCGGCTTCCTCCCCCGGCTGCAGGGCATTCGCGGTCATCCCGATGTACTGCATCGTCAGTTCGTGATCCACGACACGACGCCCGTCCCGCGAACGCGCGGCGTCGAAGCCGCCGTGATGCGCTCGCCATTCCTCGAGCGCTCCGATCTCCACCACCTGATAGCCGCTCATGCGTGCTCTTCCTGTCCGGCCGTTGTCCCTGTCATGGCCGCGGCCCCTGTCACCGTGAGATCCCACGCCGCATCCGTTCGCCGATACACGATCCGCGTGTGATCACGGTCGGCCGCCCCTTGCCAGAACTCGACGCGGGTCGGCACGAGCCTCCACAGGGCCCAGTCCCCCGGCGCGATGCCCGCCCTGGCCGCCGCAGACCGCGCCGCGAGATCGGCTGCGCTCTCGGCCTCGCCGGCCTCCTGAACCCGTCCACGTACACGGACGGCTCGCACCAGCGGCTGCCACCAGAAGTTCAGCGCTCCGGCAGGGGTGCTCGCGAGCTGCGACCCTTTGCGAGACGAACGCGCACCGGCGAAGGCCCACCCTCGCTCATCGACGTTCTTGAGGATCAGCGTCCGAGCATCCGGTATGCCGTCTCCGTCGACCGTCGCCAGGGTCGCCGCATGGGGTTCGGCGACTCCGACGGAAGCCGCATGTCGGATCCAGTCCAGGAAGAGCGGAACCGGGTCGACGGGAAGTTCTGTGACATCGAGTGCTGGCGCGACGCCGGTGAGCGCCGCTTGTGCACGCAGCCAGCTCCCGGTGTCGGGCGATCGGGAGTCCGTCGGCATGTTCTCGACTATGCCACGTACCTCAGCCGCCTGAGAATCGGAGCGCGCGCTTGGGCAGCACCCGCTTCGGTCGGGAGGCGACTCCGACGTCAGGCGAGCTCGATGAGGTCCTGGTACTCCTGGCTCCAGATGTCCTCGACGCCGTCGGGCAGGATCAGCACACGCTCGGGGTTGAGCGACTGCACCGCCCCCGGATCGTGGGACACGAGCACGACCGCGCCTTCGTAGTGTGCGAGCGCACCGAGGATCTCTTCACGAGAGGCCGGATCGAGGTTGTTGGTCGGCTCATCGAGCAGCAGCAGGTTCGCCGACGACACGACGAGCGTCGCGAGCGACAGACGTGTCTTCTCCCCACCCGACAGGACTCCTGCAGGCTTGAGCACGTCATCGCCTGTGAACAGGAACGACCCGAGCACCTTGCGCGCCTCGGTCTCGGTGATGTGCGGAGCTGCCGAGACCATGTTCTCGAGCACCGAGCGGTTCACGTCGAGGTTCTCGTGCTCCTGGGCGTAGTAGCCGACTTTGAGGCCGTGTCCCGGCTCGAGCTGCCCGGTGTCGGGCTGATCGACGCCGGCGAGCATCCTCAGCAACGTGGTCTTGCCCGCACCGTTGAGCCCGAGGACGACGACCTTGGAGCCGCGATCGATCGCCAGGTCGACATCGGTGAAGATCTCGAGCGACCCGTACGACTTCGAGAGGCCGGACGCCATCATCGGGGTCTTGCCGCAGGGTGCCGGCTTCGGGAAGCGCAGCTTCGCGACCCGGTCTTCCTGACGCACCTCGTCGAGCCCCGCCAGCAGCTTCTCCGCACGCGCGATCATCTGATGCGCCGCAGCGGCCTTCGAGGCCTTCGCACCGAAGCGGGCCGCCTGCAGCTGCAGGGTCGTGGCCTTCTTCTCGGCGTTCGCGCGCTCCTTCTTGCGGCGCTCCTCATCGGCCACCCGCTGACGCAGGTAGTTCTTCCAGTTCATGTTGTACGTGTCGATGACCTGACGGTTCGCGTCGAGGTAGAACACGCGGTTGACCGTCTCACCGACGAGCTCGACATCGTGGCTGATCACGATCAGCCCGCCCTTGTAGCCCTTGAGGAACTCGCGCAGCCACACCACGCTGTCGGCATCGAGGTGGTTGGTCGGCTCGTCGAGGATCATCGTCTGCGCGTCGGAGAAGAGGATGCGCGCGAGCTCGATGCGGCGACGCTGTCCACCGGAGAGGGTCGACAGCGGCTGGTCGAGGATGCGGTCGGGGAGCGAGAGGTTGTTGGCGATCGACGCCGCCTCCGCCTCCGCCGCATAGCCGCCCTGGGCCTCGAATTGCTCGGTGAGGCGGGCGTAGCGCTTCATGGCCTTGTCGGCCACTGCGGGGTCGTCCGACCCCATCGCGAGGGCCGCCTCCGTCATCCCGAGGTTGAGCTGACCGAGCCCACGGGCGTCGAGGATGCGCGTGCGCGCGAGGTCTTCGGGGTTGCCCGAACGCGGGTCCTGCGGAAGGTAGCCCAGTTCGCCGGAGCGGGTCACGCTTCCGCCGGACGGCAGCACATCGCCGGCGAGCACCTTGGTGAGCGTGGTCTTCCCGGCCCCGTTGCGGCCGACGAGTCCGATCTTGTCTCCGTCGGCGACGCGGAACGAGACGTTCTCCATCAGCAGGCGCGCGCCAACGCGGATCTCGAGGTCGTGCACGGCAAGCACAGCGGACGTCCGTTCTTTCGGGGAGGGGGTTCGGCCGATCGGCCAGCCTCCCAGTATAAGCCGCGTCGCCGAGAGTCGCGGTCAGCAAGATCAACCTGGAGAGTGAGCACGCCGATACTCCGGTGGGATGCCGCCCCTCCCACTCCCCGAATACCGTGCCGGAGTGGACATCCTCAACGACCTGATCATGCAGGCGATCGCCTCACCCTGGCTGTACCTGGTGCTGTTCGCCGTCACCATCGTCGACGGCTTCTTCCCCCCGGTGCCCAGCGAGACCGTGCTCGTGGCCGCAGCCGCCGTGGCCGCCTCGACGGGAGAGGGAAATCTCCTTCTTCTCGGGGCAGTGGCTGCCATCGGGGCGGCGATCGGTGACAACGTCGCGTTCCTGATCGGACGAGGGCTGGGCACCACCCGCTTCGCGTGGATGCGCCGACCGCGCGTCGCCGCAGCGTTCGCGCATGCCCAACACGCAATCGATCGCCGCAGCGCCACGCTGATCCTCGGTGCCAGATACATCCCCGTCGGAAGGGTGGCGGTCAACATGTCGGCCGGGGCTCTCGATTTCCCGTGGCGACGGTTCCTCCCGTTGAGCCTGATCGCTGGAGTCAGTTGGAGCGTGTTCAGCCTCGTCATCGGTCTGCTCGCGGGCGCCTGGATCAAGGACCAGCCTCTGCTCAGCGCGGGGCTCGGCATCGTCATCGCGCTGCTCATCGGTCTGGTGATCGATCGGATCGCCGCCGCTCGCCGCCGCCGTGCCGCGGCGCCGCAACTGGCAGGATGAGAGCCATGGCACGCCGCCGCGAGCGTTCACCTCGCCGAACACGCATCAGCCGTCGCACCGCCGCCTTCGTGGCGCTGTGCGCGGCAGTGGTGGCGCTGTTCACGGTGCTCGTCTCGCTGCAGAGCGTCCTGTACGGCACGCCCGTCCCGTTGTCGTTCATCCTCGGAGCGGCTCTGTGCATCTCCCCGCTGCTGGCGATCTCTCATCCTCGCTGGGCCGTCGGCCTCTTCACGGCCGGGGCGCTCGCTCTCCCACTCACCGTCGTTCCCGAGCTCGCGATCGCGTCCCCATGGCCCTGGTCGGTCCCTGCGCTGCTGGCATTCATCCTGTTCGTCGGAGTCGTCACATTCCTCCACGGTGCACGGCTCGGCGCGTTCGCTCTCATCCTCGGGGCCATCGCCTCGCTCGTCTCGCCGATGCTCCGCCCCGACATGGTGGCCGTGCCGGAATCGTCCGCCAGCGCCACGGCCGACCTCATAGTGACGACCTCCCTCGCCTCGGCCATGTTCCTGATCGCTTCGCTGATCGCCGGACGCGTCAGGGTGGCGGCCGAGCTTTCACGGGAGAGGGAGCACAGCGCGCTCGAGGAGGCCAGACGCGCACTCGTGGAAGAGCGCACGAGGATCGCTCGCGAGCTGCACGACGTCGTGGCACACAGCATGTCGGTGATCCAGGTGCAGGCCTCGACCGCGAAGTACCGCATCCCCGACCTGGATGACGTGGCCGTCGCGGAGTTCGAGGACATCGCAGCGACCGCACGGAGTTCGCTCGCCGAGATGCGGCGCATGCTCGGCGTGCTGCGCACCGAGGATCAGAGTGCCGAGCTCGCTCCGCAGCAGGGCATCGACGACATCCCCTCCCTGGTCGACAGCATCCGCCGCGCCGGCGTCGAGGTCGGACTCGTCCTGGAGGGTGGGGACGCTGCTACGGCGGCGACGCCCGCCGTCCAGATCGCCGCCTTCCGCATCGTCCAAGAGGCTCTGAGCAACGCCGTCCGTCACGCCCCTGGGGCACAGATAGCCGCGCGCGTGCGCGCCGAGTCCCGATCGATCCGGATCGTGGTGCACAACACCGCCCCGCCCCGCCTTCCGGACGGTCACGTGGGCGGATACGGTCTGCGCGGCATGCGGGAACGCGCGGAACTCCTCGGTGGGAGCCTCTCCGCCGGCCCCTCGACCGACGGGGGGTGGGAGGTCGAGGCCGTCCTCCCGGTCAGTCCGAATGATCCCTCACCGGCCGACCTCCCTTCATCTGCCGCTCCTCTCGGTGCCACCCCTCGCGACACCGCCCTTCGCGACACCGCCCCTCACAACACCGCCCCTCACAACAAGGAACGCTCGTGACGATCAACGTGCTCATCGCCGATGACCAGGCCATGGTCCGTGCCGGCTTCGGGGCGCTCCTCGACGCCCACGATGGCATCAGGGTGGCCGGCCAAGCGGCCGACGGTGCGGAGGCGGTCACGCTCGCGGCGCGCCTCGACCCCGACGTGATCCTCATGGACGTGCGGATGCCGGAACTGGACGGCATCGAAGCCACTCGTCGCATCCTCGGGCCTTCGTACCCCGCGGCGCATGTCCCCCGGATCATCATGCTCACGACGTTCGACATCGATGACTACGTGTACGACGCGCTCGAGGCCGGTGCCAGCGGTTTCCTCCTGAAGGATGCGCTGCCGGAGGAGCTCGTGCACGCCGTGCGCGTCGTCGCCGGCGGTGATGCTCTCCTCGCTCCCAGCGTGACACGACGCATGATCGAGCAGTTCGCCGGACGCCGACCCCGGACTCCACGCGCAGCGACGGCGCTCGCCGACCTCACCGACCGCGAACGGGAAGTCCTCGTGCTCATCGGTCGAGGCCGCTCCAACACCGAGATCGCCGCCGAGCTGTTCATCGCCGAGCAGACCGTCAAGACACATGTGGGCAAGGTGCTCGCCAAGCTGAACCTCCGTGACCGCGTGCACGCCGTGATCCTGGCGTACGACACCGGGCTCGTCGAGCCTTCGTCCTGACGACGCATCGCCGCGACTCATCCCGTCGTAGGGGGTACGACGGGACCCGAGGGTGATGTCTCCGCCCGCACCACGTCCATAGTCTCCTGGAACATCGCTTCCGAGGAGGACTCATGGCCATCGTCCAGACACCGCCCGTCGCCGCCGGGCCGCGCACATCCCGCGATACGGGCATCGACTTCCTGCGGGCTCTCTGCGTGCTCGGGGTCGTGTTGCTGCACGCGATCATGGTGGGCGTCACGGTCGGCGATTCCGGTCCGATCTTCGAGAACGCCAGCGACGGCACCGCGTGGATCGCTCCGCTGAGCTGGCTCCTGCAGGTGATGCCGCTGTTCTTCGTGATCGGTGGATTCTCCGGATTCCTCGCGCATGAGCGCATGCGGCAGCGCGGCGGAACGGCGGTCGGATTCGTCGCCGGCCGCGTTCACCGACTGTTGCGCCCCGCGATCGTGACGATCGCGGTCGTCGGGCTCGCGCTCGCTCTGCTCACGATCTTCGGCGTTCCCGCCGACCTCGTCGCGACGGCCGGGTTCCGTTATGGCCAGCCGCTCTGGTTCCTCGGGGTCTTCCTCCTCTGCCAGGCGCTTCTCCCCCTCTTCGCCGCCGCTCACCGGCGTGCGCCGCTGTGGACGATCGGCGCCCTTGCCGCTGCTGCGATCGCGATCGACGTCCTCCGCGGAGTCTCCGGCGTCGAGGGCCTGGGCTTCCTGAACCTCGCCTTCGTGTGGATGGCCCTCCAACAGCTCGGCTTCTTCCTCGCCGATGGACGCATCGAGCGCCTCAGCCGACGGATCCGCATCGTTGCGGGCCTCGCGGCCGTCCTCGCGCTCATCATGACCTTCGCCGTCGGCGTCTACTCCGCCGACCTCATCGCGAACATCAATCCGCCGACGGCTGCCCTCCTCCTCGTGGGGGTCGCGCACACGAGCCTGCTCTCCCTGCACCGCGAGCGTCTCGAGCGATTCAGCCGACAGCCGCACGTGGCCGCGTTCACCGCCTTCGTGACGGTGCGGACCATGACGATCTACCTCTGGCACATGCCCGTGCTGCTGCTCATGGCGGGCTCGACGGCCGCGTTCGCACTCTTGACCGGCGCCGCGCTTCCGGCCCTGGACAGCGCGGCGTGGTGGTCGGGACGCCCGCTGTGGCTCGCGACCGCGCTCGCTCTCACGGCCGTCGTCGCCATCGCGTTCACGCGGTTCGAATCGCAGGCCGCACCCGCCGCCGCGTCTTCGCCCGGTCGCATCGTCGCCAGCGCTCTCAGCGCCCTGGTCGGGATCGTCCTGCTGCTGGTCCTCGGTACGTCCGTCGCAACCGCCCTGATCGCACTCGCGCTGATCGCTGGTTCTCTGCGGCTGGCTTCGCTCCCGGCTCCGCGGTCGGCAGGGCCGCGACCATCGCCGGTCCCCGTCGCGCCGGCCCTCGTGTGAGTCAGCCGAGACCCCTGGCCGCCAGTGCATCTCCGACATCATCCGCATGCTTCAGAGCGAGCACGAGCAACGGCACCACCGTGCGGACACCCAGCCGTGCACCACGAGCCTGCTCCGCCTCCCGCACGCGCACGGCGAACCCCGCGATCACCGGGACGGTCGTGAGGGTCAGGGAGATCGTCAGGGCCACCGCCTCGGGATCGACTCCGAGCCGACGCAACGGTCGCAGCAGCTGCTGCAGGACATCGAGCAGCGCCGACATCCTCGTGGTCAGAGTGAGCAGACCGGCGAGGAGCAGCACCGCGACCACACGTCCTGTGCTGATCCATGCCGCCTCGGGCGACACGAAGATCAGGAGCGCAGCTGCGAGCACGAGCACGATCCAGCGCAGGCGCCACGCCTCGGCGGCGAGCACGCGGAACGGGAGTCCACTCACGCGGTAGAGCCCCACCACCACGAAGAGCACGACCGCGATGCTCACCGGATCGTGCGGAAACAGCGACAGGACGAGGGCTCCGATCGCCAGCATCCCCAGCTTGAGCGCGGCCGGCGCCCGATGCACGATCCCCGTCCCCGGGTGATACAGCGCGATCACGCGCACGCCTCCCGATACGCAGCGATCACACGCGAGGGCACGCCGGAGGTCACGATGCGTCCCTCGTCGAAGAGCAACGCGCTGTCGCAGCGAGAGGCCAGTTCGAGGTCGTGTGTCACGATGACGATCTGAGCCTGGACCCCGAGCAGCAGATCGGCGATGCGACGGGAATTGCGCAGATCGAGCAGGGTCGTCGGCTCGTCTGCGACGATCACATGTGGATCGGCGATCAGCACGGAAGCCAGGGCGAGCAGCTGCTTCTGCCCGCCGGACAGGACGGCCGCCGGAACGTCCGCGTGCTCCGCCAGACCGTGCGTCTCGAGCGTCTCCCTCACGAGTTCGGACACCTCGGACTTCGGACGCCCTCGGAGCGAGAGCGCGAGGTCTTCGGCCGGAGTCGGCATCAGGATCTGCGCATCGGGGTTGGTGAAGACGAAACCGACGAGCTTGCGCAGGGCGGCGCGGTCTCGGACGGTGTCGAGTCCGTGCACCGAGACGGTTCCGTCTCGCGGCGCGACGAGGCCGTTGAGGAGGCGCGCGAAGGTCGACTTTCCTGAGCCGTTGGCTCCGATCACCGCCGTCGTCCGTGCGGTCAACCCGACGCTGACGTCGTGCAGCACCATGCGCCCGTCGATCTCGACCGACACCCGGTCGAGGGTGATCGGAGCGGGTCCGATCGATGAGGAACTCTCCACCGCTGCTTCCTCCGCGTCGCACCTGAACACTGTTCACCTGAACGTCGTTCACTATAATCGGAGCATGAGCCCAGAGCCCAATCCGGCCCGACACGACCGCGACAGCGTGGCACGGAGCGCACTCGCCCTGCTCGATGAGGTCGGACTCGCCGACCTCTCCATGCGACGTATCGCCGCGGGCCTCGACCTGCAGCCGAGCGCCCTCTACTGGCACTTCGCGAACAAGCAGGAGCTGCTCGCCGAGCTCGCCGACCGGATCACCGCGTCGATACCGCACGGTGGAACGGACATCATCGTCACAGCGCGCGGCATCCGCGATGCCCTCTTCGCCTATCGTGACGGTGCCGAGCTGGTCCTCAGCACCTACGCACTCCAGCTCGGTTCCTCCACTGCGCAGAAGGCTCTGGTCGACACCCTGCGTGCACAGGGAGCCTCGGATGCCGAGGATCGAGGAATCGCCATCCTCCACTTCGTGCTGGGCCACGCCACACTCGTGCAGCAGCGCATGCACGCCGACAGCCACGGCGCGCTCCCGGCCGCGGAGGATGCGGATGTCACCGCCGGACTCGACCGCGTCTTCGACCTCGGGGTCGCTGCCCTCGCGGGAGCGCTCAGGTCGCCGGAGACTCGGCCGCGTGCCCGAGCCTGAGACCGGGCACCACAGCCAGCGCCACGAGGGCGATGCAGAACGCGAAGACGGCGCTGAACGCCCCGGCCCCGCCGCCGAGCGTCGCCACACCGAGACCCGCCAGCGCGATCGCGACAGCCGATCCTGAGGCGTCCGAGATCGACAACGCGGACGAGTTGAACCCCTGATTGGTCTCGTTCGAGTACGCGAGCGTCAACACGGTCAGGCGCGGGTAGAGCAGGCCCATCCCGCCGCCGGCGAATGCCCAGCCGACGACCACCAGAGCGGGCGAGACATCGAACACCGCAGCGAAGAGGACGCACAGCATCGCGATCAGCAGCGAGCCCAGGCTGATCTCCGTGATGCGGCGGTTGCCCAGACGCTCACCGAACCGCCCCTGCAGGGCTGAGGCGCCTGCCCACGCCAGTGCCGCCAGCATCAGGGCGATGCCCGCCCAGGTCGCACTGAAGTCGAACTTCCTCATGAGCAGATACGGGATGTAGGCCTCCGTGGCGAAGAACGCACCGGCGACGATGCCGCGCATCAGCACGACGCTGGGCAACCCGGCTCCGGCTCGAAGCGTGCCTCGTGGCAACAGCGGCAGCACCGCGAACCCGATCGCCAGCACGGCTCCGATCGCGACGGGCCACCCGATCGACGGCTCCATCTCGGCCGAGAAGCCGATGACGACCGCGAGTACCGCCACCACCACTGCGAGCAGCAGCCGGACGACGAGCGCCCTCCGATCCTGCGGCTCCCCCTGCCCCAGGTCGACCCCACGGAGCCGCACCGCGATCATGAGGAAAGCCGAAGCGGTGAGCACGGCCACGCCGAGGAAGGCCCAGCGCCAGTCGAGATACTCGGCGACGGCTCCCGCGAGGAACGGACCGACCATCGACGGAACGACCCAAGCCGCGGCGAAGGCGGCGAAGATGCGCCCGTGCAGGTGAGGCGGGTACAGCCGCGCCACCACGACATAGAGCGCGACCGTCTGTCCACCCGTGCCCAGCCCCTGCACCAGTCGCCCGATCAGGAACTGGTGCATCGTGACGGCGAAGCCGGAGATCAGCAGACCGACGATGAAGAGCGACACGGCGACGTACAGCGCGCCGCGGGGACCCCGGGCGTCCGACCACGCTCCGGTCGCGACCATGCCGATCACGCTCGTGGCCAGCGTCCCCGCGAAGGCGACGGCGTAGAGCGCCTCTCCATTCAGGGCCGCGCTCACGATGGGCATGACGGTCGTGACGGCGAGAGCCTCGATCGCGGCGAGGAAGATCAGTGCGACCGCGCCGACGGTCACCCAGATGCGGTGACGATCCCAGATCGTCGCGGCCTCGGACGGGGCGGTCATCGGCCGACGAGCGACGCGATGCGCTCGATGGCCTCGGTGAGGATCTCCGGACTGGTGCCGAAGTTCAACCGCACGTGGCCTGCGCCCTCCGCGCCGAAGGCGGGCCCGAAGTGCAGGGCGACCTTCGCGTCCTTCAGGATCCTTCTGGCCGGGTTGTCGCCCCACTCCAACGCGGTGAGGTCGATCCACGCCAGGTAGCCGGCATCGGGAATGCGGTACCGCGCTCCGGGGAGGTGCGCGGCGAGCAGATCCTCGAGCAGCAGGCGGTTCTCGTCCAGAGTGCGCAGCAACCCGTCGAGCCACTCGTCGCTCTCCTCCGAGAACGCAGCGACGGCAGCGAGCAGACCGAACTGCCCGGTGCGCCATTCGACCTCGACCGGGAGTCCGCGCACCACGGCGCTCGTCTCGTCGTCGGCCGTGACCATGAGGGCGCATTTGAGCCCGGCGAGGTTGAAGGCCTTGCTCGCGCTCACGAGCGCGTACCCCACCCGCTGTGCGACGTCACTCACCGCGAGGAAAGGTGTGAACCCCGAACCCGGCTGGGCGAGCGGCGCGTGGATCTCGTCCGACACCACGGCGACACCGAACTCGTCGGCGAGCTCCGCGAGAGCAGTGAGGCTGTCGCGTCCGTGCACCGTACCGGTGGGGTTGTGGGGGTTGCAGAGCAGGATGGCCGTCGCTCCGTCTTCGAAGGCGGCGCGGATCCCGTCCAGATCCAGCTCCCACCGGGTCCCGGTGTCGCGGAGGGGAACCCGCTCCACCTCCGCACCGGCTTCGGCGACCAGGTCGTAGAAGGGCGGATAGACCGGCGGCGTCACGACCACGCGCTCCCCCGGCTGCGTGACACGGCGCAGGATCTCGACGATCCCCATGCTCACATCCGCCGTGCTGCGGATTCGCGCGGGGTCGGGCTCCCACCCGTAACGGCGGGATGCGAAGTCCGAGAAGGCCTGCGCAAGAGGAGTCCTCGACGCCATATAGCCGGTGTCGCCGATCTCGACCGCACGCTGCAGGGCCGCCGTGATGGCAGGCGCGAGAGGGAAGTCGGTCTCGGCGACGAACAGGGGAAGCACGTCGGCCGGATACTCCCGCCACTTCTCGCTCGTCCGCTCGCGAAGCTCGGCCAAGGGCAGGGCTTTCACCTGAAGCATTCGTTCTCCCGAGTCTCGCCCCGCACCGGTGCGGAGTCAGCGAAGCGGGCGCGTAGTCGCGCCCGCTTCGTCCTGCTTGACGTTCTGTGCGGTCAGATCGCGAATCCGAGAGCGCGCATCATGTCGCGCCCGTCGTCCGTGATCCGCTCCGGACCCCACGGGGGCATCCAGACCCAGTTGATCCGGAAGCGATCGACGACGCTGTCCAGAGCCTGAGCGGTCTGATCCTCGAGGACGTCGGTGAGCGGGCAGCCGGCGCTGGTCAGCGTCATGTGGATGACGAGAGCGTCGTTCTCGTCATCCCAGGCGAGGTCGTAGATGAGGCCGAGGTCGACGACGTTGATCCCGAGCTCGGGGTCCATGACGTCTTTGAGAGCCTCGGTGACCGCGTCGTACTTCTCGTCCGTGAGGGTCGCTGTCATGCGATCAGCCTACGCCTCGATGGGGGCTGCGGGGTCGAGGAAACGGTCGTATCCCTCGTTCTCCAGCCGGTCTGCGAGCTCGGGGCCGCCCTCTTCGACGATCTTTCCCGCGACCACCACGTGGACGAAGTCGGGGCGGATGTAGCGGAGGATGCGGGTGTAGTGCGTGATCAGCAGCACGCCGAGTCCGGTGGACTCCTTCGCGCGGTTGACGCCCTCGGAGACGATCTTGAGCGCGTCGACGTCGAGGCCGGAGTCGGTCTCGTCGAGCACGGCGAACTTCGGCTTCAGCACCTCGAGCTGGAGGATCTCGTGGCGCTTCTTCTCGCCACCGGAGAAACCCTCGTTGACGTTGCGCTGCGCGAACTTCGGGTCCATGCGTAGGTTCGACATGGCCTCCTTGACGTCCTTGGTCCAGCCCCGGATCGCCGGCGCTTCGCCGTCGAGGGCGGTCTTGGCCGTGCGGAGGAAGTTCGTCACCGTCACGCCGGGGATCTCCACCGGGTACTGCATCGCGAGGAACAGGCCGGCACGGGCCCGCTCGTCGACGCTCATCTCCAGCACGTCCTGACCGTCGAACGTGATCGAACCGGACGTCACCGTGTACTTCGGGTGACCGGCGATCGTGTACGCCAGCGTGGACTTGCCGGAGCCGTTGGGGCCCATGATCGCGTGGGTCTCCCCCGTGTTCATGGTGAGGTTGATTCCGTTGAGGATCGGGGTGGTCCCCGCCTCGGTCTCGACCGTCACATGCAGGTCGCGGATCTCGAGAACAGACATTCTTCAGACTTCCTTAATCACAGTCGGGTCGATGAGCACGTCGTCGCCGTCGATCTGGACGACGTAGACCGGGACCGGCTCATACGCGGGGAGATTCTGGGGCTTGCCGGTGAGGAGGGAGAACGCGGAGCCGTGTGCCCAGCACTCCACCGTGTCGCCCTCCACGAAGCCCTCGGACAGCGAGATGTCGCCGTGCGTGCAGGTGTCGCCGATGGCGTGGATCACTCCTTCGCCGTCCTTGATCACCGTGATGGGCACGCCGCTCGGGTCCACGCGCAGCGGTGTGTCCTGTTCGAGGTCGGAGACTCCGCAGACGCGTTCGGCGGTCATGCGCTCACCTCGGCGAGCTCCGCCTCGATGGCCGCCAGCAACTCGGTCTCGAGGGCGGGGATGCCGAGGCGCTGCACGATATCGGTGAGGAATCCGAGCACGACCAGACGACGGGCCTCCTCCTCGGTGATGCCGCGGGCCTGCAGGTAGAAGAGCTGCTCGTCGTCGAAACGACCGGTCGCACTCGCGTGCCCGGCTCCCAGGATGTCGCCGGTCTCGATCTCAAGGTTCGGGATCGAGTCGGCACGAGCACCCTCGGTCAGCACCAGGTTGCGGTTCGCCTCGTAGGAGTCGGTGCCCGTGGCGTCGGCACCGATCAGCACGTCGCCGATCCAGACGCTGTGTGCGCCCTCGCCCTGCAGCGCGCCCTTGTAGAGCACGTCGCCCTTGGTGTGCGCACCCTTGTGGTGCAGGTAGACCTGGCTCTCGAGGTGCTGACCGCCGTCGGCATAGGACAGCCCGTAGAGGTATCCCTCGGATCCGGCGCCCGTGAGCTCGACGCTCGGGTTCACGCGCACGACACCGCCGCCGAAGCTGATGACGAAGTGCTTCAGCGTGGCATCGGCACCGACGGTGGCCTGGTGAGCCGCGGCGTGCACCGCGTCATCGTCCCAGCGCTGCAGGCTGATGACTGTCAGGCTCGCGCCGTCGCGCACGATGATCTCGACGTTCTGCGCGTACTGCGCGGAACCGGAGTGGTCGAGCACCACGGTGCCGCGCGAGTGCGGCTTCGCCTCGATGAGGATCTGACCGAACGCACGCTTATCGGCGCCCGCGCCCGTGATCGGGACCACGACCGGCTCGTCGAGCTCTGCCTCAGCCGGGAGCTGGATGTGCAGTCCACGCGGGCCATGCTTCCAGGCGAGGGCGCTGGAGAGATCTTCAGGACGGAAGAACTCCCCGTAGGGCCCTTTCTCATCCGAGGAGGGCTCCAGGAACGCCTCGACAGCGTCGAGACCGTAGGTCACGGCGTTCTCCTCGCCCGGCTCATCGGAGAAGAGTCCGGCGAGCTTCGCCACCGGCGTGTGCTTCCAGTTGACCTCGCGTCCGGTCGGTGCTCCGAAGTCGGACGGTTCGAACGAGTGCGGCCGCTCGGAGCGGGTCTGCACCGGGACGAAGCCCGCCGCCGCGACCTGAGCCGCAGGGTCGATGTGCGCGTTCGTGTGCTGCGCCTCACTGGGCGCTGTCGTCGAGGCCGCCATTTAGCCGACCGATCCTTCCATGCCCATCTCGATGAGCTTGTTCAGTTCCATGGCGTACTCCATCGGCAGTTCTCGGGCGATCGGCTCGATGAAACCGCGCACGATCATCGCCATGGCCTCGTCCTCGGGCATACCGCGGGACTGCAGGTAGAAGAGCTGCTCCTCGCTGACCTTGGAGACCGTGGCCTCGTGGCCCAGCTGCACGTCATCGACGCGGATGTCGATGGCCGGGTAGGTGTCGGAGCGCGACTTCGTGTCCACGAGGAGGGCGTCGCAGCGCACGGTGTTCGCGGAGTGGTGCGCAGCGGCATCGACACGGACCTCGCCGCGGTAACCGGCACGGCCGCCTCCGCGTGCGATCGACTTCGAGACGATCGACGACTGCGTGTACGGCGCCATGTGGATCATCTTCGCGCCAGCGTCCTGGTGCTGACCGGGTCCGGCGAAGGCGACGGACAGGGTCTCGCCCTTCGCGTGCTCGCCCATCAGGTAGATCGACGGGTACTTCATCGTCACCTTGGAGCCGATGTTGCCGTCGACCCACTCCATGGTCGCGCCTTCGTAGGCCACGGCACGCTTGGTGACGAGGTTGTACACGTTGTTCGACCAGTTCTGGATCGTCGTGTAGCGCACACGGGCGTTCTTCTTCACGATGATCTCGACGACGGCCGAGTGCAGGGAGTCCGACTTGTAGATCGGGGCCGTGCAGCCCTCGATGTAGTGGACGTAGCTGTCCTCGTCGGCGATGATCAGGGTCCGCTCGAACTGGCCCATGTTCTCGGTGTTGATGCGGAAGTAGGCCTGCAGCGGGATCTCGACGTGCACGCCCTTGGGGACGTAGACGAACGATCCGCCCGACCAGACAGCGGTGTTCAGCGCGGCGAACTTGTTGTCACCGGCGGGGATGACCGTGCCGAAGTACTCCTCGAAGAACTCGGGGTGCTCGCGCAGCGCCGTGTCGGTGTCCATGAAGATGACGCCCTGGGCCTCGAGGTCCTCGCGGATCTGGTGGTACACGACCTCGGACTCGTACTGCGCGGCGACTCCGGCGACCAGGCGCTGACGCTCGGCCTCGGGGATCCCGAGACGCTCGTAGGTCTCGCGGATCTCGGCGGGGAGGTCTTCCCACGTCTGCGCCTGCTTCTCGGTGGAGCGGACGAAGTACTTGATGTTGTCGAAGTCGATCTCGCTGAGGTCTGCGCCCCACGTCGGCATCGGCTTGCGCCCGAAGAGCTGGTATCCCTTGAGTCGGGTCTTCAGCATCCATTCGGGTTCGTTCTTGAGGCTCGAGATCCCCCGGACGACGTCTTCGGAGATGCCGCGTTTCGCGATGGCACCCGCAGCATCCTCATCGTGCCAGCCGAATTCGTACACCCCCAGACCGTCAAGCTCCGGGCGGTCGATCAGCACATCCGACATCCAACACTCTCCTCACAGGTCCCAAACGGTGTCATCCGCCCCGACACACCTGATCCCCGTCGAGTCTGCGGGAGCGGGTGCCGTTGGTGGGCCCTCATCACCGGCGCTTCCATCGCGCCTAAACTATTGACGATGCTTCAGCGCTGTCAGCGCCCATCGCAACAATCCGATTCTACAGGTTCCGCCTGGCGGACGGGCCATGCCCGCCACGTCTCGCGCGGTCCGGAGGACTTATGCCCGAGACGTTGATCCCCACCACCTCGACGACGCGAGGGGTCGCTCCTCGTTCCGCGTCCTGGGGGCGTGCGTTGACGGTCTTCGCGTGGTTGTCGTTCCTCAGCGAGACCATCATCATCGGCACCGGCGGAGCCGTCCGCCTCACCGGTTCGGGCCTCGGATGCTCGGACTGGCCGCTGTGCACCCCGGACTCCCTCGTTCCCATCCTCGAGGTGCAGGGCATCCACGGGATCATCGAGTTCGGCAACCGCCTGATGACCGGTGTCGTCGGGATCATCGCCCTCGTCGTCGTGCTGCTGGTGCTGCACCTGTTCACCGGAAAGCGCGGCCTCGTCAACGCGCTCTGGTTCGCCTTGGGCGGGATCGTCGCGGCTGCCGCCGCGTTCGCCATCGCCGCTCCTCTGCACTTCCCCGCCTCGCCGATCGCCCTGGGGGTGCTGCTGGTCGCCGTGATCGCTGCGGCAGTCCGCTCCGTGCGCTCGACTCCCACCAGGCGCGACCTCGTCCTGCTCGCCTGGCTCGTGCTGATCGGCGTCGTCGCGCAGGCCCTCGTCGGCGGCATCACCGTCCTGACCGGGCTGAACCCGTTCATCGTCGGTTTCCACTACACGTCGTCGCTGCTGCTCGTCTGCATCACCGCGGCGTTCCTGGTGCGGCTCCGGACGCCCGCCGGCCCGCGAGAGCGCGCAGTGCCCGCCTGGTTCGCAGCCGTGACCCACGTGACGGGCCTCGCACTCGCCGTCACGATCGTGTTCGGCGTCCTCACGACGGGGTCGGGACCGCATTCCGGTGACGCCGACGTCCTGCGCCACGGCTTCGACGCGACGGTGCTTGCGCACGTGCACTCCTGGCCCGGCTACATCCTCGCCGCGCTGGTCGTCTTCCTGACGGTGACCGCCTGGGTACAGCGTCTGGAGCCCCGCCGCTGGCTCCTCGTCCTCGTGCTCGCGATCCTCGTCCAGGTCGGTGTGGGCGTGTGGCAGGCACGAGAGGGCCTCCCCCCGCTCCTCGTCGGGATCCACATGGTGCTGGCCTCGCTCTCGGCAGCCACCTACACGGTCGTCGTGCTGCATCTGAAGCGCACGGCCGCCGTCGAGGACTGATCTCCGCACAGTCGACTCATAGCTCTCGCATCGCGGGCTCATCAGCGCATCCGCAAGGGTGGGTGTCATGAACAAGTCACTCACTCGAAGCATCGGATTCTGGCTGCTCCTGGTCGTCTCCCTCGCCACGACGGCCGTCGGCGCCTGGCTGATCTCCGGTCAGATCGCCACGATGACGACCACGCTGCTGGATGGCACCGCCACCGGCGTCGAGGTCTACGTCGGACAGTCGCTCGTCGTCGTGGGTGCCGGAGTGCTCGCCGCAGGGATCGTCGGCATCCTGCTCACGCTCGGACTCGTCGCCGCCCGCGCACTCGTCGCGTCCCCCGCTCCTGCAGTCGTCGAGGCGATCGACTGGACCGCCGCCCCCGACGAGACGCACGCTCCTGTCACGGACACCGCTTCGCCCGTCACGGACACTGCGGCGGACGCCGACGCGGGATCCGACGCCGCTGCGGCGCCGGCGGCCGCGCTCGATGACGCGCCGGCGAAGGACGCGAACTCAGACGACTCCCCGTCGATCACCCGCTGAGCGCCTGTGCGCAGGTGATCCCTGAGCACAGAATGACGGAGCGGCGCCGAGGACATCCTCGGCGCCGCTCCGTCGTTCTGGGAGACCAGCCTCCCTGCGTCAGGTCAGAAAGGGAGCAGCGGGTCGACCGCGACCGCGACGAAGATCAGCGTCAGGTATGTGATGGACGCGTGGAACACGCGCATCGGACGCGGCTCGGTCCCGTGGACGGCGCGGTTGTAGAGACGATGCGATTCGTAGATGAACCATCCACCGAACACCGCGGCGGACACCGTGTACACGAGCCCCATGCCCGCGATCGGCACCAGGAGGAGCGAGCAGGCGACGGTGGCCCACGCATAGAGGATCACCTGGAGGCCGACCTGGGAGGCGTTGCGCGTGACACCCAGCATGGGGACGTCGACGTCTTCGTAGTCGTCCTTGTACTTCATCGACAGCGGCCAGTAGTGCGGCGGCGTCCACAGGAAGACCAGGAGGAACAGGATGAAGGCGGGCCAGTCGAGCGAGCCGGTGACCGCCGACCACCCGATCAGCACGGGGAAGCAGCCGGCGATACCGCCCCAGATGATGTTCTGCTCGGTACGGCGCTTGAGGATCATCGTGTAGATCACGACGTAGAAGAAGATGGCCGTCGCCGACAGCGCAGCGGTGAGCCAGTTGGTCGTCAGCAGGAGCCAGCCCGTGGAGGCGACCGCCAGCGTCCAGGAGAAGATCAGCGCGCCGCGCGGGCTGACCTCGCCCGTGACGAGCGGACGGTTCTCGGTGCGATGCATGTGCGCGTCGATGTCGCGATCGAGGTACATGTTGAAGGACGCCGCGGAACCGGCGCTCATCGAGCCGCCGATGACGGTGGCCAGCACGAGCCACAGGTTCGGCATTCCTCCCTGCGCAAGGAACATCACCGGCACGGTGGACACGAGCAGGAGCTCGAGGACACGCGGCTTGGTGAGGGTGATATAGGCCTTCACCGTGCGACCGACGGACGACTTCCTCACGGTCTGATCAGACATCGTCGAGATCTCGATCGCCTCCTCCGCACGTGTGACCGGACAACCTCTCCAGTGTATGACACGGGATGACGTGTTCCGGCTCCCGGTCCCGCGTAGTGCGACTCACGTCACCGCTATGCTGAAACCACTCGCGCGCCCGGCGATGTGCACCTCACCGTGAAGTCGCGGACCTGCCAGGGAATACGGGCGCCCTCGAAACTGTCGGAAAGGGCATGAACGTGTCGGAATTGCAGTGGGATGAGATCGATCGACGCGCGGTGGACACCGCACGGATCCTGGCGGCCGATGCCGTCGAGAAGGTCGGCAACGGTCACCCCGGCACCGCGATGAGCCTCGCTCCCGCCGCGTATCTCCTGTACCAGCGCGTTCTGCGCCACGACCCGACCGATGTCGACTGGCTGGGGCGCGACCGCTTCATCCTGTCGGCCGGCCACTCGTCGCTCACCCAGTACGTCGAGCTCTACCTCGGCGGCTTCGGGCTCGAGCTCGACGACCTCAAGGCCCTCCGTACGTGGGGTTCCCTCACGCCGGGCCACCCGGAGTACGGCCACACCAAGGGCGTCGAGATCACGACCGGTCCTCTCGGGCAGGGCCTGGCCTCCGCCGTGGGCTTCGCCTACGCCGCACGCTACGAGCGCGGCCTGTTCGATCCCGAGGCCGCGGCGGGCACGAGCCCGTTCGACCACTTCGTGTACGTGATCGCCGGCGACGGCGACCTGCAGGAGGGCGTGACCAGCGAGGCCTCGTCGCTCGCGGGCCACCAGCAGCTCGGCAACCTGATCGCGATCTACGACTCCAACCAGATCTCCATCGAGGACGACACAAACGTCGCCTTCACCGAGGACGTCGCCGCTCGCTACGAGGCCTACGGCTGGCAGGTGCAGGTCGTCGACTGGAAGAAGTCCGGCGAGTACGTCGAGGATGTCGCCGAGCTGTACGCGGCGATCGAGGCTGCGAAGGGTGAGACGTCGAAGCCGTCGCTGATCATCCTCAAGACGATCATCGGCTGGCCGTCGCCCGGCAAGCAGAACTCCGGGAAGATCCACGGTTCCGCCCTCGGTGCGGATGAGCTCGCCGCGACCAAGAAGGTCCTCGGCTTCGACCCCGAGGAGCACTTCGCGGTCGCCGACGACGTGATCGAGCGCACTCGCGGGCTCGCCGCCCGTGCGGCCGAGGTGCGTGCGTCCTGGCAGGAGTCGTTCGACGCGTGGGCCGTCGCCAACCCGGAGAAGAAGGCCCTTCTCGACCGCCTCGAAGCACGCGAACTGCCCACCGACATCGCTGCCGCGCTCCCCGCGTTCGAAGCCGGCAAGGAGGTCTCGACCCGCGCCGCGTCCGGTCAGGTCATCAACGCCCTCGCTGCGGAGCTTCCGGAGCTGTGGGGCGGTTCCGCCGACCTCGCCGAGTCGAACCTCACCACGATCAAGGGCGCCCCGTCGTTCATCCCCGCTGAGTGGTCGACGCATGAGTGGTCCGGAAACCCCTACGGTCGTGTGCTGCACTTCGGCATCCGCGAGCACGCCATGGGCGCGATCGTCAACGGCATCGTCCTGCACGGTCCGACCCGGGCGTTCGGCGGTACGTTCCTGATCTTCAGCGACTACATGCGTCCGCCGGTCCGTCTGGCAGCGCTCATGAACGTGCCCAGCATCTTCGTCTGGACCCACGACTCGGTCGCCCTCGGCGAGGATGGCCCGACGCATCAGCCGATCGAGCAGCTCGCCACGCTTCGTGCGATCCCGAACTTCACGGTCGTGCGCCCGGCTGACGCGAACGAGACCGCTGCGACCTGGTTGGAGATCCTCCGTCGTCACGAAGGCCCGGCCGGCATCGCACTGACGCGTCAGAACATCCCGGTGTTCGAGCGCGGCGACGGCGCGGCCTCCGGCGACACGTTCGCCTCCGCGGACAACGCCGCCAAGGGTGCCTACGTCCTGGCAGAGGCTCCGAACGGCACCCCGGACGTCATCATCGTCGCCACGGGCTCCGAGGTGCAGCTGGCGGTCAACGCCCGTGAGGCTCTCGCCGCCGAGGGCGTGAACGTGCGCGTGGTCTCCGCTCCGTCGCTGGAGTGGTTCGACGAGCAGGACGCCGAGTACCGCGAGAGCGTGCTCCCGGCAGCAGTCACCGCCCGCGTGTCGGTCGAAGCGGGCTCCGTGCTCAGCTGGCGCGGCATCGTGGGCGACCGCGGCCGCTCGGTCGGCATCGACCACTTCGGCGCCTCCGCCGACTACAAGACCCTCTTCGAGAAGTTCGGCATCACCACCGAGGCCGTCATCGCGGCCGCCCGCGAGACCATCGCGGCCAACAGCACCAAGGAGAACGCATGAGCACCCCCACCGCGCAGCTCGCCGCCGCAGGCGTCAGCATCTGGCTCGACGACCTCTCCCGCACCCGCATCTCCTCCGGCAACCTGCAGAACCTCATCGACACGAAGAATGTCGTCGGTGTCACCACGAACCCGACGATCTTCGCCAACGCGATCACCGACAAGAACGACACGTCGTACGACGCGCAGGTCACCGAGCTCGCAGGCTCCGGTGCCACCGCGGAGGAAGCGGTCTTCGCTGCCACCACGCAGGACGTCGCCGCAGCCCTCGACGTGTTCCGCCCCGTGTGGGAGGCCTCCGACCACGTCGACGGCCGCGTCTCGATCGAGGTCTCCCCCGACCTCGCGCATGACACCGCGGGTACCGTCGCGCAGGCCAAGGAGCTGTGGGCCAAGATCGACCGCCCCAACCTGCTCGTCAAGATCCCCGCGACCAAGGCGGGGCTTCCGGCCATCGCCGAGGCCATCGGCGCCGGCATCAGCGTCAACGTGACGCTGATCTTCAGCCTGGAGCGCTACTCCGAGGTCATCGACGCATACCTGACCGGGCTCGAGACCGCGAAGGCGGCGGGCATCGACCTGTCGACCATCCACTCGGTCGCCTCGTTCTTCGTGTCGCGCGTCGACACCGAGACCGACAAGCGCCTCACCGCGATCGGCACTCCCGAGGCGGAAGCACTCAAGAGCAAGGCAGGCCTCGCCAACGCCCGCCTCGCGTACGAGCTGTTCGAGAAGACGTTCGCCGGAGATCGCGCCACGGCGCTGCTCGGCGCGGGGGCGAATCTGCAGCGCCCGCTGTGGGCGTCGACCGGCGTCAAGGACCCGGCTCTTCCCGACACCCTCTACGTCACCGAACTCGTCGCCCAGGGCGTCGTCAACACCATGCCGGAGAAGACGCTCGACGCCACCTTCGACCACGGCGTCGTCACCGGTGACACCATCACCGGCGGCTACGACGACGCCCGCGCCGTGTTCGCGGGGATCGCCGAGCTCGGCATCGACTTCACCGACATCACACAGGTGCTCGAGGACGAGGGGGTCGCGAAGTTCATCGACTCCTGGCACGATCTGCTCGCGCAGGTCACCGAGGCTCTGGAGTCGCAGCGATGACCTTCTCGATCCACACGTCCGGTGCCGCGCGCGCCGCGATCGACGAGACGGTTCCCGCTCTCGTCCACGACCTCGTCGCTTCCCGCATCACCAGTGGCGACGCGACGCTCTGGGGTCCTGCGGCGGAGGCGGAAGCGTCTGTGCGACTCGGATGGGTGGAAGCCGTCTCCGTCTCGCGTCCCCTCGTCGCCGAGATCGTCGCGCTCCGCGCCGACCTCAACGCCAAGGGCGTCACCCGGGTCGTGCTGGCCGGTATGGGAGGCTCCTCGCTCGCGCCCGAGGTCATCGCGCAGACGGCCGGTGTGCCGCTGACGATCCTCGACTCGACCGCTCCCGGCCAGGTGCTCGCCGCCCTCGATGAAGGGCTCGCCGACACGGTGCTGGTCGTGTCGTCGAAGTCGGGCTCGACCGTCGAGACCGACTCCCAGCGCCGCACGTTCGAAGCCGCGTTCCGCGATCTCGGGATCGACCCCGTCGAGCGCATCGTGGTCGTCACCGATCCCGGCTCACCGCTCGACGCCTCCGCCCGCGAGGCCGGATACCGCGTCTTCAACGCGGACCCGAACGTCGGCGGCCGCTACTCGGCGCTCACCGCCTTCGGGCTGGTGCCGTCGGGACTCGCCGGCGTCGACATCGACGAGCTTCTGAACGAGGCCGAGGCTTCGCTGCTCGAGGTCGCCGTCGACTCGGCCGAGAACCCCGCTCTGCGACTGGGGGCGGCGATCGCGGCCACGAACCCGCGACGCGACAAGCTCGGTCTGATCACCGATGGCACGCACATCAAGGGCCTGCCGGACTGGATCGAGCAGCTCATCGCCGAGTCCACCGGCAAGGAGGGCACGGGGATCCTCCCGGTCGTGCTGCTCCCCGTCTCCCCCGAGCTCGATCCGGTGCCGGCCGACCTCCAGATCGTGCGACTGGTAGACGACGCCAACGAGTTCCACCTCCACGAGCGTCATGAGGGCGAGATCCTCGTCAGCGGGACGCTGGGCGCCCAGCTCATCGTGTGGGAGTACGCCACCGCGATCGCCGGACACCTGCTGCACATCAACCCGTTCGATCAGCCCGACGTCGAGTCGGCGAAGGTCGCCGCCCGCGGACTGCTCGACGCTCGCCCCGAGCCCACGGCGCCGGCGTTCGTCGAGAACGGTGTGGAGGTCCGGGTGTCCGACCCAGCCCTCGCCGCCTCCGGCACGGTCGAAGGCGTGCTGGACGCCCTCTGGGCCCAGCTCCCCGCCGACGGCTACGTGTCCATCCAGGCTTACGTCAACCGTCTCGAGGTTCCGCAGCTCCAGGGCCTGCGTGAGCTCGTCGCAGCAGACTCCGGGCGGCCGACCACGTTCGGGTGGGGACCCCGATTCCTGCACTCGACCGGCCAGTACCACAAGGGCGGCCCCGCGCAGGGAGTGTTCCTGCAGATCCTGGAGCGCACCGAGGTCGACCTCGAGATCCCCGACCGGCCCTTCACCTTCGGGCAGCTCATCCAGGCGCAGGCCGCCGGTGATGCCGCCGTGCTCGCCGAGCACGGGCGTCCCGTCGTCACCCTGACGATCACCGAGTCCTCGGACGACGTGCTCGCCCTCTTCGAAGCCGCACAGAAGTAACAGCAGGAGAATCCCCCACCGATGTCTGTTCCCATCTCGCGCGGGCACAACCCGCTGCGTGACCCCGATGACCGCCGTCTCAACAGGATCGCGGGCCCCAGCGCCCTCGTGATCTTCGGCGTCACCGGAGATCTCTCACGCAAGAAGCTGATGCCAGCGGTCTACGACCTCGCGAACCGCGGTCTGCTCCCTCCCGGGTTCGCCCTGGTGGGATTCGCCCGACGCGACTGGGAGGACCAGGACTTCGCCCAGGTCGTCTACGACGCCGTGAAGGAGCACGCCCGCACGCCGTTCCGCGAAGAGACGTGGACCCAGCTGCTGCAGGGCATCCGCTTCGTCTCGGGTGAGTTCGACAACCCGGACTCCTTCCGCAAGCTGCGCGACACCATCGAGAAGCTCGACGTCGAACGGGGGACGATGGGCAACCACGCGTTCTACCTGTCGATCCCGCCGAAGGACTTCCCGCTGGTCGCGAAGCAGCTCAAGGAATCCGGTCTCGTCGGCGAGAACAGCGACGACGACGAGCGCTGGCGTCGTGTCGTGATCGAGAAGCCCTTCGGACACGATCTCGAGTCCGCGCGGGCTCTGAACGCCGCTCTCGAGGTGGCCTTCCCCGCGGACTCGATCTTCCGCATCGACCACTACCTCGGCAAGGAGACGGTTCAGAACATCCTGGCCCTGCGCTTCGCCAACGAACTGTACGAGCCGATCTGGAACCGCAACTACGTTGACCACGTGCAGATCACGATGGCCGAGGACATCGGCGTCGGCGGGCGTGCCGGGTACTACGACGGTATCGGCGCCGCACGAGACGTGATCCAGAACCACCTGCTGCAGCTGCTGGCGCTGACAGCGATGGAGGAGCCGATCAGTCTCTCGGCCGAGCACCTGCGCGCCGAGAAGGAGAAGGTCCTGGCGGCCGTGCATGTGCCCGACGACCTGTCGCTCGCGACCGCCCGCGGGCAGTACGCGGGCGGATGGCAGGGTGGCGAGAAGGTCACCGGCTTCCTGGAAGAGGAGGGGATGAACCCCGAGTCGACCACGGAGACGTACGCCGCGATCAAGCTCGAGATCGACACCCGTCGCTGGGCGGATGTGCCCTTCTACCTGCGGACGGGGAAGCGTCTGGGCCGTCGTGTGACCGAGATCGCCGTGGTCTTCAAGCGCGCGCCTCAGCACCTGTTCGGCCGCGGCAACGCGTCCGAGCTCGGACAGAACGCGCTCGTCATCCGCGTGCAGCCGGACGAGGGCGTCACGATCCGCTTCGGCTCGAAGGTGCCTGGCAGTGGCTCCAACGTCCGCGATGTGACGATGGACTTCGGCTACGGCCACGCCTTCACGGAGGCGAGCCCTGAAGCGTACGAGCGTCTGATCCTCGACGTCCTGCTGGGCGATCCGCCGCTGTTCCCGCGGCACGAGGAGGTCGAGCTCTCCTGGAAGATCCTCGACCCGGTCGAGAAGTACTGGGCCGCCCAGGGCGGTCCGGTGGAGCAGTATGCGCCCGGCTCGTGGGGACCGGCATCCGCCGACGACCTGCTGGCCCGCGATGGACGAGTCTGGAGACGCCCGTGATCATCGACCTTCCCGACACGACCGTCAGCCAGGTCGCGAAGCAGCTGGTCAAGGTGCGCGAGGAGGGCGGAGCTGTCGCCCTCGGCCGCGTGCTGACCCTCGTCATCGCTGCCCGCAACGGAGTGGCGGAGGCGGCGATCGATGCCGCCAACGACGCTTCGCGGGAGCACCCGATGCGTGTGATCGTGATCACCACAGGTGAAGGCGAGTCCCGTCTCGACGCGCAGATCCGCGTCGGCGGCGACGCCGGCGCCAGCGAGGTCGTCGTCCTGCGCGCCTTCGGGGATGCCGCGAGCAACGAGGAGAGCCTCATCACCGGCCTCCTGCTGCCCGACGCCCCCGTGGTCGCCTGGTGGCCGGAGTCCGCGCCCGTCGCACCGGCGCAGTCCCCTCTCGGCAAGATCGCTCAGCGCCGCATCACCGACGCCGCGACGGCGCACGATGTCCGCGACCGGCTCGCGCTCCTCGGTGAGACTCATGCCCCCGGCGACACCGACCTGGCCTGGACGCGCCTGACCCACTGGCGCGAGCAGCTCGCGGCCGTGCTCGACCAGCCGCCGTACGAGCCGATCACCGGGGTCGAGGTGCGCGGAGCCTCGGCATCCCCGTCCACCGCGCTGCTGGCCGCGTGGCTGCAGATGGCTCTCGATGTGCCGGTGCAGTGGTCGTACGAAGACCCCGACCAGTGGGCTGAGGGCATCAAGTCGGTGCGCCTGACGCGTGATTCGGGAGACATCCTCCTCGAGCGCCCGACGCCGGGCGTCGCCGTGCTCACGCAGCCGGGCCAGCCGAACCACGACCTGCACCTTCCCCGACGCACACTTCGCGAATGCCTCGCAGAGGAGCTGCGTCGACTGGACCCCGACGTCCTGTACGGTCGGGTGATCACCGAGGGCTGGGAGAAGCTGGGTCCGCCCGAGACTGGAGAGTGACGTCGATGACGACATCGTCCGCAGAGAAGCGCGTGGTGGTGGAAGCCACCCCCGCTGCCCTCGCCACCCGTGTGGCCGACCGATTCCTGACGCGGGTGCGTGCGCGCACCCGCAACGGTCGGCTCGCACACATCGCCCTCACGGGAGGATCGATGGGTGGAGCGGTGCTGCGTGCCGCGTCCGAACACCCTCGTGCCGCCGAGATCGACTGGTCTCTAGTGCACTTCTGGTGGGGCGACGAACGCTTCGTCCCGCGCGACGATATCGACCGCAACTCTCTGCAGTCGCGACAGGCGCTGCTCGACCACATCGCCGTACCCGCGGAGAACGTGCATGAGGTCGCCGGCCCCGACAGCGGCCTGACACTGGACGAATCCGCCGCGGCTTACGCCGAAGAGCTCGCACGGTTCGGCACCGACGAGCACCCGTGGCCCTCGTTCGCCGTGTGTTTCCTCGGTGTCGGCCCCGACGGCCACGTCGCCTCGCTCTTCCCTGATCGCGAGGAGGTCACGGTGACGGATGCCGCCGTTCTCGCCGTGCGGGACTCCCCCAAGCCTCCGCCGGAGCGCGTCACTCTGACCCGCCCCGTGCTCAACTCGTCCAAGCGCGTATGGCTCGTGCTGACGGGCGCGGACAAGGCCTCCGCGCTGGGCCTCGCTCTTGCGGGCGCCAGCTACACGAGTGTCCCTGCCGCCGGGGCGAAGGGCCGCAAGCGGACGGTCTTCTTCGTGGACGAAGCTGCCGCCTCCGAGGTCTCCGCCGACCTCATCGACCAGGCCTACTGATTCCTGCGAGCACAGCCCCTCCCGGGGACTGCGTCACGGGTGTTCCGAGGATCCATCGCCCCGCTGCGGCGCATCCGGCCCGACGGTGCCGTCGGCGCGCTCGGGAGTGCCCATCGCCGAGGGCGATGCCGTGGGGTCCTCCTGCCCGCTCCGCCCGGGAGCGCCCGGCGCACTGCCGCGCGAGATTCCCAGTTCCTGGCTGTCGCTGAGCACCTGGGGATGGTACCGGGCGAGCCCGACGACACCCCATACGGCGATCCCGCCGGCCACCGCGAAGATCACGAGCACCCACCACGGCGCGGCGGCTGCTTCGCCCAGCACGACCATTCCGATGAGCACCGCCACGAGCGGGTCGACGACGGTGAGTCCGGCGATCACGAGGTCGGGCGGACCCGAGCTGTACGCCGTCTGCACGAAGTAGGCACCGACAGCCGCAGCCGAGATGAGGGCGAGCACGCAGATGGCGGTGATCCACTCGAACTGGCCCGCCTCGATGCGCTTGATGACGACCTTGGCGAGCGTGGCCACGAATCCGTAGAGGATGCCGGCACCGATCACGTAGAACAGCGCACGCATGCGGCGACGCAGGATCAGCCAGCATGCGCCGAGGACGATGATGACGGCGAGCAGGAGCGCCAGGATGGTGAAGAGCTCGCGGTCGGTCACCTCTTGCTCTGTCGCGTAGATCGCGGCGAAGAACACGAAGAGGAAGATCCCGCCGACGCAGCAGATGATGGCGGTCAACGATTGTCGTGTCGGCGAGTGGCCGGAGATCCGCGCATTGAGCAGCGTCGTGATCACGAGCGCGATCGCTCCGAGCGGCTGAACCACGATCAGCGGCGCCTGCACGAGCGCGGCGAGCTGACAGATGACGGCGAGCCCGAGCATGAGCGTGCCGATGAGCCACGACGGGCGGGTCAGGAGGCGCTTGAGCTGATCGAAGCTCAGCCCCGACGCACCGGTGGCACCGCTGAGACGCTCGACCTTCTCGACGCCGCGGTGCTGGTATTGCGCGCCGAGAGACATGAAGACGGCGCCGGCGAGGGCGAGCGGGATGCCGAGCAGCAGACCGGGGTTCTGGAACGCGCCGACGAGCTGATCGCCGACGTCCTCGACCGCATTCATCCACACCCCAGCACTCACAGTACGACCCTACCTGGCGCGCACCGCCGACTAGGGTTGTGACGTGGCTGTACTTCCGATTCGCATCATGGGCGATCCCGTCCTGCACTCCCCCGCCTCCCCCGTCGACGAGATCACCGACGACATCCGAAGCCTCGTCGCGGACATGTTCGAGACGATGGATGCCGCACCGGGAGTCGGCTTGGCCGCCCCGCAGGTCGGCGTGCCCCTGCGGATCTACACCTACGCATATGTCGACGACGACGACCAGCCGTGGCGTGGTGTCCTCATCAACCCCGAGCTCTGGATGGTTCCGCTCGAACCGGGCGAGCCCGACCCGGATCTCGAGTCGGAGGGGTGCCTGTCGTTCCCGGGCGAGCGGTTCCCCCTCCGTCGCTCCGATCGCGTGCACGTGACGGCGACGGACCTCGACGGACACCCGGTCTCGATCGACGTCGACGGGTGGCGTGCCCGCATCATGCAGCACGAGTTCGACCACCTCGACGGCATCCTGTACGTCGACCGTCTCTCCGACGGGGACTGGAAGACCGTGCAGAAGATCGCCCGCAAGCGCGGCTGGGGGCGGCCAGGCGCGAGCTGGATGCCCGGCGTCGACGACCTCGAGGGGTGAGCCTCTCCCAGCCGAACCACAGCCTCCTCCGAGTTGCATCACAGACTCGGTGACGGCTAACGTGTTCGCGGCGGGGGCTTTCATCGTGCCTCCACATCACGCTTCGGAGGGGAAACAATCATGATGAAGATGCGCGATCGACGGGCTCTGATGCTCGCAGGATCGGCAGTGGCGCTCTCGGTCGCCCTGACCGGTTGCAGCGCCCTCAACGGTATTCTCGGCAGCGGTTCGGGCGACGCCAACCGCGATGAGGAGACCGGCCAGGTCACCGAGAGCTCGAACGTCGGCGTCTTCTCGGTGAAGCTGGGCGACTGCATGCTCGACACCGGAACCGGCATGCTCACGGATGCCAACATCCTCCCCTGCACCGACCCGCACGACCAGGAGGTGTACTACGAGATCACGATGCCGGACGGCGAGTTCTCCGACACCGACATCGACGCGGCGACGCAGGAGTGCGTCGGAGACGCGTACACCTCGTTCGTCGGCGTCGCCTACGACGACTCCGCCCTCAACGTCACGACGCTCGTTCCCACCAAGGACTCCTGGGAGCAGAACAACGACCGCGTGATCCAGTGCATCATCTTCGACCCGGCCGGGCAGACCACCGGCTCGCTGGCCGGCGCCGCACGCTGACCCGCAGTCGCAGAGAAGGGCTCCGCCTCGTGGCGGGGCCCTTCTTCGTACCCGCAATGGTTCAGTCGTCCGAGGCGCGCAGAGCCAACCAGGCAGCCACGCGGTCGTCGGGGTCGGCCATGGACAGTCCCAGCAGATCCTCGATGCGTCGGATCCGCGCCGCCAGCGTCTGCCGATGGATTCGCAGTCGCGTCGCGCTCTCGCCCCAGGCGCTGTTCGTGGCGAGGAAGACACGCAGGGTCTCGATCAGCTCCGGGTGCTGTTCAGCACCCCTCAGCGGGTCGAGGAGCCTCCCGATGCGCTGCGTCTGATCCGCCCCCAGGTGCCCGAGCACCAGGGACACCGTGGGGATGGACTCGTACCTGACGACGCGCTCACCACCCGCCCGCGCGGTCTCGCTCGCCTGGCGGGCTTCGTCGACGCTGCGCGCGAGCGCGTCCGTCGCACTCGGACGACCGAGACCGAGGTAGAGCGTCGAGGCGAAGGTCCGCACGCGGTGCGCGATCTCCTCCGCGTGTTCCTCCCGGACGACACCGCGGATCAGTCCGCGCTGAGCGGCGAACACATGCTCGGCCCCGAGCTCGTCGAGCCACAGCGCGAGCAGATGCTCGGTATCGACGCCGCTCGTGCGCGAGACGAGGGCGAATCCCATGAGAATTCTCTCGTGCACACCCCAGCGGCGGAGGAGCCGGGTGGCCTCCTCCCCACCCTCGAGCACGGTCTCCAGCATCATCGACCGCCCGAGACGCTCGAGGTGACTGCTGTCGCGCGTGCGCATCAGCAGGTCCAGCAGGGCCGCCGCTTGAGAGCTGAGTTCCCTTCCGCGCCCTGAGCTGTCGTTGCGCGGGGCGGTGACGAGCTGCGCGGTGATGTCTTGACCGGGGCCGACCGGATGCACCTGCAGGGCGCGATGGCGCACCCGGACGGGGCGACCGACCGCGACCGCGATCGCGTCGTCGATATGCAGGCTTCCCGCGCCGGCGGTCGTGATGACCTCTCCATGTCGGTCGAGAAGCACCGCCCAGCCGTCGATCCGGTGCGCGAGTTCGGCGATGACACCGGTGATCCCGCTTCGTCGAGCGGCGAGGGTCAGCACGCGCATCGCAGAGGTGATCGCCCTGGCTTCGGCTGCCTGGTCGACGGCGAGCAGCGCGGTCAGCGTCGGCGTCAACAGGTCGTCGGCGATACCCGCTCCGACGATCGACGTGATGCGTCGTTCCTCGAGCACCTGGTGCACCGCCGGCGTGTCCGCGGCGGTGACCACGACCGCGTCCTGGAGCAGTGCGAGCCTCTCCGGGTCGTCGACCAGTTCGCCGAGCTGAGCGGCCTCGACGACGACCAGGGTGGTGAAGAGGTGCTCGGAAGGAGCACTGAAGGAGTCCAGACCGACGACGGAGTTCACGTGACGCGAGCTCGGCACCGCTCCGTCCAGTAGCCGTCCTTGGAGGTATCGCGCCACGGAGGCGACATCACGAGCCACCTGCCGATCATACAAAGTGTGACTCCCCCGCAGTGAATCCACACATTCGTCGAATGCCTCCGGGTCGGCAGTCTCCTAGCATCGTCGGCATCCCCACTTACCCGAAGGATGTCATGAAAGCTGTTGTCTTCCGCGATCCGCAGTCTCCGATCGAGTTCGTCGACGTCGACCTCGCTCCGCCCCGCGCCGGCGAAGTGCGCGTCCGCATCGCCGCTGCGGGCGTCTGCCACTCCGACCTCCACGTGAAGCGCGGCGAGTGGGATGCTGCCGCGCCCCTGGTGATGGGGCACGAGGGCTCCGGTGTCGTGACCGAACTCGGCGAGGGCGTCACGACCCTGGCGGTCGGCGACCACGTGGTCCTGAGCTGGGTTCCGCCGTGCGGGGAATGTCGATACTGCCGCGCCGGCCATGAGGCGCGCTGCCAGAAGGTGGCGACGGTCGTCGCTCCCTTGGGCGTGCTCTTCGATGGCACATCGCGCCTGAGCCGCGACGGGGAGCAGCTCCACCACTACCTCGGCGTCTCCTCCTTCGCCGAAGAGGTCGTCGTGCCCGCGTCGGGTGCCGTCAAGGTCCGCGACGATGCCCCGCTCGATGTCGTCGCGGTCGTCGGTTGCGCCGTGGCCACCGGGGTGGGTGCGGTCCTCAACACGGCGGCGGTCGAACCGGGATCGACCGTGGTCGTGATCGGCTGTGGTGGCGTCGGCCTCAATGTGGTCCAGGGCGCGCGACTCGCCGGTGCGGAGCGCATCGTCGCGATCGACGTGCGTCCGGAGAAGACACAGATGGCGCTGCAGTTCGGCGCCACCGACCGCATCGACGCCTCCCAGGGCGATGCCGTGGCGCAGTTGCGCGAGCTCATCCCGGACGGTGTCGATTACGCGTTCGATGCGATCGGACGCACCTCCACCACCGAGCAGTCGATCCAGATGCTCGGCCTCGGTGGTGCGGCCGTGATCGTCGGGCTTCCCCCGACGGGCGCCCGCGCATCATTCGAGCCCCTCGTCCTCGCCGAGGCGGATCAGCGCATCCTCGGCTCGAACTACGGCTCGGTGCGCCCCTCCATCGATGTCCCGGCCCTCGTCGACCGCTACATGGATGGACAGCTCAAGATCGATCCGCTGATCTCGGGCCGCCGGCCTCTTGCCGAGGCCGCAGGCGCGCTCGACGACCTCGAGACCGGCTCGGCGCTGCGTACCCTGCTCATCCCCTGAGCACCCGTCATCCCCTGACCGCCCTTCACCCCCTCCACCCTGAAACCCGAATCCAGGAGAACCATGTCAGACACCGTCGTCGCCCCGCCTGGCGTCCCCCGGGATGCCGGTCTTCGCACCGGCGTCATGAGCGGACCAGAGCTCGCCGCCCAGGCCATCGCCAACATCGCTCCCAGCGCCGTCATCGCCTTCACGGCGGCGGCCATCTTCCTCGGTGCGGGCAACGGCACCATCTACGCCTTCGCCCTCGCCACGATCGTGATCCTGTGCGTCGGGTACTGCGTGGTGGTGTTCGCCCGCAAGCACGCCTCCGCCGGGTCGCTGTACACGTACGTGTCCAAGGGCCTCGGCCCGTTCGGCGCGTTCCTCGCTGGTGTGACACTGCTGATCGGCTGCTTCGGCATCGCGGCGGCCTCCCTCAGCGGGTCCGTGAGCTACATGGCGCAGTTCCTCAGCATGCTGGGACTCCCCGCCCAGGGACTCGGCTGGGACATCGGCCTCGCGATCGTGCTCGGCGGCCTGGCGACGCTGTTCACCATCCGCGGCATCCGCCTGTCCGCGCGGGTGTCGCTCGTCCTCGAGCTCGTGTCCGTGGGCATCATCCTCGTGCTCCTGATCGCCGCGCTGGTCTGGGCGGGTCCCGCCGCCTGGGACCCCGCGCAGGTGCTCGCGACAGGATCGTCGTTCCAGGGAATCGCGTCCGGCATGGTGCTCGGCATCCTCGGTTTCGTGGGTTTCTCCTCCGCCGATGCCCTCGGGCGAGAGGCCAAGGAGCCGTACAAGGCGATCCCCCGCGCGATCATGTGGAGCGCTCTCGGCGTCGGCGTGCTCTACGTCTTCGCCGCCTACACGCAGATCACCGTGCTCGGTGACGAGCTCGCCACCGCCTCCAGCCCGCTGGAGAGCATGTCGGCCCTGATCGGGATGCCCGGCTGGTTCGCCGCCGTACTCACCTTCGGCGTCTCCGCGTCGTTCTTCGCCGTCGTGGTCGCACCCCTCAACGTGATCGGCCGCATCGTCTACGTGATGGGCAAAGAGGGCGTCGTCGCCGAGCGCTTCGGACGCACGCACGAGCAGCACCTCACACCTCATCGCGTCCTGATCATCGCCGGAGCGGCGGCCGTCGCGGTCGACATCGTGCTGCTGCTCTCGGGAGCGGCGACCGGCGAGATCCTCGTGTGGGTGAACACCTGGGGCACCTACGGCTACATGGTCGCCTACGCCCTCGTGGCGATCGCCTGCGTGGTCTACACGCAGCGGGCGAAGATGCGCAACGGTCTCGTGAAGGTGTGCGCGACCGTCGCGGTCGGCACCATGGGCTACGTCTTCTTCGCGAACGTGTGGCCGGTGCCGGCGTTCCCGTACAACGTGATCCCCTACGTGTTCCTGGTGACGGTCGCCCTGGCGCTCACCCGGTACGCCTATCTCGCCCGACGTCGTCCCGACGTCATCGCCCGCATCGGCAACACCGAGACGAGCGCGATGGAGGGCGTCGGCTGACCCGACACCGCCGATCGAAGGAGCCTCTCCCCACGGAGGGGCTCCTTCTGTCGAGTCTGGACTCGACAGGATCTCTCGGCCCGCCGGAGAACGAGAAAAGCCCCCTCCGTGGAGGGGGCTTTTCCGATTGGCTCCCCGGCTTGGACTCGAACCAAGAACCTGCCGGTTTCAAGCCGCGGCCGGTCGTCTCGCTCAGCGAGCGCCGGGTCCGCGCTTAACGTTCCGATCACGGCATATTCACCGCGGGTCGGTTTCTCGATTCGGTGGGCTTTATGAATGAAGCAGTGCAGAACGATGAACTCATACTCCGATTCGAGCGGTGGATGCTCGCGAGCTACCGAGTAGACGCCACCGTCGCGCTGAGGGTGCGGCACGCGCGCATGCTCGCGCGGCGAGTGCGAATTGCTCTCGCTACCGAGGAGCACCTGGAGGAAGCACTCATCGACACGCGGCACTACTCATCCGAGTACCGTCACTCGATCCTCGCCTCCTGGAAGCTGCTCTACCGGTGGGCCGTGGCCAAGCGGTTCGTGCTGACTGACCCGACATTGCTCCTCGACCCCGTGCCAGTGCGCAAGCGAGTCCCGCGGATCGCCCCGGACACCGCCGTGGCGGCCGCACTGCTGAACGCGAGCCCGCGGGATCGTGCGCTCGTGATGCTCGCCCGATACGCCTGCCTGCGACTGTCGGAAATTGCAACGCTCAGCATGAAGGACCGCTTCGGTGAGACGCTGATCATCCGGGGCAAGGGCGACAAAGAGCGATACGTGGACATCAACCCCCCGCTCATGCTGGCCCTCACAGCCCTCGAAGATGAGTACCCCTACGGGGCGTACTTCCCCGGAGCGACGAGTGGACATCTGCACTCGCAGTCCGTACACAAGATCATCAAGCGCGTAACCGGGTGGCATCCGCACTCCCTGCGTCATGCCGGCGCGACGGCCGCCTACCGCGCGACGCGAAACCTGCGGGCGGTGCAAGAGATGCTCGGGCACTCCTCGCTCGCAACGACAGAGCGCTACCTACACATCACCAGCGCCGAACGCCGAGAGGCTGCGCACGCGACCATCATCCAACCTGGCGATATGCTCGCGGCATGACAAAGCAGACGAGGATAGTCGTGATCGTGGGGTCAGCCGTGGCAGCGCTGCTCGTCGCGACCATCATCATCGGGGTCGTGATTCTAAACACGCTCCGCGCACAAGCCGAGAACGAGGCCTACCAGGAGTGCATGGCACGATACGGATTCTCTGCCGACGCGCCACCGCCCGTGGTCGGCGAAGACAGTCAGGATGAGCACCTGAATGCCATCACCACCGCAGCCGAGGCCTGCCTCCAGGACTAGTCCCGCACTCCAGATCTAGACCAGGTCGCGGCGCAGCTTGTCGCTGACATCGATCGGCCCGGTCTCGACCTCAACGAGGGCTTCGGGTGCGTGCTCAGCGAGCTTCGCGCGGAGGGCTGCGATCTCATCCTCCTTGCGAGTCAGGGTGCCGTTGGTGTTGCTCTTGATCGTGGCGATTTCCTGCCCCTGCTTGCCGAGGGCGTAGAACGTGCCGGCCGCGGTGGTCGCGAGGCCGAGCACTGTGATGAGCAGGGTCGTGAAGTCCTGTGACGCTTCTGGGCGAAGGATGAGGAGGGCGACGCTTCCGATAAGGCCGACGGCGGCGAGAGCGGTGAACGTGATGAAGATGACGGTCTTGTTCATGAGGGTGTCCGTTCAGGCCTTGGGGATGGCGTCGAATTCGTTCTGTGGCATCTCGGCGACGTAGCCGGCGCCGAACTTGCCGCCGGTGGCGACGTTGAACTTCTGCGCGGCGGTGAGTTCCCCCTTGGGTACCTTGCGGCGCTTCCCGGTCACCTGGTCGATCCAGTAGACCTCCGCCGAGATATGGCCTTTTGCGTAGTAGCCGTTGGGCATGTCTTCCTCCTGTGTGGTGTCGGTGTCGGGAGCGAGTCCCCCGGCCGCGGTGGGGATGCTGCGAACGATCGGGTAGCTGCGCACGTTGGGTAGCTCGAAGTGCCAGGGCTCGTACGAGTAGGGGCGGATGAGACCGGCAGCTTCGAGACGGCGCACCCTTTCGGGTGTGGGGTTGATGTCCCCGGCGACGAAGCGGACGTGCGCGAGGCGTTGCCGTTCGTCGTCGGGGTTGTCGGCCGGGTTGAAGCCGGGGAGCCCGGCCTGCCATCCGTCCCAGAAGTACTTCTGTGTGCCGTAGAGGCGCCCGGCGCTGTTGTTGTTGATCGGCGGGGAGCCCGCGGCTTGCCATGCCTCGACCCAGGCGCGCCGGTTGAACATGCCGGGGTGGCCGGGGATGGGGATGATGTCGAGCGGGCTCATTCTCGGGCCTCCAGTGCGGCGACGCGGGCCAGGAGGCGTTGCACGACGGGGAGCAGCGCGACGCCGACCATCTCGTAGTTGATGCCTTCGGGGATGCCCTTCTCGTTGAAGAACACGGCCCAGTCCAGGCCCGCTTCCACGAGGCGTTCCGCGATGAGCCCGACCTCCGTGCGGCCATCGACGGCGAGCGGCACCCGGTACTGGTAGGACACGACCGTGAGGAGCGCAATCTGGTCGTCGGTGACCTCGAACGCGCGGATGTTCTTCTTGTAGCGTTCGGTTGAGGCGGCGTATCCGATGAGCCCGTTGTCCTGCACCCACAGCGCCCGCCGCGCGCCACCGAGTGCCCGGTTGTACACGTCGGGGGTCATGTTCCCGGCCTGCACGAAGTTGAGGTCGGCCTGGCTCGCCTTCGCGGCCACGTCGCCGGTGGATGCTTTGTTCGTGCTGAGGTAGTCGAGGTCGGCTTGCACGTTGGATGCGCCGGTCGGCCCGGACTTCGTGTTGGCCGCGGTGATGGAGAGGTTGTTCCGCGCGGCCGCAGCGGTCGTTGCGCCGGTGCCGCCGTTCGCGACGGGGACAGATCCGCTGCCGATCTTCGAGGCGGGCAGGGTGACGCCGGGCTTCCAGTTCGCGGGACCGCCTGCGATGAAGTCGCGAGTCTGGTTGATGTACTCGTCGACGTCGGAGCGGAGCCCAGTGCCAGGGACGAGCGGCAGGTTTGCGAGGGCGGCGTCCGTGCCGGGGGTGGGGGTGAGAGGCATAGTGTCGTCTCCTGTCAGGTGTCGGTGTCGATGGTTCCGGCGGAGCCGCCGTCGATGGTCCCGATGGCGAGGTCGATCGCACCGGCAGGGGTATCGACGGTGCGCGCCGAGACGGTCACGGTGTCGGCGGCAAGGTCATAGCGGACGGTGGAGGCCAGACCGGTCTGGATCGGGGTGCCCTCGAGCAGGATGCTGAGGTACTGGTCGGTGCGCTCGTCCCACGTCGGGACCGCAGAGACGGTCACGGTGCGCCCTCGCCCCTGTGCACGGCGCACGATGCTCTCCGCACGTCCCGGGCCGGGATACACGGTGTCGCGGAGTTCGACGCGCATCACCTTTGTGGGGATACCCGTGAGCGCGAACGCATCCACACGGCGCTGCTCGATGCCGTTGCTGTCGGTCCAGATGTAGACGTACACGGCCGCGTCGAACCACGCGTCGTCTTCGCGAGAGAGCTTCTCGTTGGCGCTCTCGATGTTCACCGCGTGCCGGAAGGTCTGGTTGCCGTCTGCCCGGAAGTCAGCAGTTCGGAGCGTCCATCGGCGCTGCTCGTCGCACACGAGGCGGAACCCGGCCGCTTTCAGGAGCGGTTCGAGGAATGCCATCGCCGAGATGCCGGCCGACCACAGCAACGCTTCGGGTGGACGTTCCACGGTGGGCGTGCGGGTCGAGGTCGATACCTGCGCGGGGCCGGTCCAGGCGTAGTCATAGTTCGCGGTGTCGGGGGTGTCGCCGTCGTGGTACGGCACGACCTCGTTGCCCTCGTAGAACATCAGCGCGTCCACGTACGGGAACTGACCGCCCGCGGATGCCTGGTACTCGACGTGGGCGGTTGCCTGAGTGGCCCCCGCGGGCGCAACCTGGATGTTCGAGAGCGGCGTCCACCCCGTGGTGGTGAGGTTTACTGCGGCGCTGTAGCGGTCGGAAAGGATCACACCGGCAGCATTCTTGAACCGGGTCATGACCCGCGCGGGACGGGCGACCGTGGCCCGCATGGATGCGGAGAACACGTAGGAGCGGCCCGCCTGCACACTGATCGGCCCGGTGAAGTCAATGAAGCTCTGACCGGCACCAGTGGTCTGCCAATGCCCGGAGTAGTTCCCCACCAACTTCTGCGTCGCCGTCGGAGCAAGCCCAGTCGCAAGGGAACCGTTCACCCACCCGGCAACGGTGTTCTCAAACGACGGATTCGTGAACAGGTTCGTAACTGGCCAATAGGCGGTGACATCGGCATCCGGGCCCGGCTCCAGCACCCGAGCAACATAGGCGGTGCGAGTACCCACAACAGCCATCGCGAGCGACATCCATGCAAAGCTGCCGACGACAATCGCACCCGACATGAGCTGCCACACAATTGCTGCTCGTGTTGCCCCCACCGGAGGCCGAGCTGTTACCGAGAACCGCCAGTTCGTGGGCGTCGGGGCAGTCGCGGGACCATAGTCCGACGAGATGAGCGCGCTATCTGAGAACCACTGCACAGCCATCCGCCATTGCTGCCCGGCGATCGTTGAGGCAATGTGTGACGAGAACGTCATCAGCTGCCGCCCAGAGGGGATCGGGAAAGCGCCCGTGAACATCGTGGGCACGCCGCCCGCCGGTGCCGTTGTCCAGGTGAAGCTCGCCGCGGGCTGGGGAGAATTCGGCACATTCGGGCTTACACCCGTCGAGTCAGATAGGTTCGTAGTCCCAGCGCCACCCGTTCCCCAGGACGCGACTCCCCACCCCGATCCGGCACCCGCGGTCGGGTACGGGTGGAGGTTGCGCTGCACGCCTGGCACCTTCGACAGCACGTATTCACACACCGCGCGGAGTGAGGTCTGCAGCGACCGGGGCGTGTTGTCGTCCACGAGCTGCGCGTAGTCCATCACGAGCGCCTCATCGGACGCGAGCGTGAGCGTGACCGTCCCGCCTGCACGGTCCGGGGCCGCCTCACGGATGCCGAGGTCGAATGTCCTCGGAGTTCCGCCATCACGGGCGGCGGTCAGGACCACGCGCCGCGAATCTCGCGGGTCCATCTTCGCGAGTTGCAGCGCATCCTCCACAGCCACCGGGACCGAGGATTTCACGTGGGGGATCGCCGCCGCATCCAGGGTGATATCCCCGCCAGTGTCCTCATCGAGAGACAGGGTGATGTCACCGCCCGCGTCGAGGATGCGGGCTGTGTAGGTGTGCTCGCTGAAGGTGGTCACGAGATCTCCTGATACGGAACCTCAAGCGACCACACACCGCCGCTGCTGAGCACCTGCCCCAGGTCGCCGCCAGCAACAACGAACTGCATTGACACCTCGTCCACGCCTGAGTTGGACAGGGTGAGCGGCTGCGTAACAGCCAGCACCGCGCGCGCAGCCACGGCGACAGCGCCCGTCTCGAACACGAGCTTGAGAGTGCCCTTCCGGAGCCCCGAGGGCCGCGTCGTGATATCCGGGTCCGGGCGGCCGATGATCGTGTGAACGATCGAACGCAGAGGAGTGTCTCCCTCAAAACTCGACATGTAGGCGGTGATCGTGCCGCTCGCGTGCGTGACGGTCGTGGTCATTTGTCCCACCCCATGTTCGATGCGAACGACTGGTTGAGCTTTGCTGTTACGGTCATTGTCCGCGGGCGGGTGAGGGCATCGAGGTCGATCCGGGCCTGATTCAGGCCGTTGACTCGCGCGTTGACCACGGCCTCCTGCCCGTCGACCTCGTTCACCTTGTCTTCGACGCGTTGGATGTCTTCGGTCGCGCGCTGGGTCTTCGCGTTGACAGACACCTCGGTGTCGTCCGGGAGTCGATAGATCGCGTTGCCGAGGGCGTCGGTCTCCCCGGTCGCGTGACCCACACTCCTCGCGTACTCGTAGTTCGCGCGCTCTGCGATGGCAGCAGCATCGGCGCCGCTGATGTACCCCTCGCCGGTCGCTTTTACGGCTGCCTCAAGCTCCCAGATCCGACCCGGCGAGAGCTTTCCCGATGCCTCCGCGTTCCGAGCGAAAGCGTCAGTCAGCTTCCCCAACTTGTCGCCGCCGGAGGCGAGGGCATCGATCACGTCGACTTGATTCAGTCCGGACGCGGCAGCCAGGTCGGTGACCTGCTTGTACTTCTCCGTGCTGCTGGTCCATTCGCCCACGCGCTGCGTGTATCCAGCGGTGGCCATCGCGCCGGCGACGTCATAGGCGAGCGAGAACGCGGAGTCGCGGGCTTCCTCGGCGGCTTCCTCGACCTTGTTGAACGTTTCGATCATCGCGCCGCCAGCACCTGCGACGGCTATGCCCGCGGCGGCACCCGCAGGACCGAACCCGGCGAAGGCGTTCGCGGCGATCTCCTGTCCGAGCTCTGCGATCGATTCGAACGATCCGTCGAACGATGCGGCAGTCTCGCGGGCGGATTGTTGCGCTTCCTGTTTGAAGTCTTTGACGCCCTCTTCGGCGCGCTTCATGCCAAGGCGGGCCTTGTCGCCGGCGTCGTCGGCTTTGTCGCCGAGTTCCTTCGTCTCGCGCTGCGCCTTCTTGAGCGCGTCTTCGAGCTTGTCGACGCCCTTCTCCGCGTCGCCGGTGGCGCGCTCGCCCTGGCGACCGGTGTCCTTGAACTCGTCGCCGAGCTTGTCGACTGATCGGCGGGCGTCCTCTGCTGTGACGCCCATCTGCTTGAGTGCGTCACGGATCTCGTCATCGCTCTTGCCTGCTTTGCGGGCGGCGTCGGCGAGCTTGTCTGCGAAGCTGGCGACCTGGTCGCCGGCCTTGCCGCTGGCCGTACCTGCGCCGCCGACAGCCTCATCGAGGCGATCCATCGCGTCGGCGGCGTCTTCGGTCGGCTTGATGACGCCGGCCTTGATCCGGTCTTCGAACTGTCGGGTGTCGGCTCCGATGCCGATCTCGTGGACCTTGGCCATCACTTCTTCCCGTCGAAGGCGTCGAGGAGTGCTCGATAGGCGGACTGGATCGCAACCGACCCGATGCGGGGCGTGGCTTCGCGGGCAGCCGGGTAGACGACATTCCCGCCTCGCCGTGGAGCGCCGAACACGTTCCCAAGGCGGCGCTTGTAGGGCGTTCCCTTGCGCGAGCGTTGAGTGATCTGCTTGTCGGGGTTTGCGCCGAACTCTGCCCCGAATGCCACTGTGGACACGGCCGCGCCGGAGGACATCTTCCCGACCCCACCGGAGCGGAGGTAGATGTTTCGGATCGCGACGCCGACGCGGGCCGTGTTCACAAGGGCACGCTGCTGGAGGCGTGTCCCCGCACGGTCACGGGTCTCTTCCTGCCAGATGGGTTCAGCGTTGGCGCGCGTGTGCGCCGTGACGTGCTTGCGGGCCTCTGCGGGGACTGCCCGCAGAGCGATGAGCAGATCCCGCAGAGGCGAATCGATCAGAAGACTGATCCGCCCCGTGCGCATGTCAGTCGCCGGCCGGGGCGATGGTCGTTGGCTGACCGACGACGCCGAGAGCCTGGGAGACGCTGTGTCGTCCGGTGTTGCCACCGAAGGGCACGTCTTCCCACCGGATGTTCCCGGAGCGGCCCTCTCCGCCGTCCTGCGGCGTGTAGATGAACGGGATGACGGTACCGGCCATCGCAGGCGACTTCCGCGAGAGGGAACCGTCTGTGATGTGGTCCTGGTGGAACTCGATGTTGGCGACCCATGTCGGCTTGCCCGTGATGACCTGCACGTCACCCGAGATGTCCGGGACCGTCTCCCGCGGGGTCGTGGGGACGAGGCCGAATGCGGTGACACCGAAATGGGTGTCGCCGCCGAGGATGATGGTTCCGGCCTGCCCGATGTAGGCCTTGTTGGTGACGTTCGGCATGACTGCTACTCCTTGGATTCGGTGAGGACGATGGTGTGGATGCGCCAGACCCACTGACCTGATTCGAGGCGCTGCTTCTCGGCGGTGGACCAGTACATGTCGGACTGGCGGTCGAGCACCTGGACAAGGGTGAGGGCGAGCTGGTCGACGTCGTCCTCACCCTTCTCGTCGGCCGTCATCGGCGAACCGAGGACCAGATCGACGGCAGCGCCGACCTGCCCCGCGCCGAGTTCCTGCCCGTCTGGGGCGGCCTCGAACCGCGTGAACTCGAAGGTGATCAATGGCGCTCTGTACTCGGTCGGCGGCTGCTTCAAGTTCTCCTCGATGGACCACCGAACCGGAAGGTCCGGGGCGAGGCGTTCCTTGAGTGCGGCTCGCACTCCGGCAATGTCAGAGAACATTGGCCACTCCCGACTGTGGGCGAATGACCTTCTGAATCTCCCTGGACAGCGGCCGCGGGACGAACGTGAACCCGTCGCCGCCGACACTGCCGCCGACGATGCGGCCGGCGTTGAACAGGTTCTTCGCCTGCTGCAGTTGGGCGAAGACGTACCTCGCCGGGACTCCCGGCACGACTTCGCCCAGCGCGGCCACGACCAGGTCGATCGTGGCCGCGGGGTACCCGAGGACAGTAAGCAGGCGGGTGACCTGCTCGGCGGAGGTGCCAGCCGGTGCATACTCCAGCACGTCACCACGGGCCACTTCGAGGAGCATCTCGCACAACTCGGGGTCAATGGTGTCCGCGTCGGACCAGGCGTCGCCGAGACGGTCCCGAGACGCCTGATCCGACGCGGTGTACCACTCCATGGTCAGGCCGCGGTGCCGATGAGGATGGTCGCCTCGGGGCGGACGACGAACTCCTCTAGGAAGCCGACCGTCGCGCGGTCCACGCCGAACTTCGCGACGTTCAGCGCATCGATCTGGAGCGGCGTGGTTCCCAGCTCCTTGAACTCGATCGCGTTCTTTGCACCGGCCATGACCTGCGGGTCGGTCGCCTTCGTGCCGATGAACGCGGACTGCGGAGCCTTGCGGACGGTGATCTTGCCGTCCACGTTCGCCTCACCCGTGCCGACGCCGACGGCCAGCGAGACGAACTCGGGCAGGAGATCCTTCGGCGTGAAGATCAGCTGCTGCCACAGCACCGGGTTCACGACCGCCCAGGACGGGTCATCATCCGCGTCCGAGATCGCCTCGATCGCCTGGATGAGCTGGACGACTCCGGGGTAGTAGGCGGAGTTCGCCGGGGTGCCGGCGGGCAGCGAACCGGGAGCGACGAGGCGCGAGAGCGCTGCGCCCGTGTCGCGCGATGCCACGCGGAACATGGTGGCGAGGCCAACCAGGTCGGTGACCTTCGCGTACGAGTTCGCGACGCCCTTCCAGAACGACTCGAGAACCTCGGCGCCACCGGTGAGGTAGGTCCACTCGGCGGCGACGTCAGCGGCGTAGCCGAAGCTCTTGCGCGAGCTCTCACGCTTGGACGTGCTGGCGGAACCGGTAGGCAGCTCGGTCTTCTCCTGACCGCGTTCCTGCACCAGCGCGGTGCCCTGGTCGAGACGGAAGCCCGCGCGGCCGCCGAGGTCGATGGGACCGAAGGTGTGGTTGTTCAGCGGGAGATACTTGCGCACGTACTCCTTGCCCTGCCAGAGCTTGCCGACCCAGTTCGGCTGGATGACGCCAGCGACGGGGAGCGCACCGTCACCGGTCGTCTTGACGTCGGCGAGGGCGAACAGGGCGCTCTCGTTGTCCTCGACCTGGACGCCGGCCTTGATCGCGGCCATGGCGGAGAAGACCGCGTGGAGGTCCACGTCCTGAACGGGCGGTGCACTGGCGGGCGTCACGATGGCGGCGGGGGTCTGGCCCGCGGCGGATGCAGTCATTGTCTCCTCCTCAGGAGCTTTGGGGTTCTCCTCGTCCGCGGGCGCGGAGTCGGTGATCTTGGTGACAGTGGTCTCGCGCTTCGACGTCTCGACGCGACGCCACTTCACGCCCTCGTCGTCCGTGAACTCCGTCGTGTACTCGGAGCTGCTCGACGACTCCGGGGCGCTGTACTCGTCAGACGACGGCACCTCTTCCGTGAACTCGGCGGTGACCCCGGGAGCGAGGGAGAAGAGGGCGGCGGATGCGAACGCGCCGGCATCACACACGGTGGCGCCGGTGAGGCGGGAGCGGATCGCGTTGGCCCCGTTGCGGACCAGCGAGCCCAGCTCTGCCGACAGCTTGCGCTTCGTACCAGAGGCGAGGAACGCGTCACCCTCGTCGGTCGTCGCGATGGTGAACTCCGCGATGACGCCTGCCTCCGTGACCTCCAACGAGGTGGCCCGTCCGATCGGGTTGAAGCGGTCGTGCTCGACGTTCAGCGTCACGATCGACGGGTCACGCGGGATGGCCACGCTGGCAGCGCTGAACATCGTCGGCGGGGTATTGCTGCTGCTCGGGCTGGACAGCTCTCCGAACGGCAGCAGGAGACCCTTCACCTTGCGAGTCTCGGCGACGCGGGAGAACAGGCCCGCTTCGTCAGTCACTGGAACACCGCCTTGTTGGCCCACATCAGCGCCTCTTCGAGCGAGGTGAGGGCGAGCGACTTGTACCGACTGTCGGGCAGCTGCGCGAGCTGCTCCGCCGCGGTCGTGATCGCGCCGGCATTCTGGCGCACGATGGCCACCTGATCCTGCGACGGTGCCTCGCTGGTCGCGGCGGTGACGAACCGTGACGCCAGCTCGGGCGGCAGGGGCGTCGGCGTCTGCTCGACAGGCGTCTCAGCGGGAACGGGGACAACGGTCTCTTTGGTCATGTCAGTTCTCCTTGATGGTGGAGGCAGCGCTGTCGCCCGCCTCCGGATCGATGGACAGCGGGGCGGGTACTGCGAATGCGGAAGCGTCGGCGCGGACCTCGGAACCCTCACCCACGACGACATCGGCAGACAGCGCAGCGGCGATCGCGATCGCGTACTCGGACGCGCCAAAGGTCCACAGCTCGGAGTTCTCGCCGTTCACGTTCTGGTACTGGACGCTGCCGCCAGACCCTCCGCCCTCCTTGGACGCGCCGACAAAGTTCAGCGTGACGCCGGTGTGCATGGCAAGGTCGATGCGGACCGAGTTCTTCGCCTCCTCGAACAGGTCGAGACTGCCGCTCGTGCCGCGCTCCTTGACCTCGATGTAGGACGGGGTGACAGAGATCGAGGACTTGCTGCGCCCCTCCTTGTAGTTCGCGATGAGCGTCTGCTGCTCGTCGCGCTCCATGCTGTCGTAGGCCGTGTCCGTGACATGCAGCTCGGTCGCGGCGGGCGGGCTGTCCAGGCGAGCCTGCCGTGCGATCTCGATCTTCCGCGCCTGGCGGATCGAGTCGATGCCGTCGACCATCAGACCGGCGCTACCGAGCGGAACGACCACCGCGCGCATCCGATACTGCGCCGGCACGCTCTCGTCGATGACGACGCTCTGCGTCTGCTGGTCGATCGTCCACAGATTGCGCGGCACGGTGATCCAGTCGTAGACCAAACCCTCGGTGTCGAGCCAGCATCCGATGACCGCGAAGCCCTCGAAGAACAGTTCTTCGACGAGTTGCTTGTACGCGAGCCATCGGGACATGCCGGAGTAGGCGCACGTCGAGACCCAGTAGGGCTGAGTCTCGACGCGCGCGGTCGGGGTGCCCGCCGCGTACACCTCGAAGCGCAGGCGGGTGACCAGCGCCTGGTGAGCGGCAAGAGCGCGCTTCACCTCGGGGACGCGGCGAGCAATGTTGCGGTCGACCAGTTCGCCGGGGAGCTGACCGAAGTAGTCGGAGACGATGGCCTGGGTGAGATGATCGCCGGAATACGGCGACGCCAGCATCGGGGCCGCGGACTGAGTCAGTCGGATGCCACCGGTGAGGAAGTTGAACAGGCCCAACGTTGCTCCTTCGAGCTACGTAGCCAGAGCCCTACTCCGACTGATCTTTGCGATAACGGGATCACATTAGCATTGCGCTCCGTCATAAGTTGCTTCGACGATCCACACGCGGCGTGTCGCCCTGGTCATCCGAACCCGATTGCGGTGGCCAGGCTGCCTCGAACGGGCTCGTCAGCGAGGAAGCGGAGCGCGAGCGCACACGCCTCCAACGGTGTCACGTCGGCCTCCGGATCGTTCTTCGGAGGACCGAACCGGAACGTGCCGTAGTTCCCGAATGCCTGGCGCGTGGCGGTACGCGCGGCGCGTTCAAGCTCGGGGTGGTGGAAGATCACGAGGTCGTCATCCTCCAACGCTTTCAAGAACCCGACGGTGGACCCGGGGATGTCGGCTGTGATCGTTGGCTTGATCGCGACTCGCGGGCGCGCGATCCCGATTCGCTTCTCCGCGATCTCCTCTGTGTATCCGCGCTTGTCGTAGTGCAGTGTCGTCGGCCGGCGCCGGAGTCGTCGCAACACCTCGCGTTCAAGATCCGTCGTGCCGGGTTGCCACCACCACAGGGCAACGGCACGCTTCGTCTTCCGGCCCTGCTCCCCTGCGAGCTCCAGCGCATCTGTCACGAGGTCACCCGGCTCCTGGTACTCCCACGCGACAGCGAGAGACGCGGCGGTTCCGAGATGGTGGACTTTGAGGGCTGCCGAGAAACGCGCGGGAGGCTCCGGGAATTCGGAGCGCCTTAGCGCGCGCTCGAGGTGGGCGGGCGGGATCAGGACATCTGCTGCGCCCTCGAACCCGAACTGCCCGCCGTACTCGATGAGGAAGTCATCGAGCGGCACCCGATCGTAGGATCTCTTCGGCGCTTCCGAGAGCGTCGTGAAGCTCATGCCGGGATGGGTGCGCTCGATCCACTCCCGCATCCGCCCTCCGGTCGCTCCTGTCTTCGGGTGCGGGAGGTCGGGTTCCCAGGACACCAGCTCGGCGCGGTCGATGTTCTCGGGGATGCCGTGCCATGCGACCGCGGCGTCGTCGTCGTGCAGCGTCTCCCAGAGGAGCTGACCTGTGCGCCATTTCTGCCCGGTCCCTGCGATGACGAACTGCGCACCCGGCTTCGTGTCCATGGTCGGGATGACGGCGCGCACGACATCCGCGCCCTGCTCGACGTCCGCCTCGCCGCCCTCGTCACCGAATGCGAAATCGAAGCCGCCCGATCGGAAGCCGTCACCGTTCGGCGTCGACACGACGAGGGTCGCACCGGTGTGCTTGAACGTGAGTTGCTCACTGCCCTTGCCGAGGTTGACGCTGATCGGACTGTCAGCCTTCGACGGGTACAGCTTGTCGAGGTGCGCGACGATGTCCTCGCGGAACCGCGCTCCCGCTTTCGCTCCAGTCGTGAACATGGTCCACCCGACACGGTAGTCCTCGCGCGCCCAGCACCGACCCATCATTACGGCCTGCACGGCCGTCGTCTTCGTCGACCGCCGAGGTTCGAAGATGCCGTTCATGAAGCGTCCCGACGCGAGCAGGTCAGCGATGACGAGCTGCATCGGCGAAGGACCATGCCCCCCGTCCCCTGCCCGCTGTCGCTGATCGAGCCGGAGCAGCCGCGCCCCCTGGATGAACTCACCCCGCGACTGCTCGGTAGTCGTCAGCTCGTCGAGGCGGATCGGCGAGAGGTGCGCGATGCGACTGCGCCATTCGAGCCATGTCCCCTCGTCCCAGAGATCGGAGAGAGTAGGCAGTGCGGGGGTCATAGGAATGTCCAGTTCAGGGGGAGAAACGAGTATTGGAGCCGAAGGCGGGGGTTGCACCGATCACCATAAAAAAGACCGGTCACCACGGCGCGAGCCCTTCGCGAGATGCGCGCCGCACCGACGGGAGCACGCGAGCTGCTCGACCGTTGGTGATCGCGGCACCACGCCGACCACCCTCGGACCGGTTGCAGCGTCGGCACTCCGGCGCGAGGTTCGACCGGGCGTGACCAGCACCGGCGACGAGGTGGCCCACGTCGAACGGTTGCCCAGGCTGGAGCAGCTCGCCCCGCCGCCAGCAGTACACGTCGTCGCCGTGCCGCCACGCGAGGTGAACCTGCGCGCGCACCAGCCGCGCGTTCGCCACGTACTCGGGATCGCGATGCTGATCGGTCACGATAGTCCTCCTCGGTCAGGGCGGTCAGGGCAGTGGTCCTACTTCTCTCTTCTCTTTTCTTTACGCGAGAGTAAGTAGAGAGAGGGGTGACCGCCCTGACCAGCCCGCTCCCCCCTTGGGATCGAGGCCTGACCACCTCCCTGACCAAGCCCTGACCACTGGCCTGACCACCCGCATCGTCAGAGCGAAGCTCCTCATTCCGAGGGGTGCGGGGAGCGGGGGCGGGCGCCGCCGGCCTGACCGCGGTCAGCCCTGACCACACCACGCAGCTCATGCGCGCCCCGGGGTCAGCACGACGCTGATGCCCTGGTAGTAGTGCACGCGGCCTCCGGCGATGCGGGGGCGGGTGGCGGTGACGCCGCGCTGCTTGAGACGCTGCCCGAGAGGGCCGGATGCCATAGCCGTGTACCCGTTGCGCCGGCACCAGGTGGTGTACGCACGGTACACGTCATCTTTCGGGCTGGACTGCTCAGGCCCCTCGGTCACAGCGTCGTCCTCGTCGAGCCACGTGAGGAACGGGTCAGCCTCGTCGTGCATGCGCGTGGTCGCCTCACGGGCGGCAGCGGGCGGGGCGAACCGGCCGCGGAGCATGAGACGCCGCAGACCCTCCATCGCCTCGTTGAAGATGCCCGGAATGTCGTCGTGCAGGATCGACTCGTCGAAGACGGGAGCACCCTCTTTCTCGTTCTCCACCTTGTTCGGGAACTCGATGACCATCCATCGCCGACGCCACCCGTACGAGTTGTCGGAGGTGCGGAAGAATTCGTTGGCGGCGAAGATGGGTACCGCGTAGGGCACGAACTCGAACGCCTGGCCGTGCTTGCGTGACGCGCTGATCGAGTCGCCACCGGTGATCTCTTTGAGGATCTGCGGGTCGGTCAGGAACTTACTCGACAGGTCACCCGAGATGTTCGCGGTCTTGCCGTAGAGCGAAGACGAGGCGAAGCGATCTTCAACGAGTTGATGCAGCGACACCGACGAGTAGTTGACCTTGCTGAGCATCGCGCGGATGAGGCGCAGGAAGGTGCCCTTACCGTCACCTCCACCACCGATGAGCAGGATGATCTTCTGCAACGGATTGCCGGTCATGAGCAGATACCCGATGACCTCCCACACGTGGCGCAGCATGTCCTCGTCATCGCCGAACACGACGCGCAGCCACGCCTTGAACTCGTGAGGGAGGGCGATCGCATCGTGCGTGATCGGGAGCTTGGTCAGCGCGCCGAGCATCTCGGTGTGCGGCGTCAGGCGATCCTCTCGCCACCAGTACACGCCGTTCTCCAACACGATGTGCTCCAGGTAACCGCGAGGGAGCTCGGGGAGGCCGACCTCGGGAAGATCGACGTTCAGCAGGTGTGCGGCCGCCTGAGACTCGATGTTCTTCGTGTACGACGCGCCGAGCGCTTTCGCGCACCGGCGGGTGACCACGGTCGAGTCGCGCACGTACACACCGTCGCGATACTCGTACAGATCGCCAGCGAAATCGCGCCCGAGCTTCGAGGGCTCGTGCGCGATGTGATCCGCCAGGAGCGTGGCGTCAAAGCGCCCCGTCTCCGGATGCAGGAAGCTCGGCAACTGGAACCACCTCCTCCATGATCCGGATGCCACACCGCGAGCACGCCGTGAGACGCCGCAACGTCAACACTCGTCCAGCGTCATCCAGTCGATGCCGAGCAGCTGCTCGGCGATCGCTTTGTGAGGCGTGTAGCCAACGCGCCGGCCAGTCGTCGTCGAGCGCCGTTCCTTCGACACGGCACCGCCGCCGTAGACGCCGGCCACCCTCGTCCTGTCGTGCACGCACGACCCCGCCGAGAGCATGAAGACGTTGGACTCGAACAGGCGGTGACGCCTCAGCGCCAGCAACTCGCCGTCTGTGTCGACCGCGGTAAGGCCGAACATCGACCCACACAAGGTCACGTAGTCGAGCATCGGTGCACCGGGGACGTTCTCCATGATCCACGGCCGGCCGGTCTCAATGAGCGCTGCTCGCGTCGGCTCCACCAGGTCGGGATGATCCTTCGTATGCATGTGCCGCGTGATGCTGTAGGCCTGGCACGGGGGCGAGGCGTGGATCGCGTCGAACTCGTGCCCGTGCTCACGTACGAACTCGATCGCATCGCCCACGTGGTGCTCGAAGGGATAGTTCGGCTGAGGGCGGATATCTACGCCGACGACTTCGAACCCGGCTCGGTGATACCCCATCCCAGCGCCGCCAGCGCACGAGAACAGATCGAGCAGCTTAGGCATCGTGCCCACCAATCTCGTGGTTGGGAGTCCGCGCCTCGGCCCGGTCATGGACCCAGCAACCGAGTCGATACGCGACGTAAGCGCCGACGATGATCAGCAGGAACGAACCGTTGATGATCACGAGTCGCTCCCTTCGGTGAGGTCGAGCGCGATCGAGCCGAGGAGGCGGCGCGCGTCCTGGAGTTGGATCTGAATGGCCTCGTGATCGATGCCATCGGTGTTGGGCTTCTCGGGCAGATAGCCGAGGTAGAACTCCGCCATGCGGATGTTCTCCAGGCACGCGGTGATGTCGCTCCAGAGCGACACCGTGCGGTGAGAGGGCCGCGCGTTCACCTCGTTGTTCTCACGCTGTCCGGCCATAGCCATGCTCCGTTCTCGTCCAGACCCTGACTCGCGCGGTGATACATCTCCGCGATCTGCTCGGGCGTGTAGTTCGCTCTCATGTACCAGTGATCGCGGTCGACCCTGACCGCGAACAGCTCCCGCTCCGCTGCCGCCAGCTCCCGCTTCAACCGCTCGATCTCCGCCCGCATGAACAGGAAGCTCGCGGGCGAGATGTTCGGCGTTCGCGTCTCGATCGGGAACGTGCGGTGCGTGCTCATCGGCGCTCACGCTGCATCCCAAGGAGCACCGGCGAGCCGCGCCTCGATGTCGGACTCGGCATAGCGTCGGTGCCCGCTCTCGCCCGATGGGCGGATAGCACGAATGACACCTCTGTCAGCGAGCCGAGCCAGATGCTCCGGCGTGATGCCGAGCGCCTTGGACGCAATGCCCGGTGTTACCCATCGCGTTTCTGGAAGTTCGTTGCGCTCCGTCATACGCCTGACCGTACATGACGGAGTGCGATATAGCCAACATATCCAACGCATGCATTGTGATTCGTTGGAAAGGTTGGATATGATCGCGGTTATGAGCACAGCGCTATCAGCCACCCCCGAACGCCAGGGCTTGGACGCCGAGATCGGCCGTCGCATCTTTCACCTGATGTGGGATCGCAAGATCACGCAGACGGACATGGGTCGCGCCGTCGGCGTGGGTCAGAGCACGCTCTCGCTGAAGCTGCGGGGAAAGCGCCCCTGGTACTCAAGCGAGCTGCGCGCGGCCGCGGTTGTGCTCGGCACCTCGGTGGGATATCTGTTCGGAGAAGCAGAGAACCCCCACCCTGGTGCGGGTGGGGGTTCATCGCTCCCCGGCTTGGACTCGAACCAAGAACCTGCCGGTTAACAGCCGGCTGCTCTGCCAATTGAGCTACCGAGGAATGTGCACCGCTGAGCGGGCAACTCGTCAAGCTTAGCAAACTCCCGGAGGTGTTCACGACACGGCGGCACGGTTCCGGGATGCCGGGCGTGTCGGGGTCAGTGCCGTGAGTCCGACTCCGCGTTCGGCACCCAGAGCAGGTCCTTGCCGACTCCGCGGGCCACAACATGCCCGCTGCGGAGCATGAGGGTCTCGGCGTTCAGTTCGCGGATGAAGTCGGCGTCGTTTGTCACGAGGAGGGCCGCCATCGACTGCTCCCTGCGACGGCGGGTGATCGCGTCGAAGACCACCGGACGCACCTCGAGGTCGAGGTTCGCGAGCACCTCGTCGGCGATGAGCACCTTCGGCTCGAGCACGAACGACCGGGCGATGGCCACACGCTGGCGCATGCCGGCGCTGAGTTCGTAGGGGAACTTCGACGCGGTCCCGAGCGGCAGGTGCAGCTCGTCGAGCAGCATGGCCACGCGGATCGAGAGGGCCTTGGTGTTCACCCGGCGCTCCCGGATGAGGATCGGCTCCGCGATCACCTCGTTCACGGTGAGCCGAGGCGGCAGGTCTGCCCCGGCGCCCTGCGGAACGAAGCCGGTGCGATAGGTGAGGATGCGGTGTTTGCGACCGGGACGGCGCACATCGACGCCGCAGACCTGGGCGCTGCCTCCGACGACCTTGACCGAGGGGTCGGTGGATCCGGCAAGGGCGGCGACCAACGTCGACTTTCCTGAGCCCGTGGGTCCGGCGACGCAGATGAGCCCACCGGGCGCCAGCGAGAACGTGACACCGTCGACCGCGCGCGTCGGCATCCCGTGGCCGATGCGGTCGATCACCAGATCGGCGCAGTCGATCGCGTTCGTTGATTCGGGCCTGCGGGACATGACTCCATCCTGCCGCCTGCCGGCCCCCGCTCCCCGTTACGACTCGGCGAAGCGCTGACGCTCTGCGTCGATGTCGCGCAGGCGCATCCGCAGCGCGCGACCACCATCGGAATCGGCAGGCACGCGTTGCACCGCACCGAGGAGCTCCTGCTTCTCGTGCTCGAGCTGCCGGAGCACGAGCCTGCGGGCGAGGTCGGCCACAGTGGCGACGGCCCGCTCCTCCGTCCGCTCGGGGAACGGCGTCATCAACAGCTCCCCCGCGAGGGAGCGGTAGGGTTCACGCACGCCGTTCACGGCCTCGGTCACCCAGCCGGCCCTGGTGCGGTCCGGAGCCGCCGCAACCGCCTCACGCACGGCGTCCAGCCCTGGAGTCCGGAAGGGTGCCTCCAACGCCCGGTTGAGCAGCGCCTGATCGACCTGGTGTCCGTACTGGAGCGCACCCATCAGCGCGTCGCGTTCGACCGCGACGTCGGGGCTGCGCGGCAGACTCGCCAGCGTCACCGGGGCGACGAGGGGAGCCCCCGTGACCGAGTCGATCTGCGGGGCCTCCCGACGCGGCTGCTGCGGGGTCGAGGCTCCGCGAGCGGCGCGTTCGACCTCACTGCGCACTTCGGTGGGGTCCATCCCGAGCCGCCGCGCCAGTACGCGTTCGTATCCCGGGCGAAGAAGCTGATCGCGGATCTCCGCCACGATGGGAGCGGCCGCCCGCAATGCACCGACGCGCCCTTCCACCGTGGAGAGGTCGAAGCCGCCGAGTTTGCGGTCGATCGCGAACTCGAACATCGGCTGCTTGGTGTCCATCAGCCCCCGAACCGCGGCATCTCCTCGCCGGAGTCGCAGGTCACACGGATCCATACCGTCGGGCGCGACCGCGACGAAGGTCTGCGCGTTGAATCGGTCATCCTCGGTAAAGGCACGCAGGGCCGCCTTCTGACCGGCTTCATCACCGTCGAAGGTGAAGACCACCTCGCCTGAGGCGTTGTCATCACCCATCACGCGGCGCAGCACCTTGATGTGCTCGGTGCCGAACGCCGTACCGCATGTGGCGATCGCCGTCGTGAGTCCCGCGAGATGGCAGGCCATCACATCGGTGTAGCCCTCGACCACCACGACCCGGCGTGGGTCACCTCTGGCGATGTCGCGCTTGGCGAGGTCGAGCCCGTACAACACCTGCGCCTTCTTGTAGATCGGCGTCTCCGGGGTGTTCAGGTACTTCGGCCCCTGGTCGTCGTCGAACAGCTTGCGGGCGCCGAAGCCGATCGTCTGCCCCGACACGTCCCTGATCGGCCACACGAGACGCCCGCGGAATCTGTCGTAGACACCGCGCTGTCCGGTCGAGACGAGGCCGGCATTGCTGAGCTCCTCGCGGGTGAACCCCTGCGCGGTGAGCGCCTTCAGCATGCCGTCCCAGCCACGCGGGGCGAAGCCGACTCCGAAATGCGCTGCAGCACCTGCATCGAACCCGCGCTCCCCGAGGAAGCGACGTCCTGCCTCGGCGTCCGGGGTGAGCAACTGCGCGCGGAAGAACTCCGCGGCTGCAGTGTTGGCTGCATACAGCCGACTCCGCCCGCTCGTCTCGGGGGCGGCTCCGCCGTCCTCGTAGTGCAGCGTGTACCCGATGCGGCCGGCGAGACGCTCCACCGCCTCCGTGAAGCTGACGTGGTCCATCTCCCGGAGGAAGGAGTACACGTCTCCGGACTCCCCGCATCCGAAGCAGTGGTAGTACCCCACCTGCTGCCGGACATGGAAACTCGGGCTCTTCTCGTCGTGGAAGGGGCACAGGCCCTTGAGGGATCCGACTCCGGCGGGCTTCAGCGCCACGCGCTCGCCGATGATGTCGGCGATGTTCGTGCGCGCCTTCACCTCATCGACATCGGCCTGACGGATCCGCGGCATCAGTGCGCTCTTTCCGCGACGGGAACGCGCTCGGTGTGTGGCCGCGCACCGGGGCGGGCGTGACGGGGAGTCCAGATCCCCACCTCGGCCGGGTCGATCTCCCCGACGAGACGGTTGTGCCAGTCGATGGCGCTCTGATCGGTGAGGCTCGCGATCTGATCCACGACGACTCTGGCGCGTTGGGCGTCGGTCTCCGCCGCGATGAAGTCGGCGGCGAACGCGGGCTCGAGCACATCGGAACCCGCGGACCACAGCGCATCCGTCGACCAGAGGGCATCGGCGAGCCTCTTCAGCACGCGCCGCTGCTCCTTGTAGACGCCCTTACGGGCTTCGATCGTGACGATGGCCTGGCCCATGATGCCCTTCAACACGGCGATCTCCACCTCGATCACCCGCGGGACGATGACATGGGCGTTGTACCGGACCAGCGCCTTCGTACCGTACGCCTCCCTGGTGGCGGAGACCGAAGCACGGGCGAAACGTCCGATCAGGTCACTCGTGAGGTTCTTGAGCCGCGCGAGAGCCTGACGGGAACGATCGAACGAGGAGAGCCACATCGGCTGCGACGCCAGACGGTAGAGCGCGTCGGCGAGCTCGTCACGCGTGAAGTCGTACCCGACCCACTGCTGGATACGCCCGACGAGTGCGTCGTGCTGAGCGGGGTCGGCGAGCTGGGCGACGTCGACGTAGCCGTTGACGATCGCATCCTCGAAGTCGTGGACGGAGTAGGCGATGTCGTCCGAGAGGTCCATGATCTCGGCCTCGATGCACCGGAGTCGACCAGGAGCGCCTTCGCGCATCCAACGGAACACGGCTTCATCCTCGGGGTACACGCCGAACTTCAGACGCCCACCGGGATCGGGGACCGGGCTGTCGACCGTCCACGGGTACTTGCACGTCGCGTCGAGGCTGGCGCGGGTCAGGTTCAGGCCGACCGAGCGGTCGCTGTCGTCGAGCACCTTCGCCTCGAGTCGGGACAGGATGCGCAGGGACTGGGCGTTCCCCTCGAACCCCCCGATGGGCTCTGCCCACTCGTTCAGTGCCCGCTCGCCGTTGTGACCGAAGGGAGGATGCCCCAGGTCGTGGCTGAGGCACGCGGTGTCGACGACATCGGCCGACACGTCCAGTGCGACAGCGAGCTCGCGCCCGACCTGAGCGACCTCGAGGGAATGCGTCAGACGGTTGCGGGCGAAATCTGCGGTGCTGGCAGGGCTGAGCACCTGCGTCTTGGCGGCGAGTCGGCGCAGCGCCGCGGAGTGCAGGACGCGGGCACGATCACGAGCGAAGTCGTTGCGCTCGGATCGATGGGTCTCGGCGAAGAAGCGTTCGGCGTCTCGCGCGTCGTAGCCGTCGGCTCGCAGGCCTGGCCGGGGGTCAACCGCCACTGTTCTCGATCTCCGCTCCACGCATCATCTCCGAGGTGTCGGATGCGATCTCCCGCGACTCCAACCACTTGTCCGGCAGGGCCGTGCGCTTCGGGTGTCCTGCCCGCCCGCGCTGCCCCTCGGCGTCCGCACCGGGATACGGTGCCGTGTGATCGAGCCGGTCGAGGAGGTCGTCGATCTCGGCGAGGCTGGACGCCGTGGCGAGTCCGGTGCGGATGTCGCCCCCGACCGGGTAGCCCTTGAAGTACCAGGAGACGTGCTTGCGGATGTCACGGCATCCGCGATCCTCATCCTCGAAGAACTCGACGAGGAGCTCGGCGTGGCGGCGGAAGGCGTCAGCGACGAAGCCGAGCGTCGCGTCGACCGTCTTCCCCTCCCCGCCGAACGCGGTCGCCAACTCGCCGAACAGCCAAGGGCGTCCGAGGCAGCCGCGCCCGACCACCACTCCGTCGCAGTCGGTCTGCGCCATCATGCGCACCGCATCGTCGGCCGACCAGATGTCGCCGTTCCCCAGCACCGGGATGCTCGTGACCGCCTGCTTCAGCTCGCCGATCGCGTTCCAGTCCGCGAACCCGGAGTAGTACTCGCCGGCAGTCCTGGCATGCAGCGCCACGGCGGCGGCCCCGGCGTCTTCGGCCGCACGCCCTGCATCGAGGAACGTGAGGTGATCCTTGTCGATGCCTTTGCGCATCTTCACGGTGAGAGGGATGTCGCCGGCGGCTTTCACCGCCTGGTCGACGATGTCGGCGAACAGCTTCGACTTCCACGGCAGCGCCGCTCCCCCGCCGCGACGGGTGACCTTCGGCACCGGGCACCCGAAATTGAGGTCGATGTGGTCGGCGTGATCCTCGGCGACGATGATGCGCACGGCCTCCGCGATGGTCTTCGGGTCGACGCCGTAGAGCTGGATGGACCGCGGCGTCTCGGACTCGTGGTGCCGGATGAGTCGCATCGTGGTCTCGTTGCGTTCGACGAGCGCCCGCGAGGTGATCATCTCGCTCACGTAGAGCCCGGCGCCGTACTCGCGACACAGACGTCGGAAGGCGGTGTTGGTGATCCCCGCCATGGGTGCGAGGACGACCGGCACGTCGAGATCGATCGGGCCGATGCGAAGAGGGCGGGCGGGGGCGGTGGCGAGAGTCATGTCCTGTCCATTCTCCCAGACGCGGAGCCCGGAGGGATGCGGCGATCTAAGCTGTGCATATGACCGAATCCTCGCTCCGCACCATCCCGTTCACCGACGCGAAGGGCGAGGAGAAGACGCTCGACGATCTGGGCGCCGATGTCGTGCTCGTGGTCAACGTCGCGTCCAAGTGCGGGCTGACGCCGCAGTACGAGCAGCTGGAGGAACTGCAGCGTCTGTACGGCGATCGCGGGTTCACCGTCGTCGGCTTCCCCTGCAACCAGTTCTTCGGTCAGGAGCCCGGCTCTGTCGACGACATCCTCGAGTTCTGCTCGACGACCTACGGCGTCACCTTCCCCGTCAACGACAAGGTCAAGGTGAACGGCAAGAACGCCGCCGAGCTCTACAAGGCGCTCAAGGAGACTCCCGACGCCGGTGGCAAAGCCGGCCGCGTGGAATGGAACTTCGAGAAGTTCCTCGTGCTGCCGGACGGGGACGTCCTGCGCTTCCGGCCCAAGCAGAAGCCGGACGCCCCCGAGATCGTCAGTGCGATCGAAGCGGCGCTGACCCGCTAGAACGCGCCGGCCCGTCAGACGGCCGCGGTCTCCGACTCGGCCTCTCCGCGCTTGGACCAGAGGTCGCGGAGAACGTTCTCGAACGCCGCGGGCGGTTGCGCGCCGCTGATGCCGTACTGGCCGTCGACGACGAAGAACGGCACGCCCTGGATTCCGTAGGCGCGGGCCTGCGCCTGGTCCTGACGCACGGCGGGCAGGTACTGCTCGCTCTCGAGTGCTGCGCGGGCACGGTCTGCGTCCAGCCCGACCTCGACAGCCAGCTCGACGAGATCATCGATGCGACCGACGTGCTTGCCCTCGGTGAAGTAGGCGGACATGAGCCGCTCTTCCATCTCGTGCTGCAGCCCCTCTGCCTTGGCGAAGTGCAGCAGCTCGTGCGCCTTCACCGTGTTCGTGTGCTGCAGCAGATCGAACCGGTACTCGAGGCCGGCGTTCGCCGCCACACCCGTCACGTTCGAGAGCATCTGCTCGACCTGCTCGCGCGGCATGCCCTTGTGGCCTGCGAGGAAGTCGATCTCGTCACCGTCGAAGTCGACGGGGGTGTCGGGCGAGAGCTCGAACGAGTGGAAGGTGATGTTGACCTGCGGTGCGTCCTCGTCGGCCGCGACCGCTTCGAGACCCTTCTCGAGGTTGCGCTTGCCGATGTAGCACCAGGGGCAGGCGATGTCGGACCATATGTCGATGGAGATGGGTTCAGTCACACTGCTATGCAACCGCATGCACCTACGGGCTATTCCGAACCCGATCCGAGCCGCGGATAGGATTCTCGGATGCTCTCCGCCGAAGACCCGCTGCCCTCCGTCCCCGAGCGCGTGCTCGTCGCCGGCGTCTCAGGGTCCGGCAAGACCACGCTCGCCCGACGGCTGGCCCGCCTGTGGAACCTGCGCCATGTGGAGATCGACGGCCTGTTCCACGGCCCCGAGTGGACGCCGCGCTCCGAGTTCCTCGACGACGTGCGGGCCTTCGCAGCGGAGGAGCACTGGATCACCGAGTGGCAGTACACGAGCAAGGGAACGGACGAGATCCTCCCCCCGCGCGCACAGCTCGCGATCTGGCTCGACTACCCGTACCGCGTGGTGCGAGGCCGCCTGATCCGGCGCACGCTGGCTCGAGGCGTGCTGCGGCTCGAGCTCTGGAACGGCAACCGCGAGAAGGGGCCGTGGACCATGTTCCGCCGTGATCCGGAGGAGAACATCCTCGCGTGGCAGGCAGCGACACTTCACAAGTGGACGGAGCGCTTCCCCGCGTTGCAGGAGCGCTTCCCGCACCTCACGATCGTCCGTCTCCGTCATCCGCGGGAGACGAGACGGTGGCTGCGTGCTCAGGCAGAGGCGTCGGGAACGTCGATCGCACCGCCGAAGCGACGGTCGCGCGACAGGTAGATCCCTATCGCCCGCCACAGCTCCTCGCGCGAGAAATCGGGCCAGAGCGTGTCGAGGAAGACCATCTCGGCGTATGCCGACTGCCACAGCAGGAAGTTCGAGGTACGTTGTTCGCCCGAGCTGCGCAGGAACAGATCGACGTCCGGCATGTCGGGGACGTACAGATGGCGGCGGATCATCTTCTCGGTGATCGCCTTGGGCTTCACGCGCCCTGCCGCGACATCGTCGGCGATCGCCCGCATGGCATCCACGAGTTCGACCCTGCCGCCGTAGTTGACGCACATCGTGAGCGTGAGCACGTCATTGTCGCGGGTCAGTCGCTCAGCGTGCTGCAACTCCTTGATGACGCTGCCCCACAGGCGCGGCTTGCGGCCGGCCCAGCGGATGCGCACACCCCATTCGTTGAGCTGATCGCGACGGCGGTGCAGGACGTCGCGGTTGTAACCCATGAGGAAGCGGACCTCTTCCGGCGAACGCGCCCAGTTCTCGGTCGAGAAGGCGTACACCGAGAGGTGTTTGACCCCCGCCTGGATCGCGCCGGCGACCACGTCGAGCAAGACCTCCTCCCCCGCCTTGTGCCCCTCGATGCGGTTGAGTCCCCGGCGGTTCGCCCACCGGCCGTTGCCGTCCATGACGATCGCCACGTGCTCGGGTACGGACCGGAACGCGGGCGGGTACGAACCTGTCCAGTCCAGCGGTCGATAGGGGACGGCGTCCTTGTGCGTATAGGGCTTCGGGCTCACCGTGCTCCTTCTGAAGTGATGTCTGACACATGGGAGAGGGAGCGGATGCCGCGCTCCAGATGCCATTGGGCGTACGCGGAGACAAGTCCCGAGGCTGCGGCGGTGTCGGCCGGCGCCGCTGCGTCGATCACGTCCCACTCCCCCGCGATGAGCGAACGGAGCAACGCCAGGGTCTTCTCTGCGACACGCGGGCTGCCTGCCGGGGCGCAGTTCTGGCAGACGAGCCCACCGAGCTGAGCGACGAATCGCGAGTGCGGCCCTGGGGTGCCGCAGCGGGCGCACTCGTCGAGCGATGGCGCCCAACCCGACAGCGACATCACCCGCAGCAGGTACGAGTCGAGGATGCTCCGTGCGACGTGCTCTCCCCGCGACAACGCCCGCAGCCCGCCGACGAGCAGCAGGTACTGATCGGGAGTGGCCTCCGCGTCGCTCAGACGGTCCGCCGTCTCCACCATGGCGTTGGCCGCGGTGAAGCGGTCGTAGTGTGCGGCGATGTCGGTGCCGTAAGAGCCGAGGGACTCGGCCTGCTGCACGATGTCGAGCGAGCGGCCCTGGTAGAGCTGCACGTCGGCGACCATGAACGGCTCGAGCCTGGCGCCGAACTTGGACGACGTCCGGCGCACTCCCTTCGCCACCGCGCGGACCTTGCCGTGCCGTCTCGACAGCATCGTGACGATGCGATCCGCCTCACCGAGTTTGTGGGTGCGCAGGATCACCGCTTCGTCTCGATAGGTGGGCACCCTTCGATTATCCTCCGTGCGCGAGAATGAACGGGTGACCGAACCGCTCTTCATCATTCCGCTCTGGGCGGACCTGCTCGGCGTCGGCCTCGGCGGAGTCCAGGGCGCGATGTTCGCATCGGGTTTCCAGGGTCAGAGACGGCTCGACTGGCTCGGGGTGGCCATCATCGGCATCATGATCGGGATGGGCGGTGGTCTGATCCGCGACATCCTGCTCGGGCAGACCCCCGCCACGCTGCAGAATCAGTGGTACCTGGTCACTGCGGCCGGCGCCGCGCTTCTGGGCATGCTGCTCGCCGGGCTCTTCACCCGCCTGAACACCGCCATCGTCGTCCTCGATGCCGTGGTGATCGGCATGTTCGGCGCCTTCGGCACGAGCAAGGCCCTCGCCTTCGGGATTCCCGAGGTGCCGGCGGTCTTCATCGGCGTCTGTGCCGCGGTCGGAGGAAGCGTGCTCCGCGACATGCTGATGGGCCTGCCGACCGCGATCATGCACGTCGGCTCGCTGTATGCGGTCGCTGCCGGAGCGGGGTGCACGTTCATCGTGATCGCCGTCGCACTCGGGATGCCGATTCCCCTCGCGGCGGTCATCGGCATCGTCGTGACGGCCGTGATCCGGATCCTCGCGGTGACGTTCGATGTCTCGCTCCCGGAGCAGCGCCGTCTCTACCGCCGTAAGGTCGCCGCGGAGACCGGCGCGATCGCGATCGTGAAGCCTCAGGACTGACCGGTTCAGGTGCCGCGGAGGCGGTCCGCGCCGCGTACCATGCCGGCGAGTCCGTCGATCACTCGCTCGAGACCGAAGTCCCACGCCGTTCGAGCGTCGTAGGGAACGCCCATGGCTTCCCCCGCAGACCGACCCACCGACCTGGCGAGCGGCATCTCCTCACCGAGGTAGCCCGCCAGACGCGGTGCGGCCTCTGCCCACGATGCCGCGAACGCCGCTGCGCGCTGCTCCTCGCGCATCCGAGCCGCCGCAGAGAGAGTGAAGTCCAGCACGAAACTCAGCGCCGCGTCACGCTCCACGTCGCTGAGACTGAGGTCGTCGAAAGCATGGAGTTCCCGGTCGTACTTGGCGATGGTGCCAGGGCCGAATGCGACACGGGGATCGTGGATGTCGATGAGCCATGGATGAGCGCGGAAGAGGCGCAGGTTGTCCTCGGCGACCGCCCGGACCGCCCCACGCCAGCCCGAGGCCTCCGCGGGCTCACTGCGAAGACTGGCGTGCATCACATCCGCCATCAGCACGAGCAGGTCGGCGCGACTGTTGACGTGCGTGTAGATCGACATCGGGGTGAGGTCGAGGGACTGCGCCAGCGAGCGGATCGTCACCGCGCCGAGGCTGTCGGCGTCGGCCAGTGCGACGGCACGATCCACGACGTCATCCGCCGAGTGACGTGCCTTCGGCCCGCGCTGGCGGGTCACGGGAGCCGCGGGGCTGTGCCGCCAGAGCAGATCGACGAGATTCTTGGCCATCGGGAATAGCCTAGACCGCTTCCGCCTTAACCTTGTACACTGTACAGACTTTTGGAATGGAGAACCGTGAACATCACTCAGACCGCCCTCTCGTTCAACGTCCCCGACGTGGCGGCCTCCGCCGCCTTCGCCACGACGCACTTCGGCTTCGAGGAGGCGATGTCCGCGGACGGCTTCGTCTCGTTGCAGCACCCGGGGCCCGTCCCGAACATGATCTTCCTCCAGACCGGGCTCTCGACGTTCCGCCCACAAGAGATCGCCGGCTCCGCCGGTCAGGGCACCCTGATCGTCTTCGTCGTCGACGATATCGACCGGGAGTTCACCCGCATCGCCGACGCAGGCGCTCGTGTGGTCACCCCTCCGGAGACTGAACCCTGGGGTGAGCGCTATGGTCAGTTCGCCGACCCCAACGGCCTCATCTGGCAGCTGGTGCAGTGGGTGGACTGACCTCTACCTCGAATCGCGCGATCGGTCCCCTCCTGTCGACGGACACGACCGATCGCGCGATTCGAACCGGGATCAGACGGTTGCCAGCTCCTGCTGACGCGTGCGGATCGAACGGTTCACACCCGAGACGATCGCCTTGAGCGATGCGGTGGAGATGTCTCCGTCGATGCCTACACCCCACAGGCGCTGGTCGCCGACCTGCAGCTCGACGTAGGCCGCGGCCTGCGCGTCTCCGCCGGCGCTGAGAGCGTGCTCGACGTAGTCGTAGACCGTGATGTCGAAGCCCTGTCCACGCAACACCTCGACGAACGCCGCGACCGGACCGTTGCCGTTGCCCGTGACGGACACTTGCTGATCGTCGTCGCGGAGCACCACGTCAAGTGCCACGTCGCCCGACATGTCGCTCCGGGTCTGGGTCGCGAGCAGTTCGAAGCGCCCCCACTTGGCTGCGGTGTCGGCGGCGGGGAGGTACTCGTCGTTGAAGATCGACCAGATCTGCTCGCTGGTGACCTCGCCGCCCTCGGCATCCGTCTTGGCCTGCACGACTCCGGAGAACTCGATCTGCAGCTTGCGGGGCAGATCGATCGCGTGGTCGGCCTTGAGGAGGTAGGCGACGCCACCCTTGCCGGACTGCGAGTTCACGCGGATCACGGCCTCATAGGAGCGACCGAGGTCCTTCGGGTCGATGGGCAGGTACGGCACCGCCCACTCGATCTCATCCACCGTGACGCCCTGCGCCTCGGCCTTGGCCGCCATGGCCTCGAACCCCTTCTTGATCGCGTCCTGGTGGGAGCCGCTGAATGCCGTGAAGACGAGGTCACCCGCCCACGGGCTGCGCTCGGGCACCGGCAGCTGGTTGCAGTACTCGACCGTGCGCTTGACCTGGTCGATGTCGCTGAAGTCGATCTGCGGGTCGATGCCCTGCGTGAACATGTTGATCCCCAACGCGACGAGGTCGACGTTGCCGGTGCGTTCACCGTTGCCGAACAGGCAGCCTTCGATACGGTCGGCCCCGGCCATGTATCCGAGCTCGGCGGCCGCGATCGCGGTGCCGCGGTCGTTGTGCGGGTGCAGCGACAGAATCACGTTCTCGCGGTGCGCGAGGTTGCGGCTCATCCACTCGATCGAGTCGGCATACACGTTCGGCGATGCCATCTCGACGGTCGCCGGGAGGTTGATGATGACCTTGCGGTCGGGCGTGGGCTCGAAGACCTCGATCACCTGGTTGCAGATGTCCACGGCGAACTCGAGCTCGGTCCCCGTGTAGCTCTCGGGCGAGTACTCGTAGTACACCTTCGTGTCGGGGATCGTCTTCTCGAACTCCCGGCACAGCCGGGCGCCCTCGAGTGCGATGTCGATGATGCCCTGCTTGTCGGTGCGGAAGACCACCTCGCGCTGCAGCACGCTCGTGGAGTTGTACAGGTGCACGATGGCCTGCTTCGCTCCCGCGATCGCCTCATAGGTGCGGGCGATCAGGTGCTCGCGGGCCTGCGTCAGGACCTGGATCGTGACATCGTCGGGGATGAGGTTCTCCTCGATGAGCTGACGCACGAAGTCGAAGTCGGTCTGGCTCGCGGAGGGGAAGCCGACCTCGATCTCCTTGTACCCCATGCTGACGAGCAGCTCGAACATGACGCGCTTGCGCTCGGGCGACATCGGGTCGATGAGCGCCTGGTTGCCGTCGCGGAGGTCGACCGCGCACCAGCGGGGCGCCTCGGTGATGCGGGCATCGGGCCAGGTGCGGTCCGGCAGCTGGACGGTGATCTGCTCGTGGAACGGCCGGTACTTGTGGATCGGCATCGCGGACGGGCGCTGAGTGTTCTGCATGATGGGGCTTCTTCTCTTCGTCAGGGTAAACGGGCCAACACAAGCGCCGCGACGAGGAAGGCCCTAGCTTTAGGACTCGTCGCGGCAGCTAAGAAGAAGCAGACCGCCGAAAGGCATGTGGTCATGCTAGCAGGGTTGACTCCGCCGATTCGACGGGTGTGAGACGTTTCCTTCGCTGTCGACACTCCCCGATATGAGCACATCGCCGCGTCGCCTGACCCTCGCCGTCGCCTCCGTCTTCGGCCTGCTGCTCCTGAGCGCCTGCACCTCCGGGCCCGGAGGCTCCGCGGCGCCGACGAGCACGTCTGCACCATCAGGGCAGGGGCTCGAAGACGTCCGGCCTGACCTCCCGGAAGGGCGCGTGATCGGCGTGGGCACGGTGCTCGATGTGGCGGGCGAGGTACAGCTGTGTCTGGGAGCGATCATGGAATCGCATCCGCCCCAGTGCAGCGGAGTGCCTCTCGCCGGCTGGTCCTGGGCCGGACTCGAGGGCAGCGAGTCCAGCGGAGAGACCACCTGGGGCGCATACGCCGTCTACGCGACCTACGACGGTGAACGGCTCACCAACACCGATCCACCGATCATGCTCGCGTTGTTCGACCCGATCCCAACGGAGGATCCGACGGGCGGCGTCGACGGCACCACACCGGCCGACGAGCTCACGAGGATCCAGGACGACATCGCCACCCGTCTCGGTGGAGAGGCGCTCACCGTCAGCACGGACCGCGGCTACGTCCGGCTCAGCGTCACGTGGGATGACGGTGCCATCCAGGAGGCCGCTGACGCGGAGTTCGGTGACGGCGTCGTGATCGTGACCTCAGCGCTTCGGGAGATCGACTGAGCTACGGGATCAACGCGAGCTTGCCTCCGGGGTGACCCGTGGCGAGGAGTCGGTGGGCCGCGCGTGCCTCGAAGAGCGGAAACGTGCGGGCCAGGGGAACGACGAGATCGCCGTTCTGCGCCAGAGCGACCAGCTCGCTGCGGACCTCATCCCGGAAACGTGCGCTCTCGGGCATGGAGCCGGCGATGGCGAGGATGCCGTCGGCCGTCGCGCGGTCAGCCGCGGCGATGGTCACGATCCGCCGACGATCGCCTACCAGTTCGAGCGATGCATCCACCGCTTCGTGCGTCCCCACGGCGTCCAATGCCGCAGCGATCGGCCCGTCCGCCAGAGCGCGCACACGTGCGGCGAGCCCCGAGCCGTAGCGCACCGGGAGCCCTCCGAATCGTCGCACCTCGTCGAACCGGGACTCGCTCGCCGTTCCGATGACGCGTATGCCGCGCAGGCGTGCCTGCTGCAGCACGCTCGCACCGACAGCACCGGAGGCACCGTGGAGCAGGATCGTCTCCCCCGGCGCCGCACCGGTGACGGCGAGCATCTCCGCGGCAGTCGTACCCACGAGGAGCAGGTTCGCCGCCTCCGGATGCGTCAGGGTGGAGGGCTTCGCGAAGACCTTCTCAGCCGGGACGGTGACCGCGGTCGCATAGCCGCCTCGCACGCGGAAGGCGATGACCTCGTCGCCGATGTCGACAGCGCCCGAACCGATGCGGGTACCCTGGCCGATTGCCGAGACCTCTCCCGAGACCTCATACCCGATCGGCACCGGCAGCTCGATGCCCGGTCGGGCAGCAGCGACATGTTTCGCATCAGCGGGGTTCACCCCGGCGGCGAGGACGCGAATGGTGACCATTCCGTGTTCCGGAGCCGGAATGTCGTGCTCGACGAACTCCCAGAGGTCGGGCGAACCCCACCCCGCGGCGACCCAGTGCCGCGCTCGAGAGACCACCGCCGTCATCGCTCGGACCTGCTCAGAGGACGCAGCGGAGGTTGTTGACCGTGCCTGCGAGGTTCGCCCAGCTTCCCGCGTTGACGGTGGTGACCGTGGTGCTGCCGTTTCGCGCCTGCACGTGGCCGGAGCTCCGCGCATTGGCGACCGACTTCGCGATGAACGTGGAGGGAATCGTGTTGACGCTGCACACGCTGAACGTGAGCTTGTTGCCGCCGAGCGACCCGGCGCTGTAGGCGCAGAACCGATCGGTCGCACAGCTCCCGACCGAACGCGCCGACCGGAGCGCGATGGTCCCGATCGCGAGTTCCATGCCGAGCGCGGGCCACGCCGCATGCGTCGAATCGATGATCACACCGCCGGGCACTTCCTCGAGCATCGCGATGATCTCGGGAGCGACAGCGTCGTCGCCCTCCAGAGCAGCCTGCGCCGGTGCCGCACTGAGAAGCAGTATTGCGCTCAGCATCGTCGCAGCGACGATAACCCTCGGCCTCATCTGATCTCCTCCTCATCGAGGTCCCACATCTGATACGAGATGATCGAACCGGCGGCGAAGACGTCGTCTGCGATCAACACGGTGCGTTCGACGCCCACGATCCTGCCGGTGTCACGGGAGACCAGGATCAGATCGCTGGCGGCGCCATCCGGCGATATGACCCTGACGCCGTTCACTTCCCGCCCCAGACGGTCCTTCGTCATCCCGAGCGCTTCCCCGCCCTGCGCCTCCTCGAGGAGCGCGAGCAGCTCGCGGTGCTGCGCGTTCGTCAGCGTCCACTGGTCGAGGACCGACGTGAAAGCCACCTCGACGTCGTACGCCGTCGGGTTCTCCGGCATGCCGAAGGCACGGAGGATGGCGATCATGTCCTGACGCGTCTCGCCCGGCACGTCGGTCCACGGGGTGTAGAAATCGCCCGGCGCCATGACGAGGTCGGTGACGACCTCCCCACTGCTGGTCACCTCGGCGGCGTTGCTCGCCACCGCGTCCTCCGGATCGTAGGGGACGCCGGCGACGATCGTCATCCGGCCCGAGCCGTCCGGTTCCCACGTGAGCGTGGAGAGCTGCGGGACGACCTTGCTGACCTTCGCCTCGACCTCGACCGAGAACCCCCAGAAGGCGGTCCGCACGGCGCGCTCCGGCGCTGCGGGTCCGGTCGGACCGGCGAGAGCCGCGTCCGCGTCATCCACCGTCTGCGCGACCGTGGTCGAGCCTTCGAAGTCGAGAGGCGATGGCATCCCGGCCACCGCGGCGCCCTGGGGCGAGAAGACGGCGAAGGCCAGGGCGGTGGATGCGGCGACCGCCGTCAGCCCGGAGGCCCAGCCGATCGCCCGCTGACGTCTCCTGCGAGGCGCCGCACTCGTGCGGAGGATACGATCCCTGGTCGCGAGAGCCCGGGCATCGGGTGCCGCCTCACGCGGCGTCGGTGCGGGATCGGCATCGATCAGCATCCGTTCGAGTACGGCATCGTCAATCATCACCCGTTATCAGCCCCTCCAGACCCAGCTCCGCACGCAGGCGTTCCCGCGCACGTCCCAGCGACTTCCGCACCCGGAACTCGGAAGTGCGCGACAACTCCGCGATCTCCCCCACCGTGAGTCCGTCCCAGTACGTGAGCATGATGATACGCCTCTGGCGGGGAGTGAGGACAGCCAAAGCACGCATGACCGCCACCCTGCCGACAGGATCGGGTTCACCTTCCTCGCCGGAGACGCCGAGACGCACGGCATCGAACACACCGTGCGGTGCTGACGTACGACCGGAGCGGGCACCCAGTCGCCGATCAGCTGCCCGCAGAAGCCAGACCCGACTCGGCGGACGGACAGGGCGCAGCTTCGTCCAGGCGAGCAGGAAGACCTCCGAGACGATCTCGGTGACCTCGGCCTCGGCGCCGACCACGCCCTCGATGTGGTGCCGAACGGCTGCCCAGTGTTCGTCGAACACCCGGCTGAAGACCTCGTCGCGCAGCGGATTCGGGTCTTCGCTGCGGCCGCTCATGTCGTCGGGGTCGGCGGCCTTCCCGCCGCCATCGACGTAGTGCCGGATGTCATCTCAGAACCCGAGTCTGCCGAGCTGTTTCGGGTCGCGCTGCCACTCCTTCGCGACCTTCACATGCAACCCGAGGAAGACGCGCGTCCCCAGCAGTTCCTCGATGCCCGCACGCGCTCGCGCGCCCACCTCGCTGAGACGCTTGCCCTTATGCCCGATGATGATCGCCTTCTGGCTGTCACGCTCCACGACGATGGATGCGTGCACGTCGGTGAGGTCGGTGCCCTCCCTCGGCGCGATGTCGTCGATGACGACGGCGATCGAATGCGGAAGCTCGTCGCGCACGCCCTCGAGAGCGGCCTCGCGGATCATCTCGGCGATCCGGTCCTCCTGCGACTCGTCGGTCGTGATGCCCTCCGGGTACAGCGCGGGCCCCTTCGGCATCAGCGTCAGGATCTCGTCCGACAGCACGTCGAGCTGCTCGCGGGTGAGGGCGGACAGCGGGACGACCGCGGCCCAGTCCTCGCGCAGCGAATCGACCTCCAGCAAACGCTCCGTGACCTCGTCACGGCCGGCCGCATCCATCTTGGTCACGATCGCGATCTTCTTCGCGCGCGGGTACCCGTCGAGGGATGCCGCGATCCGCCTGTCCCCCGGGCCCACCTTCTCATTCGCAGGAACGCAGAATCCGATGACGTCGACGTCGCCCAGCACCTGCTCCACGAGGTCGTTCAGCCGCTCGCCGAGCAGCGTGCGCGGCTTGTGGATCCCCGGGGTGTCCACGATGACGAGCTGCCCCTCCGGGCGATTGACGATGCCGCGGATAGCGCGACGTGTCGTCTGCGGCTTCTCGCTCGTGATCGCGATCTTCTCGCCGACGAGGGCGTTCGTGAGCGTCGACTTCCCGACGTTGGGGCGGCCGACGAAGGTCACGAAACCGCTTCGGGTGTCGTCAGTCATCGTCTCGATCTCCTTCATCCTGCGAAGCGTCGGGTTCCCCCGCCGCACGTTCCACGAACACCGTCGCGATACCTCGTCCACGCCCCCGCGATGCACCGCCGGTGAGCACCAGACCTTCCACGGTCGCCGTGGCGCCGGGCTGGGGAACCTGTCCCAGCGCCTTCCCGAGCAGACCGCCGATCGAATCCACGTCCTCGTCCTCGAGCTCGAGCCCGAACAGATCGCCGACGTCTTCGAGCGAGAGGCGAGCACTCACGCGATATCGTCCGTGACCGAGATCGACGAACTCCGCCGATACCTGATCGTACTCGTCGGAGATCTCGCCGACGAGTTCCTCGATGAGGTCCTCGAGAGTCACGAGACCCGAGATCCCGCCGTGCTCATCGATCACCAGACAGACGTGCACGGCATCGCGCTTCATCTGCTGCAGGAGGGTCTCCGCTCGCATCGATTCGGGGACGAAGGTCGCCGGCCTCGCGATCGGACGGATCGACGCCGCGCGCCACGCACTGTCGTCGCGGTAGGCGAACTGCACGAGATCCTTGAGGTACAGCACTCCCACCACGTCATCGGCCTCGTCGTCGACGACGGGCATCCGGGACACGCCGCGATTCAGGAAGAGTGCCATCGCCTCGTCGGTGGTCGCCGTGGCATCGACCGTCACCATCTCGGTGCGCGGCACCATCACGGCGCGGACGAACTGGTCGGTGAAGTCGAAGACGGAGTGGATGAGGTCGCGGTCGTCCTCTTCGATGAGATCGTTCGACGCTGCCTCGTCGACCATGCTCAGCAGCTGATCCTCGCTGGTGAAGGAGCTGCGCCCCGTGCCGGGGGTGACCCGGTTTCCCAGCAGGACCAGGCCTTGCGCGAGGGGGCCGAGGATGATGCGGAGCCCGCGCACGATCGACGCGGTGCCGCGGATCATGCCCTCGGCGTGCTGACGCCCGAACGACCGCGGGCTCGCCCCCACGAGCACGAAGGTGATCGCCGTCATGAGCACCGCGGCGGCGAGCATCGCCCACCAGTTGTTCTCGATCAGGATGGTGAAGGCGACCGTCACGAGCACGGCTGCCGTCACCTCTGCGAGGACGCGGATGAACGCCACCGCGTTCACGTGGGCGTCGAGATCTGAGGCGATACGCTCCAGTGCCCTGGCCCTGCGGCCCTCGGTCGCCATGTCGGCGAGTCCGGCACGCGAGGTCACCCCGTACGCCGCATCGATCGCGGCCATGAGACCGCCGAACGCCACCAGCAGCACGGCGGCGATCAGGAGGAGAACAGCAGTCATCGTCGGCGTTCAGCAGCCGCGAAACCCTGGATCAGCTCCTTCTGCAGTCCGAACATCTCACGCTCCTCGTCGGGCTCGGCGTGATCGAAGCCGAGGAGGTGCAGCAGACCGTGGGTCGTGAGCAGGATGAGCTCATCCATCAGGGTGTGTCCTGCCGCCTGCGCCTGCGTCTCGGCCACCTGGGGGCAGAGCACGATGTCGCCGAGCAGGCCGGGGGCGGTCGGACGGTCCTCGGTACCGGGGCGCAGCTCATCCATCGGGAAGCTCAGCACGTCGGTGGGGCCGGGCTCGTCCATCCACTGCACGTGAAGCGCCTCCATGGCGCCCTCGTCGACGAGGACGATGGCCACCTCGGCGTCAGGGCTGACGTGCAGCTGCGCGAGATTGAAATCGGTCAGTCGCTGCAGCACGGTCTCGTCGACGTCGATGGCCGACTCGTTGTTGATCTCGATCATGAGAGTCCTCGTTTCGGGGCGCGATCACGCGGTCCAGGTCGTTGTGCTCCCCGGCGATCGGCACGGTTGGCGAACTCCGCCGCCTGCTCGCGCTCGAATCGCGCTGCGGTGCGCTTCTCGTCGTACTCGCTGTACGCGTCGACGATGCGTCCGACCAGCGAGTGCCGTACCACATCGTCGCTGGTGAGACGGGCGAAATGGATGTCGTCGATGCCGTCGAGCACTCGGGTCACCAGGCGGAGCCCCGACGATCCCTGCGGGAGGTCGACCTGCGTGATATCGCCCGTGACGACCATCCGCGTGCCGAAACCGAGACGCGTGAGGAACATCTTCATCTGTTCGGGCGTGGTGTTCTGAGCCTCGTCGAGGACGACGAACGAGTCGTTGAGGGTGCGCCCGCGCATGTAGGCGAGGGGTGCCACCTCAATCGTGCCGGTCGCCATCAGGCGAGGGACGATCTCGGGGTCCATCATCTCGTTGAGAGCGTCGTACAGCGGGCGGAGGTATGGATCGATCTTGTCGGTGAGCGTGCCGGGGAGGAAGCCGAGCCGCTCTCCCGCTTCGACCGCGGGGCGCGTGAGGATGATCCTGGTGACCTCCTTGCGCTGGAGCGCCTGGACGGCCTTGGCCATCGCGAGGTAGGTCTTGCCCGTACCGGCCGGACCGATGCCGAACACGATCGTGTTCTCCTCGATCGCGTCCACGTACTCCTTCTGCCCGAGGGTCTTCGGACGGATCACCTTGCCGCGCGTGGTCAGGATCGCCTCGCCGAGAACCTCGCTGGGGCGCGGTCCTCCTTCCTGGCGCAGCATCCGCGCGGAACTGGACACGTCGCTCGGTGCCAGGTCCTGCCCGGCCTTCGTCATGGCGAGCAGCTCCTCGACCAGCGCCCTCGCCTTCGCGACCGCGTCGGTGTCACCGCTGAGTGTGATCTCGTTGCCACGGACGAGCACCTGCACATCGCGGTGCTCACGCTCCAGCATCCGCAGCAGCCGGTCCTGCGGTCCGAGCAGCTGCACCATGGCGACGCCGTCCGCGTAGATCTTCTCGACCGCCTCGGGAGGTCGGCCGCCCAGGCTCCGCTCCTGGGGCTCGTGGTTCTCAGGCACCGACACTCTTCTCAGTCAATCCGCCGGCCAGCACGTGCGCGTGGACGTGGAAAACGGTCTGTCCGGCGTTCGCGCCGGTGTTGAAGACGAGGCGGAAGTCGCCGTCCTCCGTGTGCTCCGCCGCGAGCTCGCCCGCGAAAGCGACCATCTCGGCGAGCAGAGAGGGATCTGCGGCCGCGACCTCGACGACATCTCGATACTCTGCCGACTTCGGCACCACGAGCAGATGCACGGGCGCCTGCGGGGCGATGTCGCGCAGCGCGAACAGCCGGTCGGTCTCGCCGATGATGTCGGCAGGGATCTCCCCGTTCAGAATGCGCGTGAAGATCGAGGGTTCCGTCATACCGTCAAGTCTACTGACCGGAGCGTGACGACGACCTCGGGCCCGTCCCGTGCCGGTCGGGCGGGGTCACCATCGACCGAGTGCCACCGACAGCACGGCGATCGCGGCCGGGCCCGCCGTCGAGGTACGGAGCACCGTCTCGCCGAGGAGCACACGCTCTGCCCCCGCCTCCGTCAGGTGACGCAGCTCCTCGTCGGAGATCCCGCCTTCCGGTCCCACCACCAGCACCAGGTCGCGGCCGTCCGGCTCGATCTCCGACAGTCGCGTGGGCGCCGTCGGGTCGAGCAGCAGGAGGCGCTGCGAGGCCGCGCGCTCCCTGAGCTGAGCCGTCGAGACGGGTGATGCGACGGCGGGCACCCAGGCGCGGTGTGCTTGCTTGGCGGCCTCGCGGACGATCGTCGCCCAGCGCTCCCGTCCCTTCACCGCCTTCGGGCCCTCCCACCGCGAGACGCTCCGACTCGCCTGCCAGGGAACGATCTCGTCGACGCCGAGTTCGCAGGCCGCCTGCACGGCGAGCTCATCGCGATCTCCTTTCGCGAGAGCCTGTACCAGAACGACCCGAGGCGTCGGAGCGGGGTGCTCGACGCGCTCCGCGACACGGACCTCCACTCGGGAGGGAGACACCTCCTCTGCCACACCGGTCAGCCACACGCCCGCGCCGTCGCCGACGGTGACAGCCTCGCCGACGCGCAGACGACGGACGACGGCCGCGTGCTTGGCTTCGGCTCCGGTCAACGACACCAGGTCGTCGACTCGGGCATCCGTCGACGATTCGACGAGGAAGTGCAGTGCCATGATCAGTGGCTGCGGAAGCGGTCGCGGAGCTTGGAGAAGAGTCCCTGCTGGAACTGGGCGAGCTGGGGCCCCGGAGACTTCGCCTTCTTCGCGAAGTCCTCGATCAGCGCACGCTGCGCGGAATCCAGTCGAGTCGGTGTCAGCACCTGGACGCCGACCCGCAGATCGCCGCGCTGCGTGCCGCGGAGCGGGGTGATGCCCCGTCCCTTGATCGTGAGCACGTCACCGGACTGCACACCGGGACGGATCTCGAGGTCGACCTCGCCGTCGAGTGCCTGGATCTTGGTCTCGGTACCGAGGATCGCGTCGGTCATCGACACCTCGAGGGTCGCGAGCAGGTCGTCTCCCTCGCGACTGAACGCCGCGTGCGGGTTGACGGTCACCTCGACGTACAGGTCACCGTTCGGTCCGCCCGCCTTGCCGACCTCACCGGAACCGGGAAGCTGCAGGCGGAGGCCCGTCTCGACGCCGGCGGGGATGTCGAGCGACACCGTTCTGCGCGAACGCACGCGACCCTGACCACCGCAGGTGCCGCAGGGATACGGGATGGTCGTGCCGTAGCCCTCGCAGGTGCCGCAGGGCTGAGAGGTGACCACGTTGCCGAGCAGGCTGCGCACCTGACGCTGCACGTGGCCGGAGCCGCCGCAGATGTCGCACGTGACCGGCGAGGTGCCCTCCTGACAGCACGACCCCTGACACGTCTCGCACAGCACGGCGGTGTCGACCTCGATGTCCCGATGCGCCCCGAACACGACGTCGCCGAGGTCGAGCGTGACCCGGACGAGGGCGTCCTGGCCCCGCTCCCGACGCGACCGTGGACGCGCACCGCGCCCTCCCCCCTGAGAAGCACCGAAGAACGTCTCGAAGATGTCGCCGAAACCGCCGAAGCCGCCGAAGTTCCCCGCGGCGCCGTCTCCGCCGCCCATGTCGTAGCGGCGGCGTGACTCGTCGTCGCTGAGGACGTCGTACGCATGCGTGACGAGCTTGAACTTCTCCGCAGCGTCGTCCCCGGGGTTCACATCCGGGTGCAGCTGCCGGGCAAGGCGTCGGTACGCCTTCTTGATCTCATCGGTGGAAGCGTCCCGGGACACCCCGAGAACCTCATAGTGGTCCGCCACAATCGCCTTTCTGCGTGTGTTCTCGTGGCGACCGCGTCAGCGGCCGGCCTCGTCTTCGTCGAGCATCCGCGACAGGTAGCGGGCCACGGCCCGCGCTGCGGCGAGATTGCTCGGGTAGTCCATGCGCGTCGGCCCCATCACGCCGACTCGCGCCGTGCCGCTGGGGGCCGCGTAGTTGCTGGCCACGATCGACGCCTCACCGAGGCCGAAGGGGGCATTCTCTGTGCCGATGCTGGCCGCGAGACCGTGCTCGTCGGTCACCATCTCGCTCATCAGTCGCAGCAGCGTCACCTGCTCCTCGATCGCCTCGAGAAGCGGATGGATGCTCCCGCGGAAGTCCTGTTCCCGACGCGCGAGGGTGGCCGCCCCCGCCATCACCAGACGTTCCTGACGGAAGCCGCCGAGCTCGTCGACGACGACGCCGGCGAGCGTGCGGAGCACCGCGTCCTGAGGCTTGTCCTCCGCCCCGAGCAGCAGCTGGAGACGGTCGGATGCCTCACCGATGCCCTGCCCGGTGATCAACGACGACAGGCGTGCACGCAGCACCGCGAGGTCGGACTCGTCGATGATCTCCGGCAGGGGGGCGATCCGCTGTGACACGCCGCCGGCATCGGTGACCAGAACGATCAGCAGCCGGTTCGGTGCCAGAGCCACCAGCTCGACATGCGTCACGTGCGCACGCGCGAACGACGGATACTGTGCGAGCGCGACCTGACCCGTCAGCTGCGTCAGCACCCGCACCGTGCGCACCATCAGGTCGTCGAGATCGGCCGGTTCGCCCAGGAACGACTCGATCGCCGAGCGCTGTGCCGAAGAGAGCGGGCGCAACTGGGCGAGATGATTCACGAAGACGCGGTAGCCCTTGTCTGTGGGAACCCTTCCCGACGAGGTGTGCGGAGCGGTGATCAGCTCTTCATCCTCGAGCAGCGCCATGTCGTTTCGGATCGTGGCGGCCGAGACGCCGAAGGAATGCCTGTCGACGATCGACCGGCTGCCGACGGGTTCGTGGGTCTCGACGTAGTCCTGCACGATCGCGCGGAGAACCTGCAGCCCTCGCTCTGTGACCATCGCCCTTCCCTTCCGCTGGCACTCGGACGTTCAGAGTGCCAATCCTACCCCGTGCAACTGCGGGTTCTCCGTACCGCGGACCGACGACTCTAGGATGACGCTCATGACCTCCTCCCCGCATGCCACCCTGTCGACCGGCATCGTTCGTGGCGTCGAGGAGGCGGGGATCGTCCGCTACCTCGGCATCCCGTATGCCATGGCGCCGTTCGGCGAGCACAGGTTCCGCGAGCCGCAGCCTGTCGCGACCTGGGACGGCGTGCGCGACGCACTGGAGTTCGGCCCCACTCCGCCTCAGGTTCCGTATGCGGGCGCCGTCGGCGAGCTGCTCGGCTCGGTGCGGATCGACGGAGACGACATCCTCACGGCGAACGTCTGGGCTCCGACCGACGCCTCCGGCGCCCCCGTGCTGCTCTGGATCCACGGCGGCGCGCTCGAACGCGGCACCGCCGCTCTTCCGCTCTATGACGGCACTGTCTTCGCGCAGGCGGGAATCGTCTTCGTGTCGATCAACTACCGACTCGGCTCGGAGGGGTTCTCCGTCTTGGAGGGCGCCCCACGGAACCTCGGCCTGCGCGATGCGGTCGCGGCCCTCGAGTGGGTGCACCGTGAGGTCGCCGCTCTCGGCGGCGACCCGACACGGATAACGGCGATGGGCGAGTCCGCCGGTGGAGCCATCGTCGCCGGACTCCTCGCTCGGGCGGACTCCCGCGCACTCATCAGTCGCGCCATCATCGAGTCCGGACCACTCCAGGCGCAGACTCCGAAGAAGGCCGGACGTGTGACGGCTCGACTCGCGAAGCGACTCGGAGTACGAGCCGACCGCGCCTCTTTCGCCGCTCTGACGCCCGAGAAGCTGTTGGACGCACGGAAAGCTCAATCCGCCGGATCGTCTCCCCTCGGCGGGGCTCCGGCGTTCCAGTTGGCGATCGACCCCGAGAGCCTTCCCCGGTCACCGCACGAGGTGCTTCGCGAGATCGACACGCCGCTACTCATCGGGAGCAACACCGACGAGTATCGGCTCTGGTTCCCACCGGAGGTGCTGGCAGGCATCGGAGAGTTCAAGCTGCAAGCCGCGCGACTGCTCTCCCGCATCCCTCGACGTGCGGTGGCGGCCTATCGATCCGCGTTCCCCGACGCCGGCGCTGGAGAGATCCTGGGGCAGCTCGTCACGGACGTGATGCTGCGTGCTCCGTTGAGCCGGGTGGCAGCCGCGCGCCCGGAGAAGACGCACGTCTACGAGTTCGCCTGGCCGAGTCCCGTCCGCGATCTCCGCGCGGCACACGCGCTCGAGCTCGGGTTCGTGTTCGATCGCCTCGATGACGACGAAGCCGCGCGTCTGGCAGGTCCCGACGCTCCGCGTGATCTCGCCGCCGAGATGAACACGTCGTGGGTCGGGTTCGTGACGTCGGGCGATCCTGGCTGGCCGGCCTACGGTGACGATCGCCTCACGCGGGTGTTCGATGCCAGGAGCACGACGGTGCCCCAACGACGTGCGGCGGCGATGGATCTGCTCCCCGGGTGACGAACGCTTCAGCCTTCAGTCGGTCAGTTCGCGGACGACGGCATCGGCGAGCAGGCGACCGCGTAGCGTCAGCTGCACGCGCCCTTGAAGCGCTGCGAGTGGTTCGACGAGACCGTCGGCGATGAGTCCGGCGACCCTGCTCCGGTTCGCCCTCGGGACGTCGTCGATCGCGATCCCCTCGCGGATGCGGCTGAGCAGCAGGATCCGCTCGAGCGTGCGCGAGTCGTCGTCCGGGCGCTCGGTGCCTGCTGCCGGCGACTCGGATGCGGCAAGGCGCTGGGCGTACGCCGCGGGGTGCTTCACGTTCCACCAGCGCAGACCGGCGACGTGGCTGTGCGCTCCGGGACCGAAGCCCCACCAGTCGTTCCCCCGCCAGTACGCGAGGTTGTGTCGGGAGCGACGATCGGGCGTGCGCGCCCAGTTGCTCACCTCGTACCAGTCGAAGCCGCCGGCAGCGAGTCGGGCGTCGGCGAGCTCGTACATGTCGGCCTGGAGATCGTCGTCGGGGGTCGGCACCTCCCCGCGGCGGATCTGACGCGCGAGCTTGGTTCCGTCTTCGATGATGAGCGCGTAGGCCGAGATGTGGTCCGGCTCCAGCGCGAGTGCGGCATCGAGCGACGCCTGCCAGTCGGCGAGGGACTCCCCCGGTGCGCCGTAGATCAGGTCCACGCTCACGGCAAGGCCCGCATCCTTCGCGGCGGCGACGGCCGTGCGCACGTTCTCGGGGCGGTGCGTGCGATCGAGGGCGGCGAGCACGTGGGGAACGGCAGACTGCATGCCGACCGACATCCTCGTGACTCCTGCTCGTGCCAAGGTGTGCGCCACTTCGGGCGTCACCGTGTCGGGGTTCGCCTCGACCGTGACCTCCGCGCCCGCTGCCAGGCCGAACGCATCTGTCGCCGCTCCGAGCATGCGTGCGAGGTCGCCGGCGGGGAGAAGCGTGGGAGTACCGCCGCCGAAGAACACGGTGTCCATCGGCCGCAGCGCTCCCGCGTCATCCAGCACTCGACGAGCGAGGGCGATCTCCGCGATCAACGTCGACGCGTAGTCCTCCTGCTTCGCCCCGCGCAGCTCGGTCGAGGTGTACGTGTTGAAGTCGCAGTAGCCGCAGCGCACGGTGCAGAACGGGATGTGCAGGTAGGCGGAGAACGGCACATGCTCATCGATCCGAAGATCTGCGGGCAAGCGTCCGTCCGCCGGGGCGGGGTCTCCGAGAGGAAGTGGTCCCGCCATCAGACGGGAGTCGCGTACAGCGGGGAGATCGCCCGAAGATAGCGCGCGAAGAGCTCGCGGCGGCGACGCTTCACGAGAGCGGGGATCGTGCGGTAGAGCAGGCCGTTCGGCGCGTCGAAGGCGCGCACGGTGAACCACACCTCGTCGTTGTCTTCACGCCAGTCCACGTCGAACGACTCTTCTCCGCTGACCACCGATCCGCCGACGGTTCCGAGGACGAACCCGACACGACGGGTCTCCTCCGTGACGGAGATCACGCGGAGCTCGGAGTCGGCGCGCATGCCCGCGACGCGCCCGCGGAGGTGCAGGGTCATCCCCGCGCCGACGAACGGCATGCCCTCCGCGTCGTAGCGCTGCTCGACGTCGCGCTTGCTCGGAGCGATCGGGTTGCCCTCGGCGTCGAAGCTCACGCCCGCATAGGCAGGTCCCGGTGCGGGGCGCACGTCTTCGACCGTCAGGCCGGCAGCGCGCTGTGCCGTCCACGACAGAAGCGCTTCTCCGGCGGTCTGGAAGCGTTCGATCCCGCTGCCGATCCGCCAGGATTCCTCCGCCGGGATGCTGCGCTCCGGCGGGTACTGCATCAGATCCGGAGCATGGGTCGCACCCACGGCCGCATAGTCCACCGTGTCGTCTCGGAAAGTCCCGCGCCGCATGACTTCCACCCTACTTCGGGTTACCTGAGCGAACACCCCCACGCGCCGCGGAGCGTCACATCGTGGCTCAGCGCGAGACCGACGACGCCCCCGCCTCATCCTGAACGATGCGGACATACCGGTCGTGCGTGGCTCGCTGCAGCAGCAGGAGCGCCGGCGCCAGCAATCGCCAGAACCACGTCGAAGGACGCGAGACCGATCGCGCGACGAAAACGCCGTGCTCGTCGATCAGGAACGACTCCTCGCCGTAGATCGGATGCCCAGGACGGGTTTCGTAGCCGAAGCCGTTCTCATCCGCCCATACGACCCGTACGGGCTCCACGAATCGAATACCGAGCAGACGCTTCGCGAGCACGCCCTCGACGCCTGCGGCAGGCGCACCGGCAGGGACTTCGAATCCCGCACGGCGCTTGAACTCCCACGAGCTCACCAGCGCGGCGACCGCAGTTCGCGCGGCAGGGCCGACGACCGTTGAACGCTCGGAGAGGCGCATCCCCTTCGGCACCGCGCGGATCGGGCCGCGCGTCACCCCCCGCTCATACGCCGGGAACGGCACCGGTTACTTCTTTTCCTTGCCTTCGACATCGCCGGAGAGCGCAGCGATGAACGCCTCCTGCGGCACCTCGACACGGCCCACCATCTTCATGCGCTTCTTGCCCTCCTTCTGCTTCTCGAGGAGCTTGCGCTTGCGGGTGATGTCGCCGCCGTAGCACTTGGCCAGCACGTCCTTGCGGATCGCGCGGATCGTCTCGCGGGCGATGATGCGTGCGCCGATCGCGGCCTGGATCGGCACCTCGAACTGCTGGCGAGGGATGAGCTTGCGCAGCCGCTCCGCCATCATCGTGCCGTAGGCGTAGGCCTTGTCGCGGTGCACGATCGAACTGAAGGCATCGACCTTCTCCCCCTGCAGGAGGATGTCGACCTTCACCAGGTCGGCTTCCTGCTGCCCTGAGGGCTCGTAGTCGAGCGACGCATACCCCTGGGTCTTCGACTTCAGCTGATCGAAGAAGTCGAAGACGATCTCGCCGAGCGGCATGTTGTAGCGCAGCTCGACGCGCTCCTCGGAGAAGTACTCCATGCCGAGCAACGTGCCTCGACGCGACTGGCACAGCTCCATGACGGTGCCGACGTAGTCCTTGGGCAACAGGATGGCCGCCTTGACCATGGGCTCCGACACCGAGCCGATGCGCCCATCGGGGTACTCGCTCGGGTTCGTGACGGTGACGGTCTCGCCGGTGTCGCTCGTGAGCACCTCGTAGATCACGCTGGGCGCCGTGGTGATGAGATCGAGTCCGAACTCCCGCGCAAGACGCTCGGTCACGATCTCCAGGTGCAGGAGTCCGAGGAAGCCGCAGCGGAATCCGAACCCGAGGGCGACCGAGGTCTCCGGCTCGTACTGCAGGGAGGCATCGGAGAGCTTCAGCTTGTCCAGGGCCTCGCGGAGCTCCGCATAGTCGCTGCCGTCGATCGGGTAGATGCCCGAGAACACCATCGGTTTCGGGTCGGTGTATCCGGGGTGCGCTTCGGATGCGGGCTTGCGGGCGTTCGTGATCGTGTCGCCGACCTTGGAGAGACGGACGTCCTTCACGCCGGTGATGAGGTAGCCGACCTCACCGACCCCGAGCCCCTTGGTGGGAGTCGGTTCCGGGCTGGACACGCCGACCTCGAGAGCCTCGTGGTTCGCGCCCGTCGACATCATCTGGATGCGCTCGCGGGGCGACAGGCTGCCGTCGATCATGCGGACGTACGTGACGACGCCGCGGTACGCGTCATAGACCGAGTCGAAGATCATGGCGCGGGCCGGAGCATCCGCGTCACCCCTCGGCGCCGGGATCTCCTGGACGAGCCTGTCGAGCAGGTCCTCCACGCCGGCACCGGTCTTACCGGAGACCCGCAGCACATCCTCCGGCCTCCCGCCGATGAGGGAGGCCAGCTCCTTCGCGTACTTCTCCGGGTCGGCCGCCGGGAGGTCGATCTTGTTCAGCACCGGGATGATGTGGAGATCGTTCTCGAGCGCGAGGTACAGGTTGGCGAGGGTCTGCGCTTCGATGCCCTGTGCGGCGTCGACGAGCAGGATCGCTCCCTCGCAGGCGGCGAGGGACCGGGACACCTCGTACGTGAAGTCGACGTGACCCGGGGTGTCGATCATGTTCAACGCGACGGTCTGCCCATCCAGCTCCCAGGGCATCCTGACCGCCTGGCTCTTGATGGTGATGCCGCGCTCACGCTCGATGTCCATACGGTCGAGGTACTGCGCGCGCATGTCGCGATCCGAGACGACGCCCGTGATCTGGAGCATGCGGTCGGCGAGCGTCGACTTGCCGTGGTCGATGTGGGCGATGATGCAGAAATTACGGATCTGCGCAGCCGGCGTCGCAGCAGGCTGAAGAGGGGTGAGAGCGCGTGGGGACATGTCCACTCGATTGTACGGTCAGGGGAGGCTAATCCCCGATTCGGCCATACCGGTGATAGTCTCCCGAAGTTGCCAGGGAAAATCCGTGACACCGGATCCCGCAAGCGATAAGACTCCGTCATACACCCCGTGATGGTCGTCGCGTCGCAGAGTTCGGTGGATGGCGATTGTGTATCCAACTGACTCAGCGTTGCGTCGGCAGATCCCGAGCGCGTCTGTAGAAGAGAAAGACTTACCCCCCTTGATCAAGTACCTCTTGCGCCGAGCACTCGGCTGGCTGCTCATGATCGTGGTCGCCACGAACCTCACGTTCTTCCTGGCGTGGGGCTTCCTCGATCCGCGCAGCAACTATGTCGGGCGCCGACCTCCGCTCTCTCCTGAGCAGATCGACAACGTCCTGATCCCGCGCAACCTCAGCGACACCGTCCCGCTGATCGAGCGGTGGTGGAACTGGTTCAGCGGCATCCTCTTCCGCTGGGACTGGGGTGTGAGCCCCACCGGGCAGTCGGTCAACGAGCAGGTGTCCTACCGCATGTGGGTCAGTGCCGAGCTGGTGCTCGGCGCGACGATCATCGCGGCGGTGCTCGGCATCTGGCTCGGCGTCTACACCGCCTCCCGCCAGTACAAGCTCGCCGACCGTATCGGTCAGGCGACATCGATCATCACGATGAACGTGAACATCATCGTCGCCGGCCTCGCCGTGGTCCTCCTCGCGATCGCCCTCAACGAGTGGACCGGCGTCCGCATCTTCTACGTCACCGGTTCATCGAGTCCGGGGGTGACCGGGTTCTTCCCCGTCCTCGTCGACACGCTGCAGCACCTCACTCTCCCGACGATCGCACTCGTGATCGTCGGTTACGCCCAGTACCACTTCCTGCAGCGGTCGCTCCTGCTCGACAACATCAATGCCGACTACGTGCGCACCGCCCGCGCCAAGGGCCTGACCAAGTCGCAGGCGATCCGCAAGCACGCCCTGCGAACGTCGCTCATCCCGGTGGCCACGCAGGTCGCCTTCACGATCCCGACGATCTTCACGGGCGCCGTCCTGACGGAGCGGATCTTCGCCTGGCAGGGCATGGGGCGGTACTTCCTCGACACCATCAACAACAACGACATCAACGGCGTGGTCGCCGTCGCCGCCTTCGGCGCCGTGCTGACCGCGATCGGCGCAGTGCTCGCCGACATCGTCGTCGTCGTTCTCGACCCGCGAGTGAGGGTGAGCTGACCATGACCACCGATATGATCGACCCCCTCGTCGAGCCGCCGGCAGCCCCGCCGACCGCCGATCGCGCCTCGGGCAAGTCGCTGTCCAAGTGGACGCTCTACACCCGCCGATTCATGCGCAACAAGCCGGCTGTGGGAGGTGTCATCGTCCTGGTCGTGCTGATCATCTTCTCCACGGTCGGCCCCCTGCTGTCTCCGTATGCCGTCGACAGCATGGACTTCCTGGCGCTGAGCCAGCCGCCGTCCGCCGCGCACTGGTTCGGAACCAACGGCGCCGGTAACGACACCTACACGCAGACGGCGATCGGTCTGCAGCGCTCTCTCATGATCGCTGTCACCGTCTCCGTCGGCACGACGATCCTCTCGGCCCTCGTCGGCACCGCTGCCGCCTACTTCGGCGGCTGGTTCGAGCGGTTCGCCCTGCTGTTCATCCACTTCATGATGGTTGTCCCGACCTTCCTGCTGCTGTCGATCATCTCGAACGACTCCGGCGGCGTGTGGTGGGTCATCGCCTTCGTGATGATCTTCGTCGGCTGGTTCTTCCCGGCCCGCATCATCTGGACCATGACGCTGTCGCTGCGCGAGCGCGAGTACGTCCAGGCAGCGCGCTACATGGGCGTGCGTGGCCTGCGCATCGTGACCCGGCATCTGATCCCGAACATCGGATCGCTGCTGGTGATCAACTTCACCCTCGGCATCGTCGCCGCCGTCACCACCGAGACCGGGCTGTCGTTCATCGGCTTCGGCGTCAAGATCCCCGACGTCTCCCTCGGTTCGCTGATCGGCGAGGGCAGCTCCTCCATCATCAGCTCCCCGTGGCTGTTCTACTTCCCCGCGCTCGTCCTCACGCTGCTCACCGTCTCCATGGCGCTCATCGCCGACGGACTGCGCGATGCCCTCGATCCCACCTCGGCTGCAGGAGGCCGCGCATGAGCCCTGTACTCTCCGTCCGCGACCTCAAGGTCAGCTTCGCTTCCGAGTCCGGTCGAGTCGACGCGGTCCGCGGCGTCTCCTTCGACCTCGAAGCCGGAAAGACGCTCGGCATCGTCGGAGAGTCGGGCTCGGGCAAGTCGGTCACCTCCCTCGCCGTGATGGGGTTGCTCGACGAGAACGCCAAGGTGACCGGCTCGATCGTCTTCGACGGTCAGGAGCTCCTTGGCAAGACCGATACCCAGCTCTCCGCCATCCGCGGCAACGGGATCTCCATGGTCTTCCAGGACCCGCTCACCTCGCTCACTCCCGTCTACACGATCGGTGCGCAGCTGATCGAGGCGCTGACGGTGCACCGCAACCTCAGCGTCAAGGAGGCGACCACCCGGTCGATCGAGCTCCTGAAGCTCGTCGGCATCACGGAACCCGAGAAGCGGATGAAGTCCTTCCCGCACGAGTTCTCCGGTGGGATGCGTCAGCGCGTCGTCATCGCCATCGCGATGGCCAACAACCCGAAGCTGATCATCGCCGACGAACCGACCACGGCGCTGGACGTGACGATCCAGGCGCAGATCCTCGACCTGATCGAGAAGGCCCAGGCCGAGACCGGCGCCGCCGTCATGATGATCACCCATGACATGGGCGTCGTCGCCCGCACGGCCGACGATGTGATGGTCATGTATGCAGGCAAGCCCGTCGAGCAGGCACCGGTGCGCGAGCTGTTCCATCAGACGCGGATGCCGTACTCGATCGGCCTCCTCGGTGCGATCCCCCGCGTGGACAAAGCCGAGAAGGAGCCGCTCACGCCGATCAAGGGCAATCCCCCGCTGCTGATCAACCTCCCGGATGCGTGCCCGTTCGCCGACCGCTGCCCCATCGTCATGGACGCCTGCCGCACCCGCGAGCCCGAGCTGCTGCCCGTGCTCACCGGCGGCGGCGAGGAGCACCTTGCCGCGTGCATCCGTGCGAACGAGATCACCGACGGCGGCCTTCTCGGCGGCCTGCCCGTGTACCCGGTGCGCGAGGAGCTGGACAGCGCACTGACCCGCCTGCCCCGCGAGGAGCGACCCATCACGCTGGAGGTGAAGAATCTCACGAAGACCTTCCCGCTGCTCAAGGGCGCGTTCCTGAAGCGCAAGGTCGGCGAGGTGCACGCGATCAAGGGCATCAGCTTCGACGTGCGCGAGGGCGAGACCCTGGCCATCGTCGGCGAGTCCGGTTCCGGCAAGACGACGACGCTGCTGCAGATCATGGACATGGTGAAGCAGACCGACGGAGATATCATCATCGCCGGCACCAGTGTCAACGACATCCGCAGCCACAAGGTGGAGCGGGAACTGCGACGCGACATCCAGATCGTGTTCCAGGACCCGATGGGGGCGCTCGATCCCCGTATGACGGTCGCGGACATCATCTCGGAGCCGCTGTCGGCCATCGGCACTTCGAAAGCCGAGGCTCACCGCCGTGTGCAGGAGCTGATGGATCTCGTCGGACTCAACCCCGCACACAGCGATCGTTTCCCTCAGGCGTTCTCGGGGGGTCAGCGTCAGCGAATCGGCATCGCCAGGGCCCTGTCCACCAACCCGAAGATCCTGGTACTCGACGAGCCGGTCTCCGCGCTCGACGTATCGATCCAGGCCGGCGTGATCAACCTGCTCGACGATCTCAAGGTCAAGCTCGGGCTGTCGTACCTGTTCGTCGCGCACGACCTGTCCGTCGTTCGGCACATCGCCGACCGCGTCGCCGTGATGTACCTCGGAGACTTCGTCGAGCACGGCGATGTGGACGATGTCTTCGACAATCCGCAGCACCCGTACACGAAGGCTCTGCTCTCCGCGATCCCGGTGCCCGACCCCGATATCGAGCGCACGCGCGAGCGGATCGTGTTCGATCCGGCGACGGTGACCGCTCGACCCGTCGCCTCCTGATCGAGCGACGGTCACCGTCCGGTAACGGTTAGTCCAGATTCACTCGCCGCAGGGGCATTCGTGCACGCGGCGAACTATTCTCCCCTTATGACACGCCGCAAGGCGAAAGGAGCACCATGAAGCAGTACAAGCTGATGGGAGCGCTGGCACTCACCGGCGCTTTCGCACTCGCGCTCAGTGGGTGCGCTGCCGGCAACACCGGTAGTGGCGACAATGGCGACGCCGGCGAGAAGACCGACGTCGAGATGGCGAACTACAACCCCCAGCCGCGCGAGAACCTCAAGGAGGGTGGCACGGTCAACTTCGCCATCCGCGAGGTGCCGCCGCAGCTGAACTCGTTCAACAGCGACGGCAGCGCCGACACCGCGCGTATCGCCGCGTGGTACATGCCGCAGATCATCCTCATGAAGCCGGATGGCACGCAGTACAAGAACGACAACTACCTCTCCGAGTGGAAGAACGAGGTGAAGGACGGCAAGACCGTCCTGACCTTCACGTTCACCGATGAGGCGCACTGGAACGATGGCACCGACATGGACTGGACTGCCATCGACGCCACGTGGAAGGCCAACCGCTCGTACGACGAGGGCTTCAACCCCAACGCCACCGACGGCTACAAGGAGATCGAGTCCGTCGAGCAGGGTGACACCGCGAAGACCGCGATCGTCACGTTCAAGGGTGAGTTCGCCTGGCCGCAGATGCCCTTCAACGGCGGCGTGATCCACCCGGCACTCGCCGACCCGACGACGTTCAACGAGGCGATGATCGAGAACCCGCACCCCGAGTGGGGCGCAGGTCCGTACACGGTCAACGAGTTCGACGCCAACAAGGGCTACATCTCGTTCAAGCCGAACCCCGAGTGGTGGGGCGACGCTCCGCTGCTCGACGAGGTCACCATGACCGGCATGGACGCCCAGGCCGGCGTCAACGCCTTCAAGAACGGTGAGGTCGACATGGTCGAGACGGGCTCGCAGGAGCTCATCGACCAGGTCAAGGACGTCGACGGCGCAAAGGTGTACCGCGCGCAGCAGACGGCCAACACCATCCTGCAGGTCGACTCGACCAAGCCGCAGTTCGAGGACGTCAAGGTCCGCGAAGCATTCTTCAAGGCCATCAACATCGACCAGCAGAAGCAGATCGCCTGGAACGGCCTCGGCTACGAAGAGGACCCGGCCGGCTCGCTGACCCTGTTCTCGTTCCAGCCCGGCTACTCCGACTCCATGAAGGAGGCCGGCTGGAAGTTCGACGTCGAGGGCGCCAAGAAGCTCCTCGACGAGGCCGGCTGGGAGGAAGGCTCCGACGGCATCCGCGAGAAGGATGGCGTCAAGCTCTCCGTCGTCTACCCGATCTGGGCCGACTCGGCGACGCAGAAGGCTCTCGCGCAGTCGCTGCAGGCGCAGGAGAAGGCGATCGGCATCGATGTCAAGGTCGAGGTCCGTCCGGCCAGCCAGTTCTCCGAGGACTACACCTCGAAGAACTGGGACGTCTCCGGACTCCGCTTCACCTCGTCCGACCCGTTCGGTGCCGCCTGGTTCTGCCAGCTGTACTGCTCGGACTCGGGTCTCAACCTGTCGGGTGTCGGTGACGCCGAGCTCGACGCCGAGATCAAGGACAAGGTCGAGTCGCAGAGCGACCCCGAGGCGCAGACCGCTGCCGCGATGAAGCTCGAGCCGGAGATCTACAAGCGCTGGGGCCTCATCCCGCTGTACAACGGACCGCAGATCTACACCGTCAAGGAAGGCCTGGCGAACCTCACGCCCGAGCCCTACGTCGGACTGGACCTGTTCGGCATCACCCCGGTCGAGAACGTCGGCTGGGAGAAGTAACACCCTCTGACACGAATCGTGTCGAAGCGGGGCCGGTGGTTCATCCACCGGCCCCGCTTTCCTTATGCTGAACCCGTGAGCGCACAGATCGTCTTCGTGCACGGCATCCGCACCTCGGCCACGATGTGGCGGTCGCAGGCCGTCTATCTCGAGGAGCGGGGACACGCCTTCACCGCCGTCGACCTTCCCGGCCACGGATCACGGATGCAGGAGGATTTCACGCTGCACGAGGCGCTGCACACGATCGACGTCGCAGTGCGCGCGGCCGCTGACAAAGGACCCGTCGTCCTCGTCGGCCATTCCATGGGCGGACTGCTCTCGCTCGCCTACGCCGGCGGTGCCGAGGCTCCGCCGATCGCCGCCCTGGTCGCCGCCGCCTGCACGTCGCTGCCCCGCGGCACCGGTCTCGCCGCGTACCGCCTGTTCGCCCGCGCCGTCGACTCCCTCCCCGATCGCGGGATGTGGCTGACACGCCAGATGCTCGCCGCCACCATCCCTCTCGAGAACCGTTCGGACTTCGCCGCCGGCGGCTACGCGCTCGACACGCAGGACGCCGCACTGCGCAGCCTCGCCGCACTCGACATCGCCGCAGCCGTTCCCCGCATCACCGTTCCGCTGTGGTTCGTGAACGGGCAGTACGACCAGTTGCGGCTGAACGAGCCTCTGTTCCGGCAGCTCGCACCACATGCGGAGCTGATCGTCGTGCCGCGCACCACCCACCTGATCACCGCGATGCGACCGGAGATCTTCAACGCCGTGCTGCAGCTCGCCATCGCGACCGTCGAGCAGGCGGAAGCAGCCCAGGCGGATGCAGAAGACGTGGACGTAGAGGAGCTCGCTGCGCGCTCACGCCGCCGTGGACGGCTGCCGAGCGAACGCCGTGAGGAGTCCGCCGACCAGTGACAGCACGGCGGCTGCGACGAACACGAGCCAGAACCCGCCGACGAGTGCGACCAGGCCGGCTCCCAGCACCGGGCCGATGAGTTGTCCGAGGGCGGCCGTCACGTTGACGATTCCCAGATCCCTCGCGTGGTCCTGCGCATCCGGGAGGAGATCGGCGGCGAAAGCGAGGCCGACCGTGGAGAACGCCCCGTATCCGAGCCCCATGAGGGCCGCGGCCACCATGGTCATCTCGAACGTCGGGACGAGCGCGATCGCCACCCCGGACGCCGCTTGCACGACCGTTGCGGCGACCGTGAGCGTTCTCCTGTTCCCGGTGCGGTCGGACACGATGCCGGTGACCACGGAGGCGAGGACGACGAAGACCGTGTACACGACGATGAGCAGCAGCAGGTTGTCCTGGGCTGTCGCGCTGGGCTGCCCGAGGCCGTGCAACAGGAAGAACAGGAACAGCGCGGTGCCGAGGGCATTCCCCACGTTCGTCACCAGTCGACCGGAGAGCATCCACGCGAAGTCGCGGTCGCGGAGCGAGGCGAGCCGGCGCCCTCCGCTGCGCTTAGGCCTCAGCGCCTCCGTACTCGGCGGATCCGGCAGCAGGAGTGCGGTCGCCGTGCCGACGACCGCGATGATCCCGGCGAGCAGCCAGTACCCCTCGCGGATTCCGAGGCCGAGGAGGACCACGAGCCCCACTCCGACGACGATGCCGACGGCCTGGCTGGAACCGACCGCGGCAGATGCGGCACCTCGCTGCGTCGTCGGCAGCTGATCGGCGATGAGCGCGGTGAAGGCCGCCGATGACACGGCGACGCCGATCGACACGCCCACCCAACCTGCGCCCACGGTCCACGGACCGTCGGCGTAGCCCGTGAGCACGAGGCACACCGCCGTCAGCAGAACCCCTCCGACCGCCCAGGGGCGACGGCGGTGTCTGCCTGCAGCCGCACGGTCCGAGAGCGCACCGGCGGCGGGACCCGCGAGGATGCCTGCGAGCCCGCCGATGCCCAGAACCAAGCCCGAGGAGACGACCCCGCGAATCCAGTCGTCTTCCGGAGTGTCGAGCTGCAGCGGGAGGAGGAGCTGCACCGGAGTGAGCTGCACGGTCCAGATCGCCAGCCAGGCGAGCGTGAACAGCGACATCCATCGCGCGCCGGCTCGTATGGTGCGGGGGTGCTCGGAGGTGTTCATCGCTTTTCCCCCGCTGCACGCGAACTCCGGATGACCTCTCGGTACCAGTCGTACGAGGCTTTGGGCGTTCGCTCGCCCGTCTCGAAGTCGACGTGGACGAGGCCGAATCGCTGGGTGTAGCCGTCGGCCCATTCCCAGTTGTCCAGCAATGACCACACCGTGTACTCCTCCACCGGCACTCCGGCCGAGATCGCATCGCCGACGGCCTGCAGATGCCCGGCGAGGTACGAGATGCGGTCGGTGTCCTCCACGCGGGTCGCGCGCTCGGGCTCGGGGAAGGAGGCGCCGTTCTCCCCGATGATCACGGGCGGCATGTCGGGATGGCGACCATGCAGGTCGATCAGCAGGTCGCGCAGCGCGCCGGGCATGATCGGCCATTCGGGACCGAATCCGGTGACCGGAACGCCGGGCGTCGGCACGATGTCGAAGGGGATCGGGCTTCCCTCTTCGGCGTTCGTGACCGTCGTCGGATTGTAGAAGTTGACGCCGTAGAAATCGATAGAGTGGCCGATGGCTTCGAGGTCGCCTTCCTGCGCGGGCATCGAAGGCAGGCCGAGTGCTTCCAGGTCGGGGTAGGTGCCGGCGAGGAGCGGCTCGCTGAAGACCCTGTTGTGGATCAGGTCGTAGATCGCCGCGGCCTCATGGTCGTCGGCGGTGTCACCCAGCGGCAGGACCCAGGTGTGGTTGTTGACCAGACCCACCGCGACAGCACCGCGATCTCGGAGCACCGCCGCTGCGCGGGCGTGCGCCAGCAGTTGATGATGGGCGGTAGGCAGGGCACCGAACAGGAGTCGCTTGCCTGGCGCCAATGCACCGACCGCATACCCCTGGAGGGTCGTCATCGCGGGTTCGTTGAGGGTGTACCAGTTCTGCACCCGATCGCCGAGGCGATCAGCCACAAGCGCCGCATAGTCGGCGAAGCGCTCGGCGGTGTCGCGCTCGAGCCACCCGCCGTCGGCTTCGACGCTGCTCGGCATCTCCCAGTGGTACAGGGTGGGGAACGGCTGGATCCCGGCGTCGAGAAGCATGTCCACGACGCACGAGTAGTGGTCGAGCGCTGTGGTGTCTCCCGGACCCAGGCCGTCGGGCTGGACGCGAGCCCACGGGATGGAGAACCGGTATCGGTCGAGTCCGAGACCGGACGCGAGAGCGACGTCGCGTTCGGGGCGCCGGTAGCTGTCGCACGCGGGGTCGGCCATGGATCCGTCGAGGACGGCACCCGGCCTCTCGAGGAAGTCGTCCCAGATTGATCGCCCGGATGCACCGGTGGGCCGGGAGCCCTCGATCTGGAAGGCGGACGTCGCTGCGGACCAGCGGAGCCCGGAGGGCATGGGCGAACGGGAGGGCTCGAGGGTCATGTGGCTCCTAGACATCAGTGTCGGGATAATGATGATTCTGCACCCGGTACCGTCGAATCCGCGACTGAGTCTCGCGTTCTCGCCGCCGTTTCGCGTCAACGGCCCGTCTGCTGGTAGACTCGACTCTTGGCTTGCGTGTGGGTTCTTCCCTCACGACCGCTGTGCAGCAGCCCTCTTCTGCTGCCGGCATTCCGAACACTCCTGTACAGAAAGCGTCCACACGTGGCAAACATCAAGTCGCAGATCAAGCGCAACAAGACCAACGAGAAGGCTCGCGAGCGCAACAAGGCCGTGAAGAGCGAGCTCAAGACGGTCATCCGTACCACTCGTACGGCCGTCTCCGCCGGCGACAAGGCAGCCGCAGAGGCCGCCCTGAAGAAGGCCGCCGTCAAGCTCGACAAGGCCGTCAGCAAGGGTGTCCTGCACAAGAACCAGGCGTCGAACCGCAAGTCGGCTCTCGCCAAGCAGGTCGCTTCCCTCTGAACCGACGCTTCTGAGAAAGGCCCGTCCCGATATCGGGGCGGGCCTTCTTCGTGTTCGGGGTGAGCGCACCCGGCGATGGACTATTCGCCGAAAGGCTGTCGTGTGGCGATGACCGTCACCATGCGCTCCAAGGCAAAGATCGGATCGCGCGCGGCACCCTTCACCTCGCCGTCGGCTCTGGCCGTGGCCTGGATCGCCATCCCGAGCGAGCGCTCGTTCCAGCCCGCCAGATCGCGACGGGCACGGTCGACCTGCCAATCCTTCATCCCCAGGCGCTGCGCGAGTTGACGGCTCGGCTCGCGGTTGCCGGCCACGCGGGCCATGGTGCGCAGCTTCATCGCGAAGGCTGCGACCATCGGGACCGGGTCGGCCCCCGAGGAAAGTGCGTGGCGGAGGGCCATGAGCGCCTCGCCGTAGCGGCCGGCGATCGCGGTGTCGGCCACGACGAACGCCGAGACCTCGACTCGTCCGCCGTAGTACTTGGTGACGACCTCCTCGGTGATGTCGCCGTCGACATCGCCGATGAGCTGCTGGCAGGCTGCGGCCAGCTCTGTGAGGTCGTCGGCGAACGCCGAAACCAGGGCGCGCAAGGCCGGAGGAGCGATGCGCTTCTTCGCCGCGCGGAACTCACCGGCTGCGAAATCGACCCGATCGCCGTCGCGCTTGATCGCCGGGCAGGCGATCTCGATGCCGCCACCGGAACCACCGCGAAGAGCGTCGAGGAGCTTCTTGCCCCGCACGCTGGCTCCGGTGTGCCGGAGAATGACCGTCGCCCCCTCCTGCGGGTGGTCGAGGTACGACACCGCCTCCTGGATGAACGCATCCGAGCACTTCTCCACGCCGGAGACGCGCACCAGACGCGGTTCTCCGAACAGGGACGGCGACGTGAGCGACAGGAGCGTCCCTGGCGCGTAGTCGTCGGCGCGTACGTCACTGACTTCGAGCGCAGGGTCTTCGGCGCGGAGGTAGTCGCGCACACCGGCGATGGCCCGCTCGGCGCAGACCTCTTCCGGACCGGAGACCAGCACGACCGGGGCCGGGCGCGGCTCGCGCCAGGAGACCTGGGGGATCTTGGTGGGCTTCGCGCCGCCGCGGGAAGGGGTACGCGAAGCTGCCATGGAACCAGCCTACCGGCGGTCGCCGACATGGCTCCGCCGTCACGGTGGCGTCTTCTCGGTCCAGATCTGCAACTCCCCGTCATCGAGTGCGAGCAGGATGCGCCCGTGCACGTCGGTACGGAGCACGCGTGCACCGGCGTCGGTCAGAGCATCGATCGTCTCGGCGCGGGGGTGCCCGTAGTCGTTGTCCGCTCCGACGCTGAACAACGCCACGCGCGGCCGGATCCGCCCATACAGCTCTGGATCCTGATCCGCGCTGCCGTGGTGAGCCACCTTCACGACCGCGTACGGAGCGAGTCCTCCTGTCCTCTGCAGCATGCGCTGTGGTGCGGCGGAGAGATCGCCGAGGTAGAGGGAGCGCGGCACACCTCCCCCGGCGAATTCCAGCACGACGCTCGCGTCGTTGCCGGAGGGGAACGCCGGTGACCGGCGTGGCGGCCAGAGCACGCGCCAGGCGGCATCGCCGAGCATGCCGCGCCGTCCCGCCGATGCCTGCTCGACCTCGGCTCCCTCATCGGCGAGGTCGTCGATGAGGCGTCGATCGGGCGGATCAGTCATCGGACCGTGAAGGACCGTCGACACCCGCGCCTGCACAGCTGCGGTCCCGCCGACGTGATCGAGGTCGAAGTGCGTGAGCACCAGAAGATCGATGTGCTCGATGCCGAGCGACCGCAGACAGGTGGACAGCAGATCCGGATCGGGCCCCGTGTCGATCAGCGCCACCCGGCCTGCCGAGCGCACGAGCACCGCGTCGCCCTGCCCGACGTCGCACACCGCGATCGCCCAGCCATCCGGGGCCGCCGCGGTCGCCAGCGGTCCATCGAGGAGTACACGTGATCCGGCGAGCGAGAGCACCACCACGAGCACCAGCGCCGCAACCCGCCTCAACCAGCGAGAGATCCGCCCGGCTGGAGTCGCCTCCGTCGAGCTCGGAGCGCGTATGAGGACTGCGGCGATGGCCGCGCTCAGCAGAGCCACCAGGAGCGCACTGCCGAGGCCCGCCGGCGCGGCGACCTGCGCGCTCGGAAGCTCCGCCGTGGTGGTGGCGGTCGTCGCGATCCAGGCAGCGGGGAGCCACGCCGAGGCCGCAAGGAGATCGGCGAGCATGGGCAGCGGTGCGGCCAGGCACGCGACGAGTCCGATCACCGTCGCGACCGGCGCCGCGGGCGCGGCTATCAGATTCGCAGCGACTCCGACCAGGGACTGCTGCTCAGCGAACAGCGCGATGATGGGGCCGCACGCGAGCTGCGCGGCGAGCGGGACCGCCAGAGCCAACGCGACGGGTCCTGGCACGGCTCGTCTCAACCCGTGGGCGAGAGACGGGGCGAGCAGGATCAACGCCCCCGAGGCGACGACCGACAGCGCGAATCCTGGCGTCGCCGCCAGCCACGGATCCGCGACGAGTATCCCCGTTGCGCACAGAGAGAGCACTCCCGCCCCGGCGCTCGACCTCCCGCACAGGATGGTCAGCATCCCCGCCGCTGCCATCACCCCAGCCCGGACGACGCTCGGCTCCGGAGTCACCAGCACGACGAAACCCGCCAGGCCCGCGAGCGACAGCAGGACGCGCAGCCAACGGCCGCCCCCGCAGAGGGCCGTGAGCCAGAAGATCGCGCCGACGACGATCGCGCAGTTCGCACCGCTGACGGCGGTGAGGTGGCTGAGCCCACTCGCGCGCATGTCGTCGTTCAAGGCCGTCGTCACCGCGCGGGTGTCGCCCACCGCAAGGCCGGGCAGGAGGCCTGCTCCGGGCTCCGGCAGGCGTAGCGCCCTCTCGACGAACGTGCTCTTGATCGCGGCTGCCGCGGCGAACACACCGGATGCGGGGTCGACGATCTCGGCCTCGCTCGCGAAGATCACGAGAGCCGAGCGCTCCCCGGCCTCCGTGATCGATGACTCGCCCACCACCCGTATCCGCGCACCAAGATCGAACCCGTCGGCGGGGTCCACTCCGACGCGGACCGGGACCGTGGAAGGGGCTGCCCGGCCAGGCGGCCCGAGTGTCGTAGCCGCCGCCTCGAACCACAGCCGCCCGTCCCGTCCGAGCGATGCCGAGGAGGTGACCTCTGCCGACGACTCGATGACGCGCCCGGCCCATGCGCGGGCCTCATCCCGCGCGGGAAGAGCGAACCCGACGGACACGGCCGCACCCGCCATCGCCGACAGCACGACGATCGTGACACCGGCCTCGGCGCGCTGAGTGTTCTTGGCTCGCAGCCCGGAGCGGCTGAACACCAGCACACCTGCCGCGGCTGCCGTACACGTGCCGGCACACACCCACGCGAGTTCAGGCAACAGCACGCACAGCAGCGCGGCACCCCATACGGCTGCCGCCACAGGGAGTAAGCGCAGATCGCGCGCTCTCACACCCTGACCCCGTCGCGCAGTCCCTCGAGGAGCTTCTCGCCGATGCCGGGCACGGCCAGAAGGTCGTCGATGGAGGCGAAGCGACCGTTCTCCTCTCGCCAGGCGACGATCCGCTCCGCCAGCGCGGGTCCGATACGCGGAAGCGTCTCGAGTGCTGCCTGATCCGCCGTGTTGAGATCTATCCGCGCGTCGCCCGGTGGCGCTGCCGCCCCGTCGGGTGCATCCGTCATCGCGCCTGTCGCCGGCACGACGATCTGCTCCCCGTCTTCGACCACCCGTGCGAGGTTTACGGCGCTCAGGTCCGCATCGGTGGTCGTTCCGCCGGCAGCGGCCACCGCATCGACGACTCGCGCGTCGAGATCGAGCACGTAGAGCCCCGGCCTCTCGACAGAGCCGAGCACGTGCACGTACAGCTCACCGGTCGACGAGAGCCCCGGGCTCGCACCTGCTCCGGCGCCGGTGTCCGTGCCGGTGTCCGTGAGTGACACGGTTTCGACAGGCGCAGACTGACCACGCAGAATGCCGACCCCGACGGCAGCCGACAGCACGACGAGTGCCAGCACCACCGCCGCTCCCACGCTCAGGCGCAGACGGCGCCGGTGCGGAAGAGGTGCCTGGGGAGAAGCCATCCGGCCACGCTAGGAGACAACGATCCCCCGGTGGTGCGCAGTAGACGCCTACAGTGGACAACCTGATCGGACCATCCTCCGTGGAGAAGAGACGATCAGCCCTTGACGACGAAGCTCACGATCTTGGGAGCACGCACGACGACCTTGACGATCTCGCGGTCACCGATCGATCGGATCACACGCTCATCGGCCCGGGCCAAGGCCTCGAGATCCGACTCGCCGATCCGAGCGGACACCTCGAGCTGCGCACGCACCTTGCCGCCCACCTGCACGACGGCGGTGATGGTGTCCTCGATCAGCAGTGCGGGATCGGCGGAGCGCCAGGTCACCAGCCCGACGGAAGGCTCATGGCCGAGGATCTCCCACATCTCCTCCGCGGTGTGCGGGGCGATGAGGTCGAGCATCACGGCGATCGTCTCCGCGGCCTCGCGCACGGCGGGGTCGCCGGCACCAGCGGCGCTGTCGATCGTCTTGCGCGTGACGTTCACCAGCTCCATCAGGCGCGCGACCAGCACGTTGAACTTCGTCTGCTCGACGAGCGCCGGCGCCTCGGAGAGGAGCTTGTGCGTCGCGCGGCGGAGAGCGGCGTCACCACCGTCGAAGACCACATCGACCGGGCTCGACACCTCCCCCGCGATGCGCATCGCACGTGCCAGGAACTTCTGGGCACCGGTCGTCGAGACGTCCGCCCAGTCCTTGTCGTCCTCCACAGGACCGGCGAAAGCGAGGCCGACACGCAGCGCGTCGGCACCGTGCGCGTCGAGCTCTTCCTGGAACAGCACCAGGTTGCCCTTGCTCTTGGACATCTTCTGTCCGTCGAGCAGGACCATGCCCTGGTTGATGAGATTCGAGAACGGCTCGGTGAAGTCGATCAGGCCCATGTCGAACAGGACCTTCGTGATGAAGCGCGCGTACAGCAGGTGCAGGATCGCGTGCTCCACGCCGCCGATGTACGAGTCGACCGGCGCCCAACGAGCCGCCTGAGCCGGGTCGAACGCGACGGTCTCGCTGTTCGGCGACAGGAAACGCAGGAAGTACCACGAGCTGTCGACGAACGTGTCCATCGTGTCGGGGTCGCGCAGCACGGGGTCGCCGGTCTCGGGATCGGTCGTGCGCACCCAGTTCTCCGCACCACCCAGCGGCGAGGTGCCCTTGGGCTTCAGGTCCAGCCCTTCGACACTCGGCAGCTTCACGGGGAGCTTGTCCTCGGGAACCGGGATGATCGTGCCGTCCTCGCCGTGCAGCATCGGGATCGGGGTACCCCAGAAACGCTGACGGGAGATGAGCCAATCACGCAGACGGTAGTTCTTCGCGGCACGACCGGTACCGGAAGCCTCCAGTTGCTCGATCGCACGCGCGATCGCATTGCGCTTGGAGAGCCCGTTCAGCGCACCGGAGTTGATCATCCGACCCTCACCCGTGAGCGCGATGCCGGTGGTGGCCGGACTCTGCTCCTCGAGTGCTGCACCGGTGTCGATCGGCACGCCCTCGTCATCGACCTCGATCACGGGCATCGCACCCGTGACAGGAGCCGTGGTGTCGACGACCACCTTGACCGGCAGGTCGAAGGCTCGGGCGAAATCGAGGTCGCGCTGGTCGTGCGCCGGCACGGCCATGACCGCGCCATGGCCGTAGTCGGCCAGCACGTAGTCCGCCGCCCACACCGGCAACTTCTCGCCGTTGACGGGGTTGATCGCGTAGCGCTCCAGGAAGACACCCGTCTTCGGACGGTCCGTGGACTGCCGATCGATGTCGGTCTCCTTCTGCACCTGCTCCAGATACGTCTGGAAACGCTCACGCACCTCGTCAGGCGCGCCGGCCGCGAGCTCCGCCGCCAGGTCGGAATCCGGAGCGACCACGAAGAACGTGGCACCGTGCAGGGTGTCGGGTCGCGTCGAGAACACCGTGACCGGCTCCTCGCGCCCCTCGATGAGGAAGTCGACATCGGCTCCCACCGAGCGACCGATCCAGTTGCGCTGCATCTGCAGCACCTTGTGCGGCCAGAAGCCCTCGAGCTGGTTCAGGTCGTCCAGCAGTCGATCCGCGTAATCCGTGATCCGGAAGTACCACTGCGTCAGCTTCTTCTTGACGACCTCGTAGCCGCAGCGCTCGCAGCGCCCGTCGACGACCTGCTCGTTCGCGAGCACCGTCTGATCGTTCGGGCACCAGTTGACGGGGCTCTTCTTGCGATACGCCAGGCCGCGCTCGTACAGCTTCAGGAACAGCCACTGGTTCCAGCGGTAGTACTCGGGGTCGGACGTGTGCAGGACACGGCTCCAGTCGAAAGAGACGCCGTACTGCTCGAATCCGACCTTCTGCTGCGCGATGTTCTGGTAGGTCCACTCACGCGGATCGGCACCCTGACGGATCGCCGCGTTCTCCGCCGGCAGACCGAAGGAGTCCCAGCCGATCGGGTTCAGCACGTTGTGTCCGCGGTGACGCCAGAACCGAGCCACGATGTCGGAGTAGAGGTAGTTCTCCGCGTGTCCCATGTGCAGATCACCGGAGGGATACGGGAACATCGCGAGCACGTACCGACGCGGCCGGGTGTCGTCATCGCCACCCGTGAGGAACGTGCCGTTGTCCGCCCAGTACTTCTGCCACTTGTTCTGGATGGCGTGCGCCGACGGGGTCTCGTCGTCGGCAGGAGCGGTGGACAGGTTCTCAGACAACGAACGCACGACCAATCTGGTGGAAAAAGCGGGATCAGTTCAGGATATCGGAACGCCAGAGGGCAGGCATTCCGGCGCCGAGTGCGGCGAGCGGCGCCCGAGCCTTGGTCGCGACCTCGGCCACCTCGGATGTGGCGACGGACCCCCAGGTGATTCCTCCGCCGGCACCGACGACGGCCTGCTCCTCATCGATCAGGATGCTGCGGATCACCATCGCCAGGTCGAGGGCGCCGTCGACGCCGACGTATCCGAAGCACCCGGCGTACACGCCGCGTGGCCCGCCCTCCAGCTCGTGGAGGCGAGTCATCGCGGAGAGCTTCGGGGCACCGGTCATGCTCCCCGCGGGGAAGGCCGCACGGAGCAGATCCCCGACTGTCGTCCCCTCGACCGCGACGCCGCTGACCGTACTCACCAGCTGATGCACGGCGGGATAGCTCTCCACCACCCAGAGTCCCTCGACACGGATGCTCCCCGCCGCGCACACCTGCGAGAGGTCATTGCGCATCAGGTCGACGATCATCACGTTCTCGGCACGTTCCTTGGGATCTGCGGCCAGTTCTGCGGCGAGCGCGGCGTCTGCGACGGGCTCGGCGCCTCGGGGTCTGGTGCCCTTGATGGGTCTGGTGCGGACGATGCCGCCCGCTGCGTGGAGGAACTGCTCCGGGCTCGCACTCAAGAGGGTGCGTCCGCCGATCCGCACGAAGCCCCCGTGGTGCGCGGGGGTCGAGGTGCGGAGGCGGTGGTAGACCTCGACGGCATCATGCGTGCCGGACACAGTGAAGCGGGTGGTCAAGCACAGCTGGTACGCGATGCCCTCGCGGATGAGCTCTCGGCAACGTTCGATGAGTGCGGTGTACTCGCGCGGGTCGTGCCGTGCTTCGGCGACGCGCGTCAGGGGCCCGGTCGCCGTGCGGAACCGATCCTGGTTCTGGCTCTCCCTCGTGTACGCGGTGACCGCCGCTTCCCAGCTCTCCAGTTCGCTCTCAGCGCTGAGCGCCCAGACCCGTCGGTGCGAATGGTCGAAGGCGATGAGTCGCTCGGCGCTCAGCCATGCCCCATCTGTCTCGTCGCCCGTAGGGGACACGGATGCCCCCGCAGCCGCGGCGCCGCTCTCGTAGTCGAGCCAGCCCACCCAGCCCCCGGTGAACGGCGGCTGCCCCGGCGGCGGGGCTGCAACGTCGAGGCGGACGTCGCGCGGAAGCGTCGAACGCTCCCCTGTGCCGATGAAGCTCCATCCCGTCGTCGCATCCGCGCCGGCGTCGAGCCAGAAGACATCGGCGTTCCCCGTTTCGAGCATCGGGAACACCGACGACGGCTCCGTCCACTCGGGAAGGGGTCTGGCGCTCAGCAGTACAGGCACCTTGCCAGCCTAGGACCGGGCGGCTCCCGTATTCTCGTGGGGTGGACGACCTCCTGATCTGGCTCCTCGACACCGTGCAGTCGATCGACCCGGTCGCACGCACGCTCATCGCCGGGCTCGCCGTGATGCTGGAGACGAGCATCCTGATCGGTCTCATCGTCCCCGGTGACACGATCGTGATCATCGCCTCGATGGGTGTCGCCACTCCCCTGGAGGGCATCGCGATGGGCGTCGCCGTCGTGATCGGCGCCCTCATCGGCGAGAGCATCGGCTTCTGGCTGGGCCGCTGGCTCGGACCACGAATCCGCGTGTCCTGGTTGGGACGCAAGATCGGCGAGCACAACTGGGTGCGCGCCGAGAACTACCTCGAGCGCCGAGGGGGCATCGCGATCTTCCTCTCCCGGTTCCTCCCCGTGCTGCACTCGCTCGTCCCCCTGACCGTCGGCATGAGCGAGTACCCGTACCGCAGGTTCCTGGCGTGGACGGCTCCCGCCTGCGCGCTCTGGGCAACCGCATACGTGAGCGTCACATCGCTCGCCGCCGGCAGCTTCCGCGAGCTCGTCGATCGCGTGCACTTCGCGGGCTACATCTTCGTCGGCGTCATCGCACTGTTCCTGCTCCTGGCGTTCCTCGGAAAGAAGCTGCTGCAGCGCCTCGAGGCCCGCCACCTGGAGGGGCCCGAAGCGGAGGCCGACGCCGACGTGAAAGACTGAGTCAATGGCATCGGCTCCCCCAGCCCCCCGGATCCACTGGTTCGCCCGACTCGAACACCGCCTCCACGTCTGGCGTGAAGGTCGTGCGCGCCGTCGTGGTCGTGTCGCGACGATCCTGCCCTTCCCCGGCTACGGCGGCCCAGGGTGGGTGCGCGTGGTCGGACGTGTGCTGATCGTGCCCCTGCAGCGCCGCACACGTCACGGCGAGCCGGCGAGTGTACGCGGGTGGCGCAGCTTCGTCGGTATCCCCGTGGGCTTCGCATCCGTCAGCGTGCATTTCGGTGACACCACGCATCAGGTGGCGGCCGACCGCGGTGGCGTGGTGGATGCCATGATCCGCGTCGACCTCGAACCCGGCTGGCAGACCTTCACCTTCTCCGTCGAGGGGCAAGCCCCCGTGGAGGCGAGAGCGTTCATCGTCGCCGAGGAGACCACGTTCGGTGTGGTCTCCGATGTCGACGACACCGTGATGGTGACGGCGCTGCCTCGTCCGTTCATCGCGTTCTGGAACTCCTTCGTACTCGACGAGCACGCCCGACTCCCCGTACCCGGGATGGCCGTGCTCCTCGACCAGTTGCTGCGACAGCACCCCGGCGCCCCCATGGTGTATCTCTCCACCGGCGCCTGGAACGTCGCCCCCACGCTGTGGCGCTTCCTCGGTCGCCATCTCTTCCCCGCCGGCTCCATGCTCCTGACCGACTGGGGACCGACGCATGAACGCTGGTTCCGCAGCGGCCGCGAACACAAGCTGACCAACCTGCGGAGACTGGCGACCGAGTTCCCACACGTGAAGTGGCTCCTGATCGGCGACGACGGGCAGCACGACGAGGCCATCTACAGTCAGTTCATGGACGAGTACCCCGATTCCGTCGCCGGTGTCGCCATCCGTCGCCTGCTTCCTGCCGAGGCCGTGCTCGCCGGTGGGCGCGCCGGACACGAGCCGCACTCCGAGGACACCGCCCCCTGGGTCAGCGCCGAGGACGGCGCGGGCCTTCGCGACCTGCTGGGCGAAGCCGGCATCCTGCACTGACATGCCCATCGCTCGCCAGGAGTGGCTCCTCCGCGAAGAGAAGCACCGTGAACGTGCCGACGAGCTCACCGCCGCGCACCGTGACAGGGCGACCAGGGCCGAGAAGCACCCGGTGTGGGACTTCCTCTTCACCTACTACTCGTACAAGCCGTCTCAGCTGCGTCGCTGGCACCCCGGTGCCGGTGTCGAGCTCGCGGAGGCCGTCGAGCGAGTCGAGTGGCGGTGGTACACGACAGGCAGCAGCGCGGACAGCGCAGTTCCCGATGCGGCGGCTTTCGGCACGGAGAAGGCAGAGCTGGCATCGCTCATCGAGAGGATGCTCCGCCGCACGGCGTCGCGTCCCGGACAGTTCGGGTGCTTCGGACTGCACGAGTGGGCCATGGTGTACCGCGCGGACGAGACCCGTCACTCGGTTCCGTTGCGCCTCGGGCGGGATGGAACCGACGCTGTGGTCGAGAACCACGACCTTCGCTGCACCCACTTCGACGCCTTCCGCTTCTTCACTCCCGAGGCCGTGCCCCGCAACCGCACCTCGTTGAGCAGGGACGAGCAGCCGCTGTTCGAGCAACCGGGCTGCCTGCACGCCGGCATGGATCTGTACAAGTGGGCCACCAAGCTGGGACCCCTCATCCCGGGTGAGCTGCTCCTCGATTCGTTCGAGCTGGCCCGAGACATCCGCCTCCTCGACATGGAGGCCGCGCCCTACGACCTCTCGCCCTGGGGCATCGTGCCCGTGCCCATCGAGACACCGGAGGGCAAGGCCGAGTACGTCCGCCGGCAGCGAGGATTCGCAGACCGTGGTGCGGCACTCCGGTCGGCCCTGCTGGATGCCTGGCTCGGCGAGGGAGCCCGCGAGGCGGCCTGAGCGTCAGCCGACGGGCTCGCAGTCGTCGCAGGTCGCCCATCGAGCCGTCGCGGCAGCCATCTGCATGCGCAGCGCCACCACCCGCGTCGCTGCTTCTTCGAGCCTCTCGGCCGGAAGCGCGCCCGCATCGACCGCCGCCCCGATGCCTGCCGCCATCGCCCCGGCAGTCTGCGCGTCGGAACCTGCGATCATCAGCACCAGGTCGTTCCCTGCGGCGATCGCCGCCACGCCGTTCGCGACCGGATCGGCATAGGCGGGGTCTCCCGACGACAACAGCATCCCCAGGTCATCTGTCACCGCCACCCCCGTGAAGCCGAGCTCTTCTCTGGCGATGGCGTGCCAGACCGGCGAGAGCGATGCGGGAAGCGGGTCGATCTCGGTGTAGGCGAGGTGACCGTACATGAGCAGAGAGGCCCCGGCGTCGATGCCCGCCTCGAAAGGCACGGCTTCCGTGGCACGCCATTCCTCCCGACCCATCGTGGAACTCGCGATCGCCCGGTGCGAGTCGCCGGGCGCGGCGCCGTGGCCGGGGAAGTGCTTCAGCGTCGAGGCGACGAACTGCTCCTGCGCGGTGGTCGCCGCCGCGACGCGCTCGGCGGCGGACGCGGAGTCGATTCCGAGTGCCCGGCCGTGGATGAACGAAGCGGGATCGGACGCGTAGTCCGCCACCGTGCCGAAGTTCACCGTGATCCCGGCGCGTGCCACCAGGGCGCCCCGTGCGGAGAACGCCGCCGACGTCTCCGCGACCGGGAGCCCCTTCAGCGAGGTCGAAGCGGGGAAGCCGTCGCCGTGCAGTCGGGACACGAAGCCGCCTTCCTGGTCCACGGCGATGAGCGGCGGAAGGGCGGGATCGACGGTGAGCGCGGCCGTGAGAGCCTGCAGCTCCGCTTCCGTCGCGGGGATGTTGGCGCCCATGAGGATGAATCCGCCCAGCCCCGATGCCATGTAGGCATGCAGGGCCGCCGGATCGGTTCCCGCGACGTGCCCCATGACCACCGTCGATGCCTGCTCCGCGACCGACATCTCCGCCACCCGCTCTTCAGCGCGTTCCACGAACTCCTCGGAGGAGAGGCCAGACGAAGTCTCGGCCGCTGCCGCGCGTATTGGCGTGTCCGTGAAGGTGGAGGAGGCTGTGGCCGGCGTCGCTGCGCACAGCCCCGCCATCGCGGCGAGCGCCAGGGCACCCACCCCGTACCTGCGGACCCGAGACGTCATGCTCGTCGCGGTGATGCAGAGGCGTCAGCAGGACAGCGCATCGGCGATGGGGTCTGCCGAGTCGGCGTCGCCGTTGCCGAAGCGGATCGTCCGACCGACCGTGCACGGTTCCTGCAGGGATGCCGCGATCACAGCTGCGACGTCGGCACGGGAAACGGCTCCCCGCCCCTCGGGATCGATCTGGATGCGTCCGGTCGGATCGTCGAACGTGAGAGTCCCCGGAGCGAGGATCGTGCCTTCGAGGCCGGTACCGCGCAGGTGCTCGTCGGCAGCCCACTTGGCATCGGCGTAGGGGAAGAACGAGTCGTCCCGCGGGACACCGTGGTCGGCGGTGGAGCCGAGCCACGACACCATCACGTACCGCCGGACACCTGCGCGCTCCGCCGCGTCCATGGAGCGCTGCGCAGCGTCACGGTCGACGGCATAGGTGCGCTCGGGTGAACCCCCACCCGCGCCGGCCGACCAGACGACGGCATCGTGCCCGCGGATGATCTCGGCGAGCGCGTCGACGTCCATGCTCTCGACGTCGGCGACCAGGGCTCTCGCCCCACCGGCTTCGACCTCGGAGGAATGCTCCGGGTTCCGGATCACCCCCGTGACCTCGTCTCCCCGTGCGGCGAGGAGCGGCGCGAGCAGCAGGGCGATGCGGCCGTGGCCGCCGAAGACGATGATTCGCGACATACCTTCACCCTACGCGCCCTCTCCGACCTCAGCGCGGGGTCTGGTCGCTGTCGATGACGAATGCCTGCGGATGGTCGGGGAGGTAACGCACCACGATCAGCTGGCCACCGGGGATGTAGGCGTCGCGGTCCGGGTACACGGCCGGGGTGAAGAAATTGCTCTCCAGCGTGTACTCGACGCCCTCGGCTGTCGTGAACGTCACCCATTCGCCGTCGAGGGTCGCCGCCGTCGGCCGTCCGTTGTCGTAGATGTACGCGCGGGTCACCGGAACTCCGATGAGGCTGAGGATGCCGATCACCAAGCAGGCGAGCATGACGAAAGCCAGGATCCGCGCCCCGATGCGCACGATCGCAGCCCCGGCCCGCCCGCGCGGACGCTGATCGGGGCTCAGCAGCCCTTCCCTCCGGCGGATCGCCCGCAACTCACCACCCGGCGCGGTTCCGCCGGCGGAGAGCGCGAACAGGCCGAGGATGGAGAAACCGGCGATGAACACCATCGCGTATCCGTGCGACGCCGGGAAGTTCACGAGCCAGATGAGGGTGTCCATCGGGTTCATCGTCCCGCCTCCTTCTCGATCGTCACCGCGACCGTATGCGGGTCCTCCCTCCGGTAGTACGCCCAGACCGGAGCGCCGACCTGCAGATGCGGGATGGCCTGCGGATACACGAACACGGTGGTGTCCGCCTCCCAGGTCGTCACGCCTTCCGGTGCCATCAGCACACGGAGCGCGAGCTCGCTCTGCCCTTCGCGACGTCGCCCCGTCGGACGGACCTCGAGCACGGAGGCCGTCACCGCGGTCCCGCTCGTGCGTGCGCGCACCTGTGACGGGTCGATCAGCCCCCGTTCGATCCTCCACTGGAGCATGGCGTCACGCACCGCGGGATCGGTGAGGTCTGCGAGCACCACGGTGTCCTGGTCGATGAGGCTGTATCGCACCGGCACGGGAAGTCCGACCTGCAGGGCGGACATGTCTGAGGCGTCGACCAGCATCCGCATCTGGGCGACGAACTCTTCCCCGCTGTTCGGGGTCACGCGGATGAACAGGTCGTACTGCGGCACATCGTTGACGGTCAGACCGGTACGGCTGACCTCGACGATCGTGCCGACACCGATCTGCGTCTCTCCGCGCACCGTCTTGCGACGCCCGAGGCCGGACAGCATGCCGCCGAAGGTCAGCAGCAGCCCCCAGGCGACGCCGATGAGGATCGGGGCGCCCAGGGTGTCCTCTCCGGCGAAGGGAAGGATCGAGTGTCGTTGATCGACTCCGAACAGGCCCTCGCCGACCCACACGACGAGCCAGGCGGAGAGCAGCAGCCAGACGACGAGGAACACGATGCGGAGCATGCTCTCAGCGTATCCAGGGTCCGATTCCCTCCCCCACCCGGAGGGTGTTCCTCGTGCGGAACACCCTCCTCTACACTCGGGGCAACGACACCGCCCCGAGGTGTCCTCCGGACAGCAGGACGAAGATGCCCACACCGCTGATCGAGCGCGAGATCACCGCGCCTGTGTCTCTCACCACCCCGGACGGGGAACTGAACCGGGATGCGGTGGGCTGGTCACGCACCCCTGTCCACGACACCTCCGGCATCCCCGGGCGCGGACATTGGGGCCGCAACAAGCGGTGGGAGTACTGGAACGTGATGACACCGTCCCACATCATCGCGTTCACGGTGTCGTGCGTCGACTACATGTCGCTCCACGAGGTGTGGGTGCTCGATCGCGCGACCGGGCATGACATCGGCGCCACGGTGATCTCACCCGGGAGCCGAAGTGCGACGCTGCCTGCGTCGATCGGCGATGGGCCCGCGAGGGCGCGCACCCGTCGGATCACGATAGACGTCGATGAGAGCTTCGACGGCACCCGCCTGCGCGGGAGTGCACCTCGCGTCTCGTTCGACCTGCTCGCCGGTCGTCCCGCCGGGCATGAGGCGCTGGGGGTCGTCGTGCCGTGGCGCACGGGTGACGGCATTCCCCGGTTCCAGTACACGGTGAAAGACGTCGCCCGTCCGGCCAGCGGCACGGTGACGGTGGACGGCATCGCGCACGACGTACCCACGGGAAGCTGGGCGGTGCTCGATCACGGTCGCGGACGCTGGCCGTACCGGGTGCAGTGGAACTGGGCGGCCGCGAGCGGGGTCGTCGACGGACGCGTGATCGGACTGCAACTCGGCGCGAAGTGGACCGACGGTTCCGGGGCGACCGAGAATGCGCTGCTCGTCGACGGGCGACTGTCGAAGATCAGCGAGGAACTCGTGTGGGACTACGACCCCGGACACTTCATGCGCCCGTGGCACGTGCACGGAGTGAAGGCCGATCTCACCTTCACACCGTTCTACGACAAGCGCTCTCGCACCAATGCCGTGGTGATCGCCAGCTCCACGGACCAGTTGTTCGGCGTCTGGTCGGGCTGGGTGCTCGACGACACCGCGACACGGGTGCGCGTGGACGGCATCGAGGGGTTCGCTGAAGAGGTGCTCAACCGCTGGTGACGCGCGATTCTGCGGACTTCAGCGCGCGCTGCACGCCCTTCGCCGCGGAGCGACCGGCCCGATTCGCGCCGATCGTGCTCGCAGACGGCCCGTAGCCGACCAGCTGCACGCGAGGATCGCGGACGGCGGTCGTTCCGCGTCCGTTCCGGTCGAGCTGGATGCCTCCGGCAGCGCTGCGCAGATGCAATGGTGCCAGATGACCGATCGCGGGTCGGAAGCCGGTCGCCCACAGGATCACGTCGACCCGCTCGAAGCTGCCGTCGGACCAGCGCACACCGTCGGGTTCGATGCGCTCGAACAGCGGACGCCGGTCCGCGTAGGCGCCCAGACGCTCCGCTTCCCGCTCCTGCGGGCGGAGCATGAGTCCCGTGACACTGACCACGCTCTGCGGAGGAAGCCCTGCGGCGACGCGCTGCTCGACGAGCGCGACCGCTGCGGCTCCCGCCTCCGGGGTGAAGTCGTCGTCGCGCCAGACCGGTTCGCGGCGGGTGACCCACAGCGTCTCGGTGATCGGGGCCAGCGCGCCGAGGAACTGCACGGCTGAGGCGCCACCGCCCACGACCAGCACCCGCTTGCCGATGAAGTGCTCCGGTCCCGGATAGTCGACCGTGTGCAGCTGTTCTCCGACGAACGTCTCCATGCCGGGGAAATGCGGGAGGAACGGATGGGACCAGGTACCGGTCGCATTCACGATGGTGCGGGTCGTCCACTCCCCCTCCGCGGCTCGCACGGCCAGGAGACCGTCGCGGTCCTCCACCCGATCCACATGGACGGGGCGCAGCACGGGAAGTGCGTGCCTCCGCTCGTACGACGCGAAGTACGCCGGCACAGCCTCATTGGCGCGAGCACCGTCGCGGGCAGGAGGCGTGTCTCCCGGCAGCTCTGCAACGCCGTGCACGTCTCGCATCGTCAACGCGTCCCACCGATGCTGCCATGCGCCACCCGGGCGTTCGTCCGCATCGAGGACCACGTGCGAGATACCCAACCGGGACAGGTGGAACGATGCCGAGAGACCGGCCTGTCCTGCGCCGATCACCAGACTGTCGAGGATGCTCACGCCGGATCCAACACGCGACGCCGCGTGCTTGTTCCTCCGCGCCTTCTCATCCGCGCCCTCATCCGTCGTGACGCGCCCGGGATGCCCCCACCGATTGGTGCTCCCGTCGATTCGTGTAGTACTCTTTTCAAGTTGCTCCGGCTGGTCCGGAACAGCGTCTGGGCCTGTGGCGCAGCTGGTAGCGCACCTGCATGGCATGCAGGGGGTCAGGGGTTCGAGTCCCCTCAGGTCCACGAAAAACCCCTGGTTATCCAGGGGTTTTTGCGTTTCTGAGTGGCACCTTCTCGAGGTCACTCACGACTTGCTCACGTTATTTCGATCATCTCGGTGATGACGGATGGGTCATCGCACGCGTGACCGACGCTCCCGGATGCCCAGTGGCATTCAGTGTCAATCCGGGATACATCCCCAAATCCTGCCCATCGCCCTGCTGGATTCAGCCGACGCTCACGAGGTCACCGCGTGCTGTTGAACCCGTAGGGCCGAGTGCAGGTAAAACGCGGCTATCACCAGCGCCGCCACGCCGCCGACCAGCGCCAAGGTCCGATCGGGCACGCCGAAGGCACCCAATGACGAGGCGACTCCCTGGATCAAGAAGAAGGCACTGAGCAGAAGCGCACTGCCACGCGTGCTGGTCATCTTCCACCACGGACGCGGGGCATCGGATTCGCCGGCGCCCCTAAAGGTGCGCGCTGCGACGACGACGGCTGCCACGAGAGCCACGGTCGCCCACGCGAATCCGAGTTCGTAGCCGATGGCTGCGAGCGGAACCGCGGTGAGCGTGATCCCGACGACGAAGACGAGCAGGTACCCGACCTTGGCGGCCGGTGTCTTGATACGCATCATTTCCCTCCTGACTTACGGTACTGCCGTGTACGTCGTGTAGCTGCAGTAGTTGAACCCGCAGTTGTAGTACGTCACCTTGAGGCGCCACTTGTTCCAATACGCCTTCTCGACCTGGGCTGCGGGAGCGAGCCCCAAGCAAGCGATACTGGCCGGCCACGGAATCGGCGCGACGCTGCATGCGCTACTGATGCCCTTGAGCCCGTTATACATACTGACGACCTGTGCTTTACTGAGGTAGCTCACGTGCGTCGTGTACGTCGGATCAGCGACCACGGGATAGGTGAAGCTGCTGTCGTGGTCGACGACCTGCGTAAGGGTTTGGCCATTCAACTCGTAGCGCGTGGGAACGTCTTTTCCGGCCGCGTCCTTCGCCCACGGCGCTGCAAAGCTCCCCAAGACCTCGCCGGTCACGCCATCGATCACGGCTGCGCCACCGTCTCGCAGGACGAGACGCGAAGCGTCGGGAAGGTCGATCGGGTAGTCATAGCGCGTCGGTGCGGTTGCACTACCGATCACGGTCGCAATCTGCACCGAGCCGGTGTCGTGCACGAGAACGACGCTGCTTGACGAGTTGCCGTTGTCATATGTGACAGTTCCAGGAACCGTAGAAGAGGCAGCGCTGACCTCGTCGGCGAAGGGCAGCCCGATCGTCGCCAACCCATCACCCGTCGAGATCGAAACACCATCGGCGGCAGCCGCGGACACCTCGATCTTGAGTCGATTGATCATTACGGTGCTCTGCCCGCCTGCGAGCAGCGGGGTATCGATAGTTGCTGCGACATCAGCTGGGGCAATTTTCGCAACCACATCAACCGCGGATTCCTCCGCTGCGATCGCCGCCGGGGCAATCCACATAGCCGAAATCAGCACCGCCGCCCCCGCAGCGATTGCTCCGATAGCACTTTTGACCTTCATTGGTCTTGCTTCCCCTCTGGTCGCCCGCCCCTTCGGATCGTAAGTAGCACGTTACGCATCACATTCTCGGAGCGTCAATAGCAATCTTCGGTGCTCCGGTCCGTGTTGGCGGACCGTGTGGTTGCGGGGCACAGCGCTAGTTCTGGGACCTGGTGCGACTGCGCACGCTCCATCTCGCCCCGCCCCTCACGCGGGAGCATCGCACCATGAGCGGCCGCTGGCGGGACACGCGGTGCGACGGGTTCTTGCGAGGTGACGAGCAGTGGCGCAGATTCTGACGTGGCGACCCGTGGGAGCCAGCTGATGAGGGTTGGGAGGTGACGAGTTGCTCCCGCTGAATAGCCGAGCCTGCGGGGTTCTTCTTCGTCTCACGGGACGGTGTGACATGATCGGCACGACAGGAGGCCCGATGACGGAGACACCTCTCGCCTACACCGACCGGGTGCGTTCGGATCGCGGATATCTGACCGTGAGCGAGCTCATCGCGGACGCGCAAAACGTCTTCCTCGACCCGTACTCCACGCTGGTGTCGGCACACGTTCGCACGGGCACGGGGAACGTGTTCTTCCCGCACGTCCGATTCGACGCCGGCCCCGACTCTCTTCTCAATCGCCCCGACTCGACGGTCACCGTCGGCGACCGGGTCCGTCTTCGCGGGAAGATCGATGTCGCCGGAGCCTCTCGTCTGGGAGACGGCTGCCAGATCCTCGGCGATGTCAGCGCGATAAGCGTCGACCTCGGCGGCGGAGGCAGCTATCGAGACGTCGATCCTGATCTGCGCGGCGCCGTGCTCAAAGGCCGAGGCCACGCCAGCCGCATCGTGCTGCACCAAGGGCACGTCATCAACGGCGACGGCGATTTCGCGGCGGCCGCCATCGAACGACAGGCGGTCTACCACCCCGTCCCGACCCGACACGCGATTCGGGTCGCTGAGGGTCGCCCCTAGCGCGCCCCTCCCCGAGCGTCAACCCGATTCTGCGTCGTCGACGCCCGTCCTACCGTGAAGCCATCTCCACGAAAGGACGCGACCATGTCGAACCCCATCATTCCTCCCCTGCCTCCGATCCTCCACGATGACGAGGCCGACGTTCCGACGAAAGACGTCGACGGCGAGCGTGTCCTCGACCCCGATGCCGACGACGCGCTGGTCGACAGCGCCGAAGCGGACCGCATCGCCGCCGGGGCCGACGAAGACGACACCCACGACGACTGAGCGCCGCGGGAACCGCCCCGCCGCTGCTCTCCTCGACTCCGCCGACCCCGTCGACTCCCACCGCTCCGCCTAGACTTGCCTCATGGCACCGGTGGTGGCGACGTGGTCAGGAAGAGGCTCATCGAGCGTCTTCCGCGGTTTGCTGTCCGCCGTTCTCCTCGTAGCCGCGATCATCCTCGGACTCCTGGGGATGCACACCCTGAATCTGCACGGGACGCCATCCGCCGAGGCGCCGGCAGCAGTCGCGATGCCGGTGAGCGACACCGCCACGACGCCCGCTCACCATGCGGCGGCTCCGCACGGCGCGGCGCAGGCTCACCCCTCCGGGAACTCGACGAACGCCGGCGACATGTCCTGTGCAGGTTGCGGCAGTGACGACCACGCCGGCATGGCGATGATGTGCGTACTCGCTCTGCTGCTCGCACTCGCGCTGGTCATCGCTCCCGGTGCGCTCCGGGCCTGGGCAACCACCGTCTTCCGGTCCTCTCCGACCGGGGCCCTCACCTCCCGCGCGCTCCCCCAAGCCCCTTCGCTTCACGTTCTCTGCATCAGTCGCACCTGAGCGGCCGTCGAGCCCGCACCCCTCGTGCCCGGCTCCGCACCACTCACCTTGCGCGCGCCGTCATCGGCGTGCGCGCGACGACTATGCGTATTGGAGAACACCATGAAGAAGATCCGTGCTGCGGTCACGACCGCACTCGCCCTGTCCACGGTCCTGCTGCTGTCCGGCTGCGCGACCGGCGACACTGACGGCTCGATGCCGGGGATGGACCACGGCTCGTCGTCGGCACCCGCCGGCGTCGACGAGGCGGACATCATGTTCACCTCGATGATGATCGTCCACCACCAGCAGGCCATCGAGATGAGCGACATCGTGCTCGCGTCTCCCGGGGTCGACCCGGCCGTCACCGCTCTCGCCCAGCGGATCAAGACCGCTCAGGGACCGGAGATCGAACAGCTCGAAGGCTGGCTCGACGAGTGGGGCGTCGGCTCCGACGATCGCGACGCGGGTGCGATGGATCACGGGGACGGGATGATGAGCGACGACGACCTCGCGGCCCTCCGCGCGGCCGACGGTGCCGAGGCCTCCCGACTGTTCCTCGAGCAGATGATCGCGCACCATGAGGGGGCCGTCGAGATGGCGCAGACCCAGGTCGACGAAGGAAGCGACCAGGAAGCGGTCGAGCTCGCCCAGACGATCATCGACGCGCAGACGGAGGAGATCCAGGAGATGAAGGACCTCCTCTCCTCTCTCTGACCCATCCCCGGGCCGGTGTCGGCGCCGCGCAGTGCGGCACCGGCCCTCCTCCGCACGAAGGAACCACGCCATGAACCTCCCCACCATGCCCGCCGTCGTCCACACGCTCCAGCGGCGTCGGCTGTCCGTCACGCTCGCCGCCCTCGCTGCCACCGGTATCGCCCTGACCGGATGCTCGGCCGGCGTGCAGACGACGCCCTCGCAGACCTCACCCTCGCAATCGGCCTCCACGCCATCGACGGACGCCGGCTCGGCGGCAGTGGCACAAGAGCTGCTCGCCGTACACGATCTGGCGGCGCTCGACGTCCGCGAGGTGATCGCGCGGCTCGAGGCGACGGCCCTCGTGGATCGTCCTGATGACCTCCTCGCCTCGGTAGAGCCCGACACGCTCGTGCTTCGAGACGCCAGGGGCAGAGAGGGCAGACTTCCCCTGCCCGACGACGCCGTCTACGTCTCGATCGCGCCGTTCCGCGATCAGACCCACGAGTGCCACTTCCACAGCCTCACGACGTGCGTGGGCGAGCTCGCCGACACGGAGGTCCGTGTCACCCTGACGACCGACGACGGGAGCATTGTCGTCGACGAGACCCGACGAACCCAGGACAACGGCTTCGTCGGCGTATGGGTGCCCCGCGGCCTCGAGACGACGCTGACCGTCGAGAGCCAGGGGCTGACCGGCTCCGTGCCACTGTCGACGACCTCTCCCGACGACCGCACCTGCATCACGGATCTCCAGCTGCGGTGAGCCGACCGACGACGCTCTGAGCTCGTCCTGCCGCCGCGTGGCATGAAGAAGCGCACCCCTCCGTGTACGGAGGGGTGCGCTTCTGCTGTCGACGTGCGGCCTGCTAGGTCGCGAGCAGCGGCGGCACGTGCGAGATCGAGATCGGACGCGTGGCCCTGCTCGACCCGCGCATCCTCTCGACGTCCTCCAGCACTTCGAAGGCCGTACCGTATCGGGACGCGAGGGGAAGGTCGCGAAGCCACGTGACCTCGACCTCGGTCTCGGCCAGTTCGTACACGCACGCCACCACATGGCGCGGATCGTTCGGCGAGTAACGGAGGTCGTTGATCACCCACTCCGACGCGGTGATGCGATTCAGTATGAAACGTGGATCCGGAAGTTCAGACATGTGCGGGCCCTCCAGGACTCTCTCTTCCTCAAAGAGTGCGCCACGGTTCGGCTCACGCAAAGCCCCTTGACACTGCTCGCGAAGGATGCCGCCGCGGGGTCAGGAGGCGTTCTCGGCGGCCTCGGCCGAGGCGACCTGCGCGCGCCACCAGGGTGTCTCGATGAATCCTCGCTTCATGAACACCAGTTCCATGGCCGCGTTCCATCCTCTGACTCCCTTGAGGTGCGCGATGGTCCCGGTGAGGAAGTCGTGGAGCGTCTCGGTGCTCGGCAGGATGATCTCGCAGTAGAGGGAGTTCTCCTCGAGCGCTGCGGCCAGGAAGCGCACCGAGACGTGCTGGGCGAGGGTGCGTGCCACCGAGGCGATCCGAGAGGGTTCCACCCGAAGGATGAGAAGTGTCTCGGCGCTCATGCCGAGTGCGGACGCCGGAACCATGGTCACGGTCGTCAAGCACCCGCCGTTGCGCATGCGTTCGTACCGGCGACGGACGCTGCTCTCGTTCATGTCCAGCTTGTCGCCGATCGACTGGAAGGAGGCACGACCGTTGTGTCGAAGCTCCTCGACGATCGCGCGGTCCGCGTCATCGAAGTGCGTGGGATCGCAGGTGTTCGGCGCGGGCATGTACGACTGCGGATCGCTCGCGGCTTCGGCGTGCGCGTCGTAGAGCTGCCTCCCCCAGTCGAAGCTCACCTTGTAGGTGTGCACGACCAGGTCGCTGCGCCAACGCTCGACACCCGGTATCGCCTGCAGGTCCGTGAGGACGTGCGCGTAGGTGGCGGAATCCCCCGGGATGACGACCTCGGCGAACACGTCGAACTTGCCGGTGACCAGCGTCACGAACCGCACGTAGGGCGAACCGATCAGAGCCTGCGCGACGCTCAGCTGGGAACCGGGCGTGCAGTTGATCCGGACGAAGAAGGTCTCGACATGGCCTTCACTGCCCAGCGTCGGAACGATCCCGACCCGCACCAGCCCCTCGGCGAGCAGCTGCTGTCCGCGTCGGGTGACCGTGGAGACGGCGGCTCCGGCGAACTCGGCGATCGACGTCCAACTCGCTCGGCCGTCCTGCTGCAGCGCGACGACGATCCGTCGGTCGAGGTCGCTCACTTCCCTCGTGAGATCGACGCTGCTCATCGGGTCGGCGGGTACACCCGGTGCAGGAACGTGCGCACGGTCTTCGTCCACGCCTCTGCCTCCTCGATCTGCGGGGAGTGCCCCGACTTCTCGAACACCACCATCTCGGAGTCCGGGATGAGATCGGCGATCGTCTGGCTACACGATACTGGCGTGATCCAGTCCGTCCGGCCCACGGTGATGAGTGTCGGCACACCGATCTCGGGCAGGCGCGGTTTGAGGTCGTAGTTCGGGAGGTTCACAGAGAAGGCGTAGTTGTGCGCGCGATAGCGGTACGGCGTCGCCTGCACCTTGCGCTCGGTCGCTTCCGGGTCGTACACGAAGTCGTACAGGGGCAGGATCTCGCGCCAGCAGTCCTTCAGGTCCTCGTCGTCGTGGACCTGTCCGACGTCGATGCGGTCGAACTTCTCCATGTCGATCGTGACACGGTCCGAGGCGAGGGCGTTCTCACGCGCCAGGTGCGCGTTGGAGTTGTCCGGAGAGGTGTCGCGCAGCACGATCGCCCGCACGCGCTCCGGGTATCGCAGTGCGTACTCCATGGCCATGAAACCGCCGTACGAGCCACCGGCGATCACGATCCTCTCCGCACCGATCCACTCCCGCAGACCGTCGATGTCCGCCGCCCACTGCTCGTGGCTGTAGGTGCCGAGGCCCTCGCTCGCTCCGCTGCCGCGCGCATCGAACACCACGACGCGGTATTCGTCGGCGAGTCGACCGAAACTGGCTCGCGGTTCGGCGCGGGACCCGAGGCCGGGGGCTCCGTGATGGGTGATGATGACCGGAGCGCCCTCGGGACCGAGGACCTCGACGGCCAGGTGGTTCCCGTTGATCTCGACCCATTCGTGGTCACTGGTGGCTGCGGCGAACTCCGGGGATACCGGCGGGGTGGATGTCATGTTCTCTGCTTCTCTGGGATTCCGTGGGTCAGAGCGCGATCGTGCACTCGTCGAGGCTGCGCGGGAAGGTGGTCAGGGGTTCGGCGCCGGTGGCCGTCACGAGCATGCTGTCGCTGATCCGGTAGCCGGCGTGGCCCGGCACATAGATACCGGGTTCATTCGAGACGACCATTCCCGCCTCGAGCTGCGTGGCGTCTCCGTCTTCCAGCCATGGCGCCTCGTGCATGCCGAGACCGATGCCGTGCCCCTGCCGGTGCCGGATGTACTCTCCGAGTCCGGCGTCGCGGATCACATCGAGGCACAGGCGGTTGGCCTCACGGCACTCGAGCCCCGCACGGATGGTCTCGCGACCGCGCAGCTGTGCCGCGTGGATCGCGTCGTGGTACCGCCGCTGCTGCGCAGTGGGTTCGCCCAGCACGAAGGTGCGCTCCCCCTCGATGAACCGACCGCCGACCGCGCAGCCCAGGGAGAGCATGAAGGTGTCGCCGGCCTTGAGACGGTTCACCGAGGGGAGCCCGTGCGGGAAGGCGGAATTGGGCCCTGAATAGACCAGTCCCCCGGCCAGCAGTGACGCGACGACGACATTGCGGTGCTCGGCGTACATGATGCCGGTGCCGGTCGCGGTGACGTGTCGCTCGAGCTCGGCCTCGGTCGGAAGATCTCCCCCGGCCGCGACCGCCGCCTGCACCAGCTGCACGCCGGCGTCGAGCATCCGGTCGGTGACACGGGCCGCTTCACGGTGCAGCTCCACCTCCTCGGGGAACTTCACGTAGCGGGCACGGGTGAGCAGCCCCGAGGCGACGAGATCGGCATCGGGCATCGCCTCCCTCGCCGCAGACAGGCGGGCGGACGGCATCGACGCCGCGAACCCGACCCGCCCGCGAGGTGAGACCGCACGGGCGAGCACTTCGAAGGGCGCGACGACGCCGGGATACTCGAAGAACGCGACCAGTTCCGCACGGGAAGACTGCGATTCGGCGTACTCGCGTTCCAGCTCGGGCAGCAGCATGACCACGCGGCCTCCCGCCTCGAGCCAGATCGCCACCGGACGCTCGGACGGGTGGTGGAAGAAACCGGTGAGGTACGCGATGTCCTCGGGGTGATCGGTGAGGAAGGCATCGAAACCCGCTTCGGCCATCCGCTCGCGCACCCTGGTCTGTACCCGGTCGAAGAACTCGGGCGCGAGACGCTGGTCGAACTCGGTCATCACGGACTCCTATCGGGCGAGGTGGCGCGGGTTGCGCGCGTCGTTGTAGGCGATCGAGAGCAGTGTCGCGGAGAGCACCAGGATGAGGATCGCGATCGAGGGGAAGAGCGTCAGCCACCAGGCGCTGACCATCGCACCGGCCTGCTGCGCCTCGTAGAGGATGCGCCCCCAGGACCAGGTCGTCGGGTCGCCGAGGCCGAGGAAGGCCAGTCCCGCGGCCGAGAGCACAGCCCGTGAGGCCGTCACCACCACGGAGACGACGACCACCGGGGTCACAGCGGGCAGCACGTGCTTGGTGATGATCCACACCGGAGACGTGGTCATCAGCCGCGACGCGTCGACGTAGGGCAGACCGACCACCGTGAGCGCTTGAGAACGCACGAGGCGGGTGACCTCCGGCCAGGAGAACGCAGCGACCACGAAGATGATGGTCGATGTGCTCGGCCCCACCAACGCGGCGATCAGGATCATGAGCGGCAGCACGGGGAGCGAGAGCGTCATGTCGACGATCACGCTGATGAAGCTGTCGAGCTTGCGGAAGTACGCTCCGAGGACCGCGATGATCGTGCCGAAGACGATCGCGATCAGCGAGGCCGCCACGGCCACCAGCACACTCTGCTGCGTGCCCCAGATCACCTCGGAGAACACGTCCCGCCCGAGAGCATCGGTGCCGAACCAGTGGTCACCGCTCGGCGGACGCAGTACGTCGGGTCCGTAGCTGGCCGGATACGGAGCGATCAGAGGCGCGGCGAGAGCCACGATCACGAGCAGGACCAGCAGTCCGAGGGAGATCATGCCGAGCGGGTCACGGCGGAACGCACGCCAGGTGTGGGCGCTCGCCCGCTCGCTGCCTGCAGCGGTCGGCTCACTCGGGGTCAGGGCCTCTGCGGAGGGCATCGGAGCGGTCATGAGGTCTTCACTCTCGGGTCCAGGTAGCCGTAGATGATGTCGGTGATGGTGTTCGCCACGACCACCGTGACGGCGAGCATGAGGAACGCACCCTGCAGGACGGGGAAGTCGAGCTGGGTGACTGCTTCGTAGATGCCACGGCCGATGCCGGGGTAGGCGAACACCGTCTCCGTGAGCACGGCGCCGCCGACCAGGAAGCCGAGCTGCAGTCCGATCAGGGTGGTGGTCGGGAGCAGGGCGTTGCGCAACGCATGCTTCCAGAGGATGCGGCTGCCGCGGATGCCGTTCGCCTTGGCGAGGAGGATGTAGTCCTCGCCGAGCGTCTCGATCAACGTCGATCGCATCGTCAGGACGTAGGAGCCCACCTGGATCAGCATGAGCGACACCGCCGGCAGGACCAGGTGCTGCGCGACGCTCAGATACCACTCGAAGCCGTAGGTGTTGTTGGTGTAGGCCCCACCGATCGGGAACCACCCCAGATTCAGACCGAACACGAACAGCAGCAGGATCGCGACGCTCGGCACGAACAGCGACTGCCCGGTGACTCCGAGCACCTGCACCGCCCTATCGACGAACCGTCCCTTGTGGGAAGCCGCGGCCACACCCAGCGGTACTCCGATGAGGATCGTGAGCACCAGCGCCGTGATGGTCAGCAGGAGCGTCCACGGCAGCCGCTGCAGCAGGACGTCCGTGACCGGGATCGACTGCGTGAAAGAGATGCCGAGGTTCCCCTGCAGCAACTGCCACATGTAGAGCCCGTACTGCACGATCAGGGGCTGGTCCAGACCGTACTGCTCGAGGATGGTCGCCCGGATGTCGTCCGTCATGTTCGGACTCGCCAGCGCCAGCGCCGGGTCACCGGGAAGCAGACGCAGCAGCAGGAACGTCACGGTCACGGCGAACCAGATCGTGAGCAGACCGCGACCGGCGCGACGGAGAATGAACGATGCTCGGGACACCCGGGCGACCTTCCTCGAGATTTCGGTGGTTGTTACTCGACCGGGTGCGCGCTCGCGAGCGAGAGCGGGTTCACGATCGAGAGCAGCTCGCTCGGCTTCGCGATGAAGCCGGCCCACTCGTCGCTGGCTGCGAAGAACAGGTTCTGCGTGTACATGATGTTGTCGTAGACCTGCTCATGGACGATCTTGTTCGCCTTGCGCATGATCGAGATCTTCTCGTCCTGGTCGAAGGTGACCATTCCCTCCTCGATCAGGGCGTTGAGGTCGGGATCGTCCACGTGCGTGTAGTTGATCGCCCCGCCGGGGAGATACGACAGCGAGAAGTTCGTCACCGGGTCGTCCATGATGGCGAAGTTGCCCGCATAGATGTCGTAGTCGCCCTCGCTTGTCATGGAGAGGTAGGTGTTGCGCTCGGTGCCCTGCAGCTCGATCGTGATGCCGGCTTCTGCCGCGCTGTCCTTCACCATCTGGGCCCACTGGCTGGTGACGCTGTCCTGCAGCGAGTAGATCAGCCGGAACGAGACCGGGAACTTCCCGCTCGCGTCCGCCGCGTAGCCGGCCTTCTCCATGAGCGAGCGCGACTTCTCGGGGTCGAACTCGTACTCCTTGACCGACTTGTCGTAGTACTTCGCGAGCACCGGCATCAGCGCACTGGAGCCCGTCGAGACGGCCTGCCCTTGCAGCACGACAGTGCGGATCGCGTCGTAGTCGACGGCATGGGCGAGTGCCTGACGGACCTCGGTCTTCGCGAGGTCCGGCCTGTCCATGTTGTAGACCAGGTGGGCGTAGCCGAGCCCCGGAGCCTCGATGACCTGCAGACCGTCGGTGTTGCCGAGCTGCTCGACCTGTGCCGGCGGCAGCGCGTTCGCGATCACATCGATCTCGCCGCTCTGCAGTGCCAGGATCTCGGTGTTCACGTCCGGATACACGCGATACACGACCTCGGCGGGTCCAGGGACGCCGCCCTTGACGAGCGGGTAGTCCTCGACGCGCTTCAGCGTGTAGTGCTGACCCACCTGGAAGTCGCTCATGATGAACGGGCCCATGCCCACCCATCCCCCGTCGCTGCCGTCGTTCGCGAACTCGGCGATCGATCCCTTCGGCTCGAAGACGTGCTGCGGGACGACGACACCCCAGAACCCGATCTCCTCGACGATGGACGAGTCCGGCTGGGTGAGAGTGAGCTCGACACGGGTGTCCGACACGGCTGTCGCGGTGTCGAGGTTGCCGAGCTGTCCGTAGAACGTGCCGGGGGCCTGATCGCGCTTGACCGCGTTCAGGGTCCACGCCACGTCTTCGGCGGTGAGGGGCTCGCCGTCGCTCCAGGTGAGGTCGTCGCGGATCTCGTAGAAGCCCGTGGTGTCATCCACGTAGCCCCAATCCGTGGCCACGTGGGCTTCCTTGCTGCCGTCATCGCTGATGCTCAGCAGGTGCGGATACATCAGGTTCGTGATCCACGAATCCGTTCTGCTGTTGCCGAGCACCGGGTTGAAGTTCACGACATCCGTCGTCGTGCCGATGCTGATCGTCTCGTCGCTCGGACCGGCGGAGCCGGACGACTCCCCCGGTTCCGGCGCGGACGGGGCGCACGCGGCGAGACCGACGGCGAGAGCCGCGGCCGCACCGAGGGCGAGGAACTTGCTGTACTTCATCAGACCCAGACCTCCTCGAGTACGCGCATGGTGTTCCCTCCGACGACGGCGCGAATCTCGTCGTCGGAGTAGTCGTGCTTCACAAGCCAGCCGATGATGTTGTAGAAGGCTTCGGCCGGGTTCTCGATGCCGTCGACGTACGGCTGCTTCTCGTAGTCGACGTTGGCGTGCGCCTGCCCCAGCGACAGGTTCGACGAGAACGCGTCGTGAAGGCCGACATGGTCCCCGAACAGCGTGTCCGGTCCGAAGCTCACGTGCTCCAGGCCCACCAGGTCGACGCAGTACTGGAAGTGATCCATCACTGACTCCAGCGAGTGCTTCGGGTGCTGGGGCGAGATGGTGGTGTGCGGAGCCGCCTCGATGCCGATCACACCGCCGCGCTTGGCGCACTCGATGATCGTCTCGTCGGTCTTCATGCGGTTGGTCGGCCACAGCCCACGAGCACCGGCGTGCGTGATGAAGACCGGCTTCGTCGAGTGGGCGATCACATCGAGGCACGTCTGGTCCCCGGAGTGGGAGATGTCGATCGCGATGCCGAGCTTGTTCATCCGCTCGACCGCGCGCTCGCCGAAGTATGTCAGTCCGCCGTCGCCCCGCTCCTTCAGTCCGCCTCCGAGCATGTTGGCCTCGGAGTAGGCGATGCCCATCTGACGCACGCCGAAGCCGTACAGCACGTCGAGGCGGTCGACCTCGTTCTCGATCATGGTCGACGCCTCGAGCGCGAAGATGTGCGCGACTCGGCCGGTCTCCGCCGCGTGGCGGATGTCCTTGATCGACTCGGCCTTGATCACGAAGTCCTGGTGCGCGAGGTCGGCCATGCGAACACCGAGGTCGAACAGCACGTCCTGGTACTTCCACCCTGCGTCGCTCGAGATGCAGCAGGTGCCGTCCATACCGTTGTCGAACACGGCCGTGAGTCCGGAACGGGCGAGACCCTGGTAGCCGGTGGGTTCGCGACCCTGGCGGATGTGGTCGCGTAGCTCGCCCATGTCCTCGGGGAAGACCTGCACATGCTCGTGCAGGGAGATCACGGTCTCCTCGCGGAGCAGGCGCTCGGTGCGTTCGCGCTGCGCATCGCTCAGGCCGAGATCGTAAGCCGGGACGCGGCCGATCTGCTTGGCGTAGCGGAATTCGCGGTAGTCCTTGCCGGCTTCCAGATAGTCGTACGCGGTGTAGCCGGTGTACCGGCCAGCTTGTTCAAGCACGGATGCGCTCCTTCGGTTCGATGATGCGGGTGTCCCACTCGGTCACCAAGCGGGAGTTTCCTCGAATCTGGAGGATTTCGGCATAGATGTCAACCTCTGTGATTATTTCCAGACGAAATGTTTCCTGTTCGAAACAATTCAGAGGCTGGAAGCTGGCATGATGGCACCCATGGAGAACGCACCCGCCCCCCGGAACACCGTCGTCCTGGACGTCAAGAGACTCACCGTCACCCTCACCGGCGAAGGCCGGCGCAACCGCGTGGTCGATGGCATCGACATCACCGTGCGCCGGGGCGAGGTCTTCGCGCTGCTGGGCGAGTCCGGATCAGGAAAGTCCATGACCGCCCGCGCGATCATGGGCCTCATCGACAACGGGGATGTGGAGGCGGACACCCTGACGCTCAGCGGGACCGATCTCCTCTCCCTCTCCGCCGAACAGCACAGGCGCCTGCGGGGTGTGCACGTCAGCCTGGTCATGCAGGACGCCCTTTCCGCGTTGAATCCGGTCCTCAGCATCGGCGATCAGATCATCGATCTGATCCGTGCTCACCGCAGCATCGGCCGGAGCGCCGCCCAGGCGCGCGCGGTCGAGCTGCTGGCCCTCGTCGGTATCCCCTCCCCCGACAAGCGTGTGCACGATTACCCGCACCAGTTCTCCGGCGGCCAGCGCCAGCGCATCCTGATCGCCATGGCGATCGCGCTGGACCCTGATCTCATCATCGCGGATGAGCCGACGACCGCGCTCGATGTGACGGTGCAGGCCCAGATCCTCGATCTGCTGCTCTCTCTGCGTGATCGACTCGGAATGGGGATCCTGCTCATCACGCACGACCTCGGTGTCGTGATGGAGGTCGCGGATCAGGTCGCCGTCATGCGCACCGGTCGCATCGTCGAAACGGGATCCGCCGACGTCGTGCTCACCGAGCCGCAGCATCCGTACACGGTGCAGCTGCTGAACTCGATGCCGCGAGATGTGAGCCCGGCGGCGCAGGATGCCGACACCCCGCCGATCCTGGAGGGACGCGGCCTCGAGCGCACCTTCCGTTCGGGAAGCGGGCGCCGTGCGCACCGGGTCGCCGCGGTAGCCGACGTCGACCTCGACCTCCGCCAGGGCGAGATCCTGGCGATCGTCGGCGAGTCCGGAAGCGGCAAGTCGACTCTGGCGCGGATGCTGGTCGGGCTCGACTCCCCCGATGCGGGAACCCTGCGCTACCGCGACCAGGATGTGACGAGAGGGCGGCTCCGCGATCGGAAGATCCTGCGGCGTGGGGTGCAGATGGTGTTCCAGGACCCCTACATGTCACTCAACCCTCGGATGACCGTGCAGCAGATCATCGCCGAACCGCTCGCCGCGACGCACTCGGGAACGCCGTCGAGCAGGCGCGAGCGCGTCGCCGAGCTGCTGGAACTCGTCGGCCTCACCGCCGAGATGGGTTCGCGTTTCCCGCACCAGTTCTCCGGCGGACAGCGTCAGCGCATCGGCATCGCTCGGGCACTCGCACTCGACCCGGACGTTCTCGTGTGCGACGAACCCGTCTCGGCGCTGGATGTGTCGATCCGCGCACAGATCATCGACCTGCTGTGCGAGCTGCGGGAGCGACTGGGAATGTCGATCGTCTTCATCGCGCACGATCTCTCCCTCGTGCGGCACATCGCCGACCGCGTCGCGGTCATGTACCTGGGCGAGATGGTCGAGATCGGTGAGACCGAAGACGTCTACCTTCGCGCAGATCACCCCTACACCCGGTCGTTGCTCTCGGCCATTCCTCCCCAGACACGCGCCGACCGGGGCATGCTCGCGCGCCGCACCCGAATGAGCGCGTGAACGCGGAGCAGCGCGGAGTCAGCGCCCCGGTCGCACCGTGAGGTCGGTGATCTCCGCATCGCGTGGAAGATCGAGCGCCGTGAGGATGGTCGTGGCGACCGCGTCCGGCGTGATGAACCGCTCGGCGTCGTAGTCCTGGCCCTCCTGCTGGTGCACGCGCTCCTGCATGGGAGTGGCTGTGCGGCCGGGATAGATCGACGTCACCCGCACTCCGTGCGCGGCCTCCTCGGCGCGCAGCGCATCGGCAAGCGCACGGAGACCGTGCTTCGACGCCGCATACGCCGACCACCCGGCGTTGGCGCGGAGGCCCGCTCCCGAGTTGACGAACACGATCTGCCCCTGTGACACGCGCAGGACGGGCAGAAGCAGGCGCGTGAGCTCGGCAGGGGCGATGAGATTCACGGCGAGCTGCTGCTCCCACAGCGCGGGAGCGAGATCAGCCACATCGCCGAGGTCGACGACGCCGGCGACGTGGACGAGCGCATCGATCCGGTCGGGCAGCTGCTGCTTCGACAGCGCCCACGACAGTCGCCCCGGCTGGGAGAGGTCTCCGACGAGGACAGAAGCTCCGGGAAGCGTCTCCGCGATCTGCCTGGCACGCCCGGCATCGCGGGCGAGCGCCACGACGTCGTCGCCGCGATCCAGGAGCCGCCCAGCGAGAACAGCCCCTATGCCGGAACCCGCACCGGTGACGAGGTGCGTTGACACGTCAGCCCTGGTCGGTGGCGGCAGGCACCGCCACGTCGATCGGAACGACGGGGCAGTCCTTCCACAGACGCTCCAGCCCGTAGTACACGCGCTCCTCCTGGTGGAACACGTGCACGATCAGGTCACCGAAATCGAGCAGCACCCAGCGAGCCTCCGCCCGACCCTCTCGGCGGACGCGCTTGTGCCCGGACTCGATCAGGCGGTCTTCGATCTCGTCGGCGATCGCGGCGACATTGCGCTCGCTGTTTCCGGTGACGAGCAGGAAGATGTCGACGAGCGGAAGCGGCTCGGAGACGTTGAGTGCGACGAGATCCTCTCCGCCCTTGTCGACGGCGGCCTGTGCTGCCAGACGCAGCATCTCTTCGGCGGTTTCAGGTGATTGCATCAGAACACATTCGTGGTGATGGCGATGATGACGACGACACCGACAGCGAGGGCAAGCCCTCCGGCGACGATCGCCAGGGTGATCATCAGCCGGTTGCCCTTCTCAGGCGCCGGCGGACGGATCACCTCGCCGGCGGGCTTGATGGTGCTGACCGCCGAGCTGGCGGCGATCGGCGTAGGCGACGACGCGGGGGGAAGCTCGCCGTCGATGAGAACGGCGTCGACATCCTTGCCGTCGGTGGTGCCGAGTGCGTGGCCCTGCGAACCCATGCCCTGCGGCAGTTCGTACGACCCCGTCACGAGGATCTCGCCGGTCGATGCGACGGGACCGGAGAGCGATCCCTCTCCGGGAGAGGGTGTGAAGATCAGCGCATTCGGCGCGGAGTGCTGGGAGCCGGTCGAGTCGCCGACCGTGAGCAGCTCATCGAAAGACGGGCGGAAGGGCGCGTGCGGGTCGGGAGCGTCTGCGAGCAGCCCCTCGCCGAAAGCGGAGTTGACGGTCGGGCGTGCGTCGCCGACGACCTCATCCCCGGCGTCGTCGACATCGGCGAGCACGTCGTCGGGATCCTGCTCGCCGGCGTCCTCTGCCTGGGCGGGAAGCCCGAGGGCCGCAGCCACATCGTCCTCATCGCCCGTGGACGCCGCCGTGGTCTCCAGCGGGACCTCGCCCACCGCGTCTGCGGCGACCGATGCCCGGACGGGCTCGACGGCGACGTCATCATCATCGTCGTCGTCGGCATCGCCCGGCTCTTCGTTGCGGGTGAAGTCAGGAACGCCAGACACGATCTCCGCGGGCGCGGCGGCGGCGTCGGAGGGGCCCGCTTCGGCGGGCTGCTCCGCTTCCCCGTCGCCGGCAGCAGCGACGCCGTCTTCCGAGGTGCCTTCCGGTGTGACCACCGGCACGGAGGCCGTGCGGACCTTCTCGAGCTCGCGCACCTGACGACGCGTGAGCGGTGCGTCACCGTTCGCGGCGTCGACGACCGGTGCCGGTGCGACCTCCACGGGGTCGGCGGCCCGAGGCAGCGGCGGCGCGGGGGGCGCGGCTTCCGCCGCGGCGGCGGCCTCCTCGCTGGTGATGACGGGGGTCGAACCCGTCAGACGGATCTCCCGTAGCTGCTTGCGCGTCAGCGGACCCTGCTCCTGGCGATCCGATGTACTCATGCCTTGCTCCGATACAGATGATGCTTCGCTATGTACTGAACGACCCCATCAGGGACCAGATACCAGACCGGCTGATCGTCGCGAACGCGTTCACGGCAGTCCGTCGATGAGATCGACAGCGCCGGCACTTCCAGTTGGCTGACGTTGTCGCTCGGGAGGCCGTCGGTGCTCAGGACATGTCCCGGGCGCGAGACCGCGACGAAGTGGGCCAACTCCCACAACTCATCATGGTCCCTCCAACTGAGAATTTGCGCCACGGCGTCGGCTCCGGTGATGAAGAAGAGGTCCGCATCCGGGCGATCACGCTTCAGATCGCGCAGCGTGTCGATCGTGTAGGTGGGCCCCTCACGGTCGATGTCGACCCGGCTCACGGTGAACTGCGGATTCGACGCGGTGGCGATCACCGTCATGAGGTACCGATGCTCGCTCGGCGAGACGCCCGACTTCTGCCACGGGTGACCGGTGGGAACGAACACCACCTCGTCGAGGCCGAAGGAGTTCGCCACCTCGCTGGCTGCGACCAGGTGGCCATGGTGGATGGGGTCGAACGTGCCGCCCATCACACCTATGCGCGGGGGGCGCGTGGTCGCAGCGTCGTTCATGGGGGCCTAGTGGCCGTGTCCCGCCTCGTGGCCGTCCTTGCCGTGCTGTGCGGCCCAGGCCTCGGCCTTGGCCGAGTGGCGGTTGGCGACGTTCTTGTAGGAGAAGGTCACCAGTCCGAGGAAGGCGAACACGACCGCAGCGATGGCTCCGAAGATCACCGTTTCGAGCGCGACGTTGCCGTGGTGCTCTGTTTCGGCAGCGGCCATCGCGATCTGTGCGACGAGGTTCATCCTGACTCCGTTTCGTGGCGTGCTGTTCGGGATCCTGTGAGGTACAGCGTCCCCCAGTCTAGCCCTCAGCTGCGGGTCTGCCCCGACCCACGCGCGAGCCATTTCGTGCTGGTCAGCTCTGCGACGCCCATCGGCCCTCGAGCGTGCAGCTTCTGGGTCGAGATGCCGACCTCCGCGCCGAAGCCGAACTCGCCGCCGTCCGTGAAGCGGGTGGACGTGTTCACCATCACGACGGCGGAATCCACCTCGGCCAGGAAGCGCTCCGCATTGCGCGTGTCGGTCGTGATGATCGACTCCGTGTGACCCGTGCTGTAGCGGCGGATGTGGTCGAGCGCCTCGTCCAGGGACTCCACGACCTTGATCGCGATGTCGAGGCTGAGGTACTCGGTCTTCCAGTCCTCCTCCGTGGCGGGGATCACGTTCGACATGAGGCCGACGACCATGTCATCGCCGTGGATCGCGACGCCCTCGCTCTGCAGCGCGCTGGCCACCAGCGGGATCAGACGCGGTGCCGCCTGTCGATGCACGAGCACGGTCTCCACCGCATTGCACACGCTCGGCCGCTGCACCTTGGCGTTCACGACGATGTCGCTCGCCCAGTCGTCCGGGGCGGTCTCATCCAGGAAGATGTGAACGTTGCCTGCCCCGGTCTCGATCACAGGCACGGTCGATTCGGTGACGACGGTCTCGATGAGGCCGGCACTTCCCCGCGGCACCAGGACGTCGATGAACCCTCGCCCGTGCATGAGCGCCTTCGCGCCGTCCCGGCCGAAGTCGTCAACCGTCTGGATCGCCTCGGCTGTGAGCCCTGCACTCTCCACCGCCCGCCGCATCACGTCGACGAGCACGGTGTTCGACTCACGGGCGGCGCTCCCGCCACGCAGCACGACGGCGTTGCCCGACTGCAGCGCCAGAGCGGCGATGTCGACCGTCACGTTGGGCCGGGCTTCGTAGATCGCGCCGACGACGCCGAAAGGTACGCGCACCTGCTCGAGGGCGACACCGTTGGGCATCCGGTGGCCGCCGACGACGCGCCCGACCGGGTCACCGAGAGCGGCGACCTCACGCACGGCGGCCGCCAGTGCCGCGACACGCTTCTCGTCGAGACGCAACCGATCGATGAGTGACTCCCCGATGCCCTCCGCGCGTCCGCGGGCGATGTCACGACCGTTCGCCTCGATGATCTGCACAGCGGAATCGCTCAGCGCCACAGCGATCGCTTCGAGCACTCGCGCCTTCTCATCGCTCGTGAGCGCAGCCGTGGCGCGAGAGGCCTCTTTGGCGCGCTCCAGGCGCACCTGCGGGGTCTGGTCGGTCATCCGCCCAGTTTATGAGGTGGCCGGCTCGAACCAGGTCCCTATTTCGGCGCCGGCCAGGGCCTGCGCTACGAGGTCGGCGCTGGTGACCAGCACACCGATGCCAGATGCCGCGGCAAGACGGGCGGCGGAGACCTTGGTCGCCGCTCCCCCGGTGCCCACGCTGTTGACGACGGTCGCCCCGAACTCCAGGCCGGTGAGATCGGCGTTCGGCGCGACCACGTCGATCGGCTCGGCGCCGGGATCGGTCGGAGGCTTCGTGTACAGCGACTCGATGTCGCTGAGCAGGATGAGGGCGTCCGCCTCGATCAGCTGAGCGACCAGCGCACCGAGTCGGTCGTTGTCACCGAAGCGGATCTCCTGTGTCGCGACCGTGTCGTTCTCGTTGACGATCGGAAGCGTGCGCAGGCCGAGCAGGCGCTCCATCGCGCGACGGGCGTTGGAACGCGACGTCGGGTTCTCGAGGTCACCGGTCGTCAAGAGCACCTGGCCCGCGACGATGTCGAACGGACGAAGTGACTCCTGATAGCGGTACATCAGGATGTTCTGGCCGACGGCGGCCGCGGCCTGCTGGGTCGCGAGGTCGGTCGGACGAGCATCCAGCCGCAGGAAGGGGATGCCGGACGCGATGGCACCCGACGACACCAGCACGACCTCGATCCCCCGCGCGTGCGCCGCAGCCAGGGCTTCGACGATGACGGGGATCCGCCATGAGGAGTCCCCGCTGATCGAGGACGACCCGACCTTGACGACGATGCGGGACGCGGTGGCGAGGTCCGCGCGGGTGCGTGCTGTCACTCGCCGTCCTCGCGGTACGCGGCGAGACGCTGCGTCTCCACCTCGGCGCGGGCTTCGGCCTTCGCGTCCATGCGCTCGTAGTACTGCTCACGGCGCTCGGAGGTGGTCCGGCGTGCGTTCGGAGCCAGACGCGGGTCGGTTCCGCGCGGCGCGGCCATCGCCTCGGCGGCGGACGTCATGGTGGGCTCCCAGTCGAACACGATGCTGTCGCCCTCGCCGATCACGACGGTCGACCCCTGCACGGCGCCGAGTCGGAACAGCTCGTCCTCCACGCCGAGCTTCTCGAGTCGATCCGCGAGGTAGCCCACGGCCTCCTCGTTCTGGAAGTCGGTCTGCTGCACCCAGCGGACCGGCTTCTCGCCAAGGATGCGATACACGTTGCCGTAGGTGCCGCCCTCGACCCGGATGGTGAAGTCCTTCTTGGAACCACGCGGGCGGATCACGACGCGCTCCGGCGGTGTCTCGAGCGCCGCTTCGGCGCGGGCCTTCTCCACCAGCTCACCCAGTGCGAAGGTGAGCGGGCGCAGCCCCTCGTGCGAGACGGTGGAGATCTCGAACACGCGGAACCCACGAGCCTCGAGATCGGGGCGGACGAGGTCGGCGAGGTCGCGCGCCTCCGGCACATCGATCTTGTTCAGCGCGATGAGCTGCGGGCGCTCGAGCAGCGGAGTCTGTCCCTCGGGGACCTCGTACGCGCCGAGCTCGGCGAGGATGACGTCGAGATCGGAGATCGGATCGCGCCCCGGCTCGAGAGTCGCGCAGTCGAGCACGTGCAGCAGTGCGGAGCAGCGCTCGACGTGGCGGAGGAACTCGAGACCGAGCCCGCGGCCCTCGCTGGCGCCCTCGATGAGACCGGGCACGTCCGCGACGGTGTAGCGGAAGTCGCCCTGCTGAACGACGCCGAGGTTCGGGTGCAGGGTCGTGAAGGGGTAGTCGGCGATCTTGGGCCGCGCGGCCGAGATCGCGCCGATCAGGCTCGACTTGCCGGCGGACGGGTAGCCGACGAGAGCGATATCGGCGACCGTCTTCAGTTCGAGGACCACGTCGCCCTCGTATCCGGGCGTGCCGAGCAGGGCGAAGCCCGGTGCTTTGCGCTTGGGGGTGGCGAGAGCGGCGTTGCCCAGCCCGCCCATCCCGCCCTTCGCGACGACGAACCGCTCACCAGGGATGATCATGTCGATGAGGACTTCACCCGCGGTGTTCTTCACCACGGTGCCGACCGGCACGGGGAGCTCGAGCGTCTCACCCAGGAAGCCGGAACGGTGATCGCCCATGCCGGGACCGCCGTTGCCGGAGGACCGGTGCGGCGAGTGATGGTACGACAGCAGCGTTCCGGTCTGCGGGTCCGCCACGAGGACGACGTCTCCGCCGTCGCCGCCGTTGCCCCCATCGGGACCACCCAGCGGCTTGAACTTCTCGCGGTGCACGGAAACGCAGCCGTTGCCGCCCTTACCCGCACGAAGGTGCAGTGTGACGGTGTCGACGAACGTGACCATGTGCGGATTCCCCTGTATGTGAGTGGTGTTTCGGTGTGCAGATACACGGACGGGGCGAGCCGAAGCCCGCCCCGAACCGGATAACTAGTGTCGCGCTGTGATCACTCAGCTGCGGCGACGATGTTGACGACCCTGCGGCCGCCCTTCGCGCCGAACTGGACCGCACCGGCGGCCAGAGCGAACAGCGTGTCGTCGCCGCCACGGCCGACGTTGACGCCGGGGTGGAAGTGCGTGCCGCGCTGGCGGACGATGATCTCGCCGGCGAGGACCTGCTGACCGCCGAAGCGCTTCACGCCGAGGCGCTGAGCGTTGGAGTCACGACCGTTACGGGTTGAGCTTGCGCCCTTTTTATGTGCCATGTCCTGGTCCCCTCTGGCTTACTTGATGCCGGTGATCTTGACGCGCGTGAGCTCCTGACGGTGGCCCTGGCGCTTCTTGTAGCCGGTCTTGTTCTTGTACTTCTGGATGATGATCTTCGGGCCGCGGAGGTTACCGATGACCTCAGCCGTGACCTTGACCTTGGCCAGCGAGTCAGCGTCGGTGGTCACCGTGGCGCCGTCGACGAGCAGCACAGCGGCCAGCTCGATCTTCTCGCCCTGGGCAGCCTTGACACGGTCGAGCTGAACGATCGTGCCGACCTCGACCTTCTCCTGCCGCCCACCGGCGCGCACTACTGCGTAAACCACTTCATACCTGTTTCGTTGGGGAGCTCGCGGCTCCGAGATCTCACGGGAAGACTGTTGCTTGCATGCACCGTGGAACGGCGGGCGCGAACGCAAGGCTCTCCGCTTCGACCGACGAGGACGACGCGGCATACGCACCAAGGGACTACTTTACCGGATGCGGGTCGGTGTCGCAAAGCGAGGTGGGTCCGTGCATCGCGGCTCGCTCCATCAGCCCCTGCCCCACCGGCGCGGACCTAGGCTGAAAGGGTGACCGTACTCGTCGACGACCCGCTCTGGCCCGCCCACGGACGCCTGTGGGCGCACCTCGTGAGCGACGAGAGCCTCGACGAGCTGCACGCGTTCGCGCGCGAGAACGACGTCGCCGCACGCGCTTTCGATCTCGACCACTACGACGTGCCGGAGGAGATCATCCCCCGGCTCGTCGCCGCCGGCGCCCAGCACGTCGCGGGCAAGGAGCTGGTGCGCCGGCTGATCGCCTCAGGACTCCGAGTCCGCAGCCGCGACCGGCGCTGACGGCTCGTTGTTCACCGAGACGGGCGTGCCGGTGAGCGCCGCTGTGCTCACCCGACGACGTCCTCGTCCCTGACCCGGCGCCTTCGGCTCCGGGAGAGCGTCGAGGACGGAGTCGAGCAGCGCCTCGGCGGGAGACTTCGGGCCCTTGCGGTCGCCGCCTCGCTTCTTGCGAGCCTTCTTCGGACGATCGGCACCTGCGGACGCTTCCGACGTGACGTCGGCCGCCTCGGCTTCCGGCGCCCCATCCGCCGCCGGAGCGATGGTGGAGGCGGCGATCTGCGCGAGGGCCGACTTCGCCCCCTCCGTGATGCTGTGGGTGACCGCGGAGGCAGCCGGAGCGCTCTGGTTCTGACCGTTCCCGTTGCCACCGCCGCCGCGCTGACGACGCCCGCTCTGCCCGTTGCCGCCGTTGCCGCCGCCGTTGTTGTTGCCGTTGGAGCGGTGCTTCACGACCGGGTCGTGGTGCACGATGACGCCGCGGCCGGCGCAGACCTCGCAGGCCTCGCTGAAGGTCTCGAGCAGGCCGAGCCCCAGCTTCTTGCGCGTCATCTGCACGAGCCCGAGCGAGGTGACCTCGGCGACCTGGTGCTTGGTCCGGTCGCGGCTCAGGCATTCGATCAGGCGCCGCAGCACGAGATCGCGGTTGGACTCCAGGACCATGTCGATGAAGTCGACGACGATGATGCCGCCGATGTCGCGCAGGCGCAGCTGGCGGACGATCTCCTCCGCTGCCTCGAGGTTGTTCTTGGTGACCGTCTCCTCGAGGTTTCCGCCCGAGCCGACGAACTTGCCGGTGTTGACGTCGACGACCGTCATGGCCTCGGTGCGGTCGATCACGAGCGAGCCACCAGAGGGCAGCCACACCTTGCGATCGAGAGCCTTCTCGATCTGCTCCGTGATGCGGAACGCATCGAACGGATCGGTCTCGTCCTCATACGCCTCGACGCGCTCGAGCAGGTCGGGAGCCACGCTCTCCAGGTAGGCGCGGATGGTCTGCTGCGCATCCTCGCCCTGGATGAGCATCTTGGTGAAGTCCTCGTTGAAGACGTCGCGGACGATCTTCACGAGAAGGTCGGGCTCCGCGTGCAGGAGCGCGGGCGCCTGCTGGTTCTCGACCTGCTTCTGGATGTGCTCCCACTGCGAGGTGAGACGCTGCACGTCACGCGTGAGCTGGTCCTCGGTGGCACCCTCGGCCGCCGTGCGGACGATCACCCCGGAGGACTCCGGCAGCACCTCCTTGAGGATGCGCTTGAGGCGTGCCCGCTCGTTGTCGGGAAGCTTGCGGCTGATGCCGTTCATGGAACCGCCCGGCACGTAGACCAGGTAGCGGCCGGGCAGGGAGATCTGGCTGGTGAGACGAGCACCCTTGTGGCCGACCGGGTCCTTGGTGACCTGGACGAGCACGCGATCGCCGGGCTTGAGCGCCAGTTCAATGCGGCGCGGCTGGTTGCCCGTCTCGACGCCGTCCCAGTCGACCTCGCCGGAGTACAGCACGGCGTTGCGTCCACGACCGATGTCGACGAACGCGGCCTCCATGCTGGGAAGCACGTTCTGCACGCGTCCGAGGTAGACGTTGCCGATCAACGACGCGTCCTGGTTCCGGGCGACGTAGTGCTCGACCAGCACGCCGTCTTCGAGGACACCGATCTGCGTGCGGCCGTTCTTGGAGCGCACGACCATCTTGCGGTCGACGGACTCGCGACGTGCGAGGAACTCGGCCTCGGTCACGACGGGGCGACGACGACCAGCGTCACGCCCGTCCCGGCGACGCTGCTTCTTCGCCTCGAGGCGGGTGGATCCCTTGATGGCCTTCGGCTCGGTGATGTACTCGACGACGCGCTGACGCTGACGCGGCTCTTCGCGCTGGTCGTCACCCTCGGAACCGCCACGGCGGCGACGGCCGCGGCCACGACCCGCAGGCTCGTCCTGCGACTGCTCGCGCTCGGCGATCCGGTCGAAGATGCGCTCGCGCCCCGGCTGCGCGGGGAGCGGGACGATCTCAGGCGCGTAGAAGTGCAGCTGTGTGGAGACCTGCGAGACGAACACCTCGGGAAGCAGACCGAGCGACACAGCAGTCACCGGACCCGGAGCTTCGGGAGCGGCCGGAGCTTCCTCCTCGGTGACGGTCGCCTCGACGGCGGTCGTCGACTGCGCGACCGACTCCTCTGCGGTGGCTTCCTCGACGACTCCGGCTTCCGAGAGCTTCTCCGCGACGGCGGACTCCCTCTCCGGCACCTCGAGCGCCTCAGCAGCAGCCTGGGCCTCGGCAGCCGCTTCCGCGTCAGCGGCAGCTTCGGCTTCCGCCTCAGCCACGGCATCAGCGACGGAATCGGCCGCAGCAGCGGCATCGTCGGCAGCAGCCGCGGCATCGTCCGCTGCGGCGTAGCCGGCGGCGACAGCATCGGCAGCGGCGTCCTCGGCCCGTTCAGCGGCGTCGGAGTTCTCGTCACCCTCGATCGACGGCTCTGCAGGGCCGTCGACATCCGGAGCGGTGGGCTCCGTCAGCTCTCCCGCGGCGTCAGCCGGGAAGTCGAGGGTGGGGGCGTTGTTGTCATTGTTCTCATCGGCCATCTCTGGCTTACTCCCTGCACGGGACACTCGGTGCCCCGTGAAATCTCATGCGGTACCCGCGGGTTCCGCGAACTCACTCGGTCTGCGACCGGCTCATGGCTCTGATCGCGTGGGGCATTGGACCCCGAAGTCTTCTCGACGCGTGTCGCGGCAAACGCCGTTCATCGCATCACAGGCCATTATCGCACCAAGTGGGTCGGTTCGCGGCATCCCGTCGTCCGCAGCGAGTTTTGTCCGGCCTGTTCTCGCCCCATCCATAGCAGTCGCTGGGATAATCCCCAGTATGAGCGAGCAGCGCACCCGCCCCGTCGTCTACGCCGTCTGGCTGATCATCGCGAGTGTGGTGGGCTGGTTCGCCGCATTCCAGCTGACGGTCGAGAAGTTCGTCCTCGCGGCCAATCCCGACGCCGTGCTGAGCTGCAACGTCAGCGTGATGATCCAGTGCGGGAAGAACCTCGAGTCGTGGCAGGGAGAGGTCTTCGGCTTCCCCAACCCGATCCTCGGTATCGCGGGGTGGATGGCACCCCTCTTCGTCGGCGTCGCGCTGCTCGCCGGCTCACGGTTCCCCCGGTGGTTCTGGCTGACCTTCGGCGCCGGCGTGACCTTCGCCTTCGGCCTCGTCTGCTGGCTGATCTGGCAGAGCATCTACGCCCCCAACCTCGGCGTGCTCTGCCCGTGGTGCATGCTCACCTGGTCCGTCACCATCCCGACGTTCTTCGCGACCATGCTGCACCTGACACGCAATGGCAGCTTCACCGGCAACGAGAAGGTGCAGGAGCGCGCGAATCGGTTGATGGCCTGGGTTCCGCTCGCCACGATCCTCGCGTACGCCGTCGTGATCCTCCTCGCTCAGCTGCGCGGCCTCGACCTCCTCGGCGAGGTCATCGGCATGATCTTCTGAGGCCGCAGCACGGAAAGAGCCCGTCCACCGAGATTCGGTGAACGGGCTCTTTCCATGTGGGCGGGTTCTCAGTCGAACCAGATTCCCAGCTCGCGCGCGGCGGACTCGGGGCTGTCGGAGCCGTGCACCAGGTTCTGCTGCACCTTGAGGCCCCAGTCGCGACCGAAGTCGCCACGGATCGTGCCCGGTGCGGCGGTCGTCGGGTCAGTCGTGCCTGCGAGAGAGCGGAAGCCCTCGATCACGCGGTTGCCCGCGAGCCGGATCGCGACAGACGGGCCGGAGAGCATGAACTCGAGCAGCGGCTCGTAGAACGGCTTGCCCTCGTGCTCGGCATAGTGCTCGGCGAGCAGGTCACGGTCGGGCTCCACGAGGCGGATGTCGACGAGGGCGTAGCCCTTCGCCTCGATGCGGGCGAGGATCGCGCCGGTGAGGCCGCGAGCGACGCCATCGGGCTTGACGAGGACGAGGGTTTCTTCGGTGGCCATGTCATTCACTCTCTGTGTCTGAGATCTGCGTGGTCTGAGTCTCGGTCATGGGCTCGGCGGGGCGTCGTGCGTCCAGTCGGGCCCCTCCGATGGTCGCATACGCCCACATCCCGCCGAAAATCAGGACGACGAGCAGGATGGAGGGGACGAAGAACGCCGACAGCGCGACGAGAGCCTGGACGACCCACCCGGCGGTGAGTGCCCAGGGCTTCGTGATCATCCCCGCGATCACGATGCACGCGAGGGCGAGCACCGCCCCTGCGACGATCGCCCACCACTGCTCGACGCCATCGGGGAGCTGACGCAGCCCGAAGATCGTGAGTCCGACGAGGAAGACCACGATCGCCTCGAACCCCAGCACGACGGGTGCGAGCTTCTGCACGAGGGTGCGCGGCGGGCGCGGACGACGCACTGGTGCGGCATCGTCGCTCATGCGCGCCATCCCGCCTTCCAGTCCTCGTCCTGCGACAGCGCGATCGCCTCTCCGGCGAGCACCACCGAGCCCGCGATGATCACCGCGCGGCGGTCGGAGGAGGCGGCCCACTCGCGCGCGGCGTCGGCGGCGTCGGCGAGAGAGTGGTGCACGGTCGCCCGCTGGCCGCTCTGCTCCACGAGATCGGCGATCGCATCAGCATCGCTCGCTCGATCCGAATCCGGAGCGGTGGCGAAGACGTGTGCCGCCCTCGGGGCCAGCTCGGCGACGATGCCCGCGGCATCCTTGTCGGCGAGCACACCGAGCACCAGACCCCACTCGTCGAAGTCGAAGCTGTCGTCCAGTGCCTGCGCGAGCGCCTTGGCGCCGTGCGGGTTGTGCGCCGCGTCGACGATCACGGTCGGCGCGATGCCGAGCAGCTGCAGTCGGCCGGGAGAAGTGCTCTCCTGCAGGCCCGCGGTGACGATGTCGGCCGCGATGCGCTGCGTGGCGCCCCCGATCAGCGACTCCACCGCGGCGACAGCGAGGGCGGCGTTGTGCCCCTGATGCGCCCCGTACAGCGGGAGGTACTCCTCGGTGTAGTCCCCCGCCAGGCCACGGATCGTGAGCAGTTGCCCACCGACCGCGAGTTTCTGCTCGGTGAGACCGAACTTCTCGCCCTCGAAGGCGATGGTGGCGTTGCGCTCCGCAGCCACCCGGCGCAGCACCTCGGCGGCCTCAGCGGGCTGCTGAGCGGACACCACGGCGGCGCCCTCCTTGATGATGCCCGCCTTGACCTCGGCGATCTCGGCGATCGTACTGCCGAGGCGGTCGGCGTGGTCGATGTCGATCGGCGCGAACACCGCGACGTCGCCGTCGGCGGTGTTCGTGGAATCCCATTCGCCGCCCATGCCCACCTCGAGCACGAGCACATCGATCGGCGCGTCGGCGACCGCGACGAATGCCAGCACGGTCAGCAGTTCGAAGAAGGTCAGCGGAGCGTCACCGGCTGCCTCGAGCTCGGCGTCGACGATGTCCACGAACGGCTCGATCTCATCCCACGCGTCCGCGACGGCCTCGTCGGCGATGGGCTCGCCGTCGATCATGATGCGCTCGGTGAAGCGCTCCAGGTGCGGACTGGTGAACAGTCCGGTGCGCAGATCGTGCGCACGCAGAAGGCTCTCGATCATCCGGGCCGTCGACGTCTTTCCGTTGGTGCCCGTGATGTGCACGACGCGGTACGTGCGCTGCGGGTCGTCGAGGAAGGCAAGGATCCGGGCGGTGCGCTCCTTGCGCGGCTGCACCCAGCGCTCTCCCGCTCGGCTCAGCAGTGCCTCGTAGACGGCATCCGCCCTGTCAGCAGCACTCATGCTCCCGCTTCCATCCTGGTCACGTCGATCGTGAAGTCGCCGATGTTCGCATACGTCCCGGCGGAGATCACAGCGGAGAACTCCGGCGTCGCGCTTCCCGCACCGGCGAGGACCGCACCGTGACCGAAGATCGAGTCGCCCTGCGCATCGATCACGAAGTACTCCTCGGCGAGGGTCTCCGCAGCGATGCCTGCCAGCTCGAACGCCGAGACCACGGCCGCGGTGTCCGCATCGTCCTGGAATCGGAGCACCAGCCGGATGCGGTCGCTCACGTCGAAGTCGGCGTTCTTGCGCGTCTCCTGCACGGCGCGGATCACATCTCGAGCGAGCCCCTCCGCCTCGAGCTCGGGGGTCGTCCTGGTGTCCAGCAGCACGAAGCCGCCGCTCGGCACGATGGCCAGAGCCTCCCCCTCCGGGCGGCCGGTCGTCTCGAGCACGAGCTCGTACTCCGACGGCTCCAGCGCGATGCCGCCGGCTGTGATGACGCCGGCTTCCTCGGTCCAGTCGCCCGCGCGTGCGGCCTGGATCGCCTTCTGCACGTCCTTACCCAGACGCGGACCGGCCGCGCGGGCGTTGACGCTGAGGCGGTGCGCGATGCCGTACTCCGCTGCGGTGTCATCGGCGAGCGCGACGAGTTCGACCGACTTCACGTTGAGCTCCTCGCGGAGGATGTCCTCGAACTGCCCGAGCGACGCCGCGAGAGGCGAGACCACGGTGAAGCGGGCGAGCGGGAGACGCACACGCAGCTTCTCCTTCTTGCGCAGTGCGTTGCCCACGCTCGACAGCTCGCGCACGGCGTCCATGGCGTCGCGGATCTCGTCCGCTGCGGGGAACTGCGCCTCGTCCGGCCAGTCGGTCAGGTGCACGCTGCGTCCACCGGTCAGACCCTGCCACACGCGCTCGCTGATGAGGGGCACGAGAGGCGCTGCGACGCGGGTGAGCGTCTCGAGCACGGTGTAGAGGGTGTCGAACGCCTCACGGCTCTTCGGGTCTTCCGTCACGCCCGTCCAGAAGCGATCGCGCGAACGTCGGATATACCAGTTCGTCAGCACCTCGGCGAAGTCGCGCAACCGCGCGGACGCCGTCGTGGAGTCGAGACCCTCCAGGTCGGCACGCACCTCGCGGACGAGGTCACCGAGACGAGCGAGGATGTAGCGATCGAGCACATCGGTGGAATCGGTGCTCCACTGCGCCTCGTAGCCGTCAGCTCCCGATGCATTCGCGTAGGTCGCGAAGAAGTACCACGAGTTCCACAGCGGCAGCAGGAACTCGCGGACCCCGGAGCGGATGCCCTCCTCCGTGACGATGAGGTTCCCTCCGCGCAGCACGGAGCTCGAGATCAGGAACCAGCGCATCGCATCGGAGCCGTCGCGGTCGAGCACTTCCGATACATCCGGGTAGTTGCGCAGCGACTTCGACATCTTGTAGCCGTCGCTGCCCAGGACGATGCCATGGCAGCTGGCCCCCGTGAACGCGGGACGATCGAACAGCGCGGTCGAGAGCACGTGCATGACGTAGAACCAGCCGCGGGTCTGGTTGATGTACTCGACGATGAAGTCAGCCGGCGCGTGAGTATCGAACCATTCCTGGTTCTCGAACGGGTAGTGCACCTGGGCGAATGGCATCGAACCCGAGTCGAACCACACGTCGAAGACGTCTTCGATGCGGCGCATCGAGCTCTTACCGGTGGGGTCGTCGGGATTCGGCCGGGTGAGATCATCGATGTATGGCCGGTGCAGGTCGACCTCACCCTGTGCGTTGCGCGGCAGGGCGCCGAAATCGCGCTCCAGCTCCTCCAGCGAGCCGTAGGTGTCGACGCGCGGGTACTCGGGGTCGTCGCTCTTCCAGACCGGGATCGGCGATCCCCAGTAGCGGTTGCGGCTGATCGACCAGTCGCGTGCGCCCTCGAGCCACTTGCCGAACTGTCCGTGCTTGACGTTCTCCGGCACCCAGGTGATCTGCTCGTTGTTGGCGAGCATGTCGTCCTTGATGTCCGTGACGCGGATGAACCAGCTCGACACCGCCTTGTAGATCAGCGGGTTCCGGCAGCGCCAGCAGTGCGGGTACGAGTGCTCGTAGCTCTGCAGGCGGATCAGACGGCCGTTCTCGCGGATCAGCCGTACGAGGGGCGTGTTCGCGTCCATCCACAGCTGGCCGGCGACGTCGGTGACGTTCGGGAAGAAGCGCCCGCCATCGTCGAGCGACAGAATCGTCGGGATCCCCGCAGCACCGGCGACCCGCTGGTCGTCCTCGCCGTAGGCCGGAGCCTGGTGGACGATGCCGGTTCCATCGCTGACGGTGACGTAGTCGTCCACCAGGATGCGCCAGGCGTTCTCGGTCCCGTAGGTCTCGGCGTCGGCGTAGTAGTCGAACAGCCGGTCGTAGGTCACGTCCTGCAGGTCGGCACCGCGCACCGTCGCATCGACGGCGGCCAGCGCGTCATCGGCACTCTCGTAACCGAGGTCCTTGGCATAGCCTCCGATGAGCTGCTTCGCGAGCAGGTATCGGTGGGCCGACGCCTCGACAGCGGCATCCGTCGTCCCCGCGGCCTGATGCACGTCCGCCGCGCCGTGAGGTCCGGCTGGCAGCACCACGTACTCGATGTCGGGACCGACGGCGAGCGCGAGGTTGGTCGGGAGAGTCCAGGGCGTGGTGGTCCATGCGAGGGCACGGACGCCGGTGAGCCCGAGCGATTCTGCCTTGGCTCCGGTCAGCGGGAAGGTCACCGTGACCGAAGGGTCCTGGCGCATCTGGTAGACGTCGTCGTCCATGCGCAGCTCGTGTGCGCTGAGCGGGGTCTCATCGCGCCAGCAGTACGGGAGCACCCGGTATCCCTCATAGGCGAGGCCCTTGTCGTACAGCGTCTTGAACGCCCAGAGCACGCTCTCCATGTAGCCCAGGTCGAGCGTCTTGTAGCCACGGTCGAAGTCCACCCACCGCGCCTGACGGGTGACGTAGTCCTGCCACTCGTGCGTGTAAGCCAGGACCGAGCTCCTCGCCTTCGCGTTGAAGACATCGATGCCCATCTCCTCGATCTCGGCCTTCTCGGTGATGCCGAGCTGCTTCATCGCCTCGAGCTCGGCGGGAAGCCCGTGCGTGTCCCACCCGAAGACACGATCGACCTTGTGGCCGGTCATCGTCTGGAAGCGCGGGAACACGTCCTTCGCGTACCCCGTGAGCAGGTGGCCGTAGTGCGGAAGGCCGTTCGCGAAGGGCGGGCCGTCGTAGAACACCCACTCCGGCGACCCCTCGCGCTGCGCGATCGACGCGCGGAAGGTGTCGTCCGCTTCCCAGAACGTGAGCACCTCCTCCTCGATCTGCGGGAAGCGAGGGCTGGGCGCGACGGAGTCGGCGGCGGGGCCGAAGGCGGAACGGGGGTATGTCATCGTGGCTCGCAGTGGTCGTCGTGGCGGATGCTCATGCGAGGACGACCCTCACGGACCGCGGTACCACCTCGCGTGCCGCGCCCTGCGGCGCGACCACTCTCACTGCGGCTGTGACGGGCCTGCCCCGCTCGGTTCTACTGAGCGCGGCCCGAAGGTCACGCCGTTCTTCCGAGAGCTCCCCGGTGATGGCCGGATCGATGCTCGTCCCACCAGTGTACGCGTGCCCACCGCTCCCCGGCGCATCGCCTTCCCGGATGGCGACCGCGCACGGCCGCGCGCGATGTCGTCGGCCCGCCCTACGCTCGGAACATGGCCCGCACCTCCGACTCCCCCGCGTCTCCACGCGTCACGGCGCCCGATCTGCCGCCGGTGCTCGAACCGGCTCGGGCTGCCCGCAGTGCCGACCTCGTCGCCGCTCGACTCGATCTGGCCGGTACCGTCGACCTCGCCTATTCGACGGTCGAGCAGTGCGCCGTGAGCGCAGACGCCGATGCCGTCGACCTCACCGGGGCATCGGTCGTCGACGTCGACATGTCGGGGGTGCGCATCGCCTCGCTGCGCATGCGCGACGCGGGTGTGCGGCGAGTGCGGATCAACGGCGGCCGCATCGGGACCCTCGACCTCAGTGAGGCGCATGTCTCGGAGCTCGACCTGCGCGATGTGCGCATCGACTACCTCAACCTCGGTGCGGCGAAGGTCACCGATCTCGAGATCACAGGGTGCGCCATCCGCACGATCGACATGCCGCGGGCCGAGCTCACGCGAGTGCGCTTCACGTCCACATCGAGTGACGAGGTGGACTCGCGGGGCATGCGGGCGAAAGACCTCGATCTGCGCGGGCTCGACGCTCTCGGCTACCTCGACGCCAACAGCCTGCGCGGTGCCACGCTCACCTCGGTCCAGGTGCAGCAGCTGGCACCCGTGCTCGCGGCGGGAATCGGCATCCTCGTCAAGGACTGACGGCGCCGCTCGCGTCGATCAGCTCTCTCGTGAACGGGTGCTGCGGTGCCGCGAACACCTCCGACGTCGGCCCCTGCTCCACGATCCGGCCGTCCTGCATCACCAGCACGTCATCCGCGACCGACCCCACGACATCCAGATCGTGGGAGACGAGGATCATCGTCAGCCGACGTTCGCGCTGCAGCCCGTCGAGCAGACGCAGCACCCGCTCCCGCACCGAGGGGTCGAGCGCGGACACGGGTTCGTCGAGCACCAGCACGTCAGGGTCGGCGGCGAGGGCACGGGCGACAGCCGCCCGCTGCCTCTGCCCGCCGGAAAGGGCACTCGGACGTCTGCCGGCCAGTGCGGGAGCGAGGCCGACCTCGGCGAGAAGCTCGACCACCCGAGCAGGGCGCGCGGTGCGCGGCACACCGCCGGCCTCCAGCGCTTCCTGCAGCGATCGACCGATCGTCCAGCGCGGGTCGAAGGCGCCGAGCGGATTCTGATGCACCAGCTGCACCCGTCGCGGTGCGTTCCACTCCACGGCGCCGCTGTCCGGGGCGTCGATACCGACGATCATGCGGGCGAGAGTGGTCTTGCCCGACCCCGACTCCCCCACGATGCCGAGCGTCCGCCCGTCCCTCACGACGAACGAGGCATCGACGACCGCCGGCACGGTGCCGAAGCTCCGTGACACGCCGTCGACTCTCAGCACCGACGCGGAATCCGTCGGCGTAGCGGTTCGGGGTTCGTGGATCGTCGCGGCGATGAGCTGCTTCGTGTACTCGTGTCGAGGGTTCTCGAGCACATCGGCCACCGGACCGGACTCCACGACCACGCCGCTCCGCATCACCAGGACACGATCGGCGATCCTCCGGACCGCTGCGAAGTCGTGGCTGATGAACACGAGGGCCGTCCCCGCGTCGGTGATCTCACGCAGCAGTCCGAGGATCCGCGCCTGCACGGTGGCGTCGAGCGCGGTGGTCGGCTCGTCCGCCACGAGGACGGCCGGGTTCGCGGCGAGTGCGGACGCGATGAGCGCACGCTGCCGCAGACCTCCGGAGAGTTCGTGCGGGTGCTGTCGCGCGCGGCGCTCCGGTTCGGGCATCCACACGCGCTCCAGCAGCTCCCGCACACGTGTCGCTCGCGGCGCCCGCCCCCGGACGACCCTGTGGAGGAGGAGCGGCTCGGCGATCTCCGCCTCAATGCGCCGCAGGGGATCGAGGGAGACCAGCGCGTCCTGGGAGATGAGCGCGATTCCCGATCCGCGCACGCCCCTCCACGCCCGATCGGAGAGACCGGCGACATCCCTCCCGTCCACCACGAGCCCGTCCAGGGTGACGTCAGCGGCTGCGGGAGTCAGCCCCAGCAGGGCACGCGCCGTGAGGGACTTGCCGGCGCCGGACTCCCCCACGATCGCGACGCACTCACCGCGGTCGACGGCGAAGGACACGTCGTCCACGACCTGCTTCCCGTCGAACGAGATGCGGAGTCCTCGAACCTGCAGTGCAGCGTTCATCCTGTCCTCCCGTCTGCGCGAGCCCGAAGGATTCGCCCGATGACGGTGGCCGAGACCACGGTCAGCGTGATCGCGACGCCGGGGAAGAGGGAGATCCACCAGGCCTGGCCCAGCACATTGCGGCCCCCGGCGAGCATCAATCCCCACTCGGGCGTCGGCTCTGAGGGACCCAAGCCCAGGAAGCTGAGTCCCGCGGCCGCGAGGATGCTCGAGCCGATGCCGATGGTGGCGAGCACGCTCAGCGCACCGAGCACGCCCGGCAGCACGTGCCTGCGGAAAGCGCGCCAGCGCGGGACGCCGAGGATGCGCGCGGCTTCGACGTGCTCGGTGACGCGGAGCGTCTGGGTCTGCACGCGCGCCAACCGGATGTACACCGGCAGGGCGGCCAGGGTCACCGCGATCGCGATGTTCACGGGTCCCGGTCCCAGCACGGCGACGACGACCAGCGCGACCAGGAACTCGGGGAACGCCATCAGCACGTCGTTCACCCGCATCACGGTGGTGTCGACGCCCCGCGGTGCGACCCCGGCGAGCGCGCCGATCATGAGCCCGAGGACCAGAGCCACCCCGGTGGCGAAGAGCCCGATACCCAGCGATCTCCCCGCGCCGTGGACCACCCGCGAGTAGACGTCGCGCCCGCTCTGATCGGTGCCGAAGAAGTGCTCCGCGCCGGGCGGCAGCAGGGCGGAGCGGACATCGGTCTGCAGTGGATCGTGCGTGGCGAGGACGCCGGGCCAGAGCGCCGCGAACACGATCACGGCGCTCACCACGATGGCCGACCAGAGGAGCACAGTCTGCGCGCGCCTCATCGGGTGCTCCGGTCACGTGCTGCCCTGATACGCGGGTCGATCAGGGGGTGCACGATCTCGACCAGCAGGTTCACGGTGACGAACACCACGGCGCTCAGGAGGATGATCCCCGTGATGACCGGAAGATCGCGGTCGCTGATCGCCGCGAGCGTCACGCGTCCGAGACCGGGTCGGGCGAACACGGTCTCGACCAGCACCGCTCCGCCGAGGACGGAGCCGGTCAGATAGGCGGCGAGCGTGACGGCGGAGGCTGCGCCGTGACGCAGTCCGTGCCGGAGCGTGAACCACGAAGGACTCGCCCCACGCGCGCGCACCGTCTCAGCGAACGGCATGCGCTCGGCTTGCACGAGGCCGTCCCGGAGCACCTGACTGAGCAGCGCGGCCACCGGGAGCGCGAGCGTCACCGCGGGGAGGACGATCGTGGCGGGGTTGCGGGCTCCGGAGACCGGAAACCACCCCAGTCCGAAGGCGAAGACGCTGAGGAGGACCAGTCCGATCCAGAACACCGGAGACGAGAGCACCACCAGCTCCACCGCCGCGGCGGCCGTGCGTCCTGCATCGCCGCGTACGAGGACGGCGACCCCGACGGCGAGCACGACGGCGATCACCAGTGCGAGCGCGGAGAGCTGTACCGTCGCTCCCAGCTGGCGTCCGATCACCTCTGTGACCGGCATCCGCAGCTGGTACGACTCCCCCAGGTCCCCGCGGGCCAGCTGGCCGATGAAACCGAGGTACTGCTCCCACGGCGGCCGGTCCAGTCCCAGGTCGGCGCGGATGCCGTCCTTGACCGCCTCACTCACCTGTGCCTGAGGTCCCAGCATCACCGACACGGGATCTCCGGGGATCACTCGGAACGCGAGGAATGCGACGGTGGCGGCGCCCCACAGGACGATGACGACGGAGGCGATCAGGCCGGCGATGCGGACGAGAGCAGCCTTCACTACCCGTGCCCTCCGCTCAGCCGGCGGTTCAGCCGACGGTCACATCGTAGAACAGCGGACGGCCGTACAGGTCGTACTCGACGCCCTCGACGCGGTCGCCGACGGCCGTGATCGCCGACGGGCTGTACAGCGGCACGATGGCGGTGTACGTGGCGTTCCACTCCTGCAGCTGGGTGTAAAGCCCGTTCCGCGTGTCCTGATCGCTCGTCGCGACGGCCTGTTCCAGCAGCGCATCGACCTCGGGGTCGCTGACCTGTGAGGCGTTCTGGAACCCGTCGGTGTGCAGATGACTGCGCAGCAGGTCGGGGTCGACACCGGAGAAGCCCCAGTCGGTCAGGTCGAACGTCTTCGGCTCGTACTGCTCGTTGTAGGCGCCCGGTTCGAGCACCTCGCGCTCGACCTCGAAGCCGATCCCCTTGAGGTCGGACTGGATCGCGTTGGCCAGCGCGGCACGGTCGTCGGGAACCGGAGTCCAGGCGATCCAGCGCACCGAGAGGCGCTTGCCGTCCTTCAGGCGGATCCCGTCGGTGTCGCGGGCCGTCCAGCCGGCCTCGTCGAGGAGCGTGTTCGCCTCATCCTGGTCGAACGGCCAGCTGCCCTCGAGGGACGCGTCGTAGCCCGGAGTCGTCGACCCGAGGATGCTCCACGCCCGCGAGAACTGCCCGAAGTAGATCTCCTCCACCGCGGCGTCGATGTCGATGCCGCGGGCGAACGCCTGACGCACCTTCTCGTCGGCGAAGACTCCGTACTTCTCGTTCAGATACAGCGAGTACGGCAGACCCGGGTACTCGATCGAGTCGACCGTGACGCCGTCGCCGAGGTCCTTCGCGAGGTTCGGCGGGATGTTGCTGGCCAGGTCGGCTTCACCGCTTTCGACGACGCCCGCGCGCACCGACGCCTCCGGCTGGATCTCGACGCGCAGGGTCTCGAAGTTCGGAGCCTCAGCGTCGTGCGGGCCCCAGGCGTAGTCGTCGTTGCGGGTGTAGACGATCTCCTGGTCGGGCGTGTACTCGGTGAGCTCGAACGGGCCGGTGCCGACGGTGATCCCGGGGCCGCCCGCTTTGAGCTTGTCGGCCGACTTCTCCAGCACGGCAGGCGAGTAGAAGCCGAGCTGCGGCGTGCTCGCCGCCTGCAGGAACGGCGCGTAGGGCTGCGTGAAGGTCACCTTGACGGTGTGATCGTCGACGACCTCGGTGCCGTCGTAGAAATCGGCGCCGAGCATGCTGGCTGCCTGGGCCGACGCGGTCTCGGGGTCGACGATGCGGTCGAAGTTCGCCTTGACGGCGGCAGCGTCGAACTTCTCGCCGTCGGTGAAGGTCACGTCGTCGCGGAGCGTGAAGGTGTACTCCGTGCTGTCCGGTGAGACGTCCCAGCTCTTCGCGAGCCACGGGCTGAACGATCCGTCGTCCTCCTGGAAGACCAGGGAGTCGAGCACCGCCCGCTGCACCATGCCGGAGACATCGAGCTGGCTGACCTGCGGATCCATGTGCCCTGCGGACAGATTCGCGCCCTCGATCGACCACACGAGCTCCCCGCCCTCCCCATCGGCGCCGGGCGCAGCACACGCACTGAGTACCAGCGCAGCGGCGGCGGTGAGCGCCGCGAAGGGCAGGAGACGGCGCACAGATCTTGCGGGCATGACGGTTCCTCTGGACGAGCGGGTCGGGGTCCCTCCATCCTACGGCTGATTCTTGGACGGGGTCGATCTGCGCAGGCGACCCGTCACCGTGACGCTCGGTAGACTGTTCGGCACACCCCACACTCAGGCACGCTCACACAGTGCCGCATACATCGCTCGAGGAGACCTCCATGCCTGCTTCCGAAACGGCGCAGAACCCCATTCCCGACAAGCCAGCACTCGAAGGTCTCGAAGCGAAGTGGGACGCCGCCTGGGCTGAGCAGGGCACGTACCTGTTCGACCGGCTGCGCGCCGCCGAGCTCGGCCGTGAGGGCGTCTACTCGATCGACACCCCGCCGCCGACCGCCTCCGGCAGCCTCCACATCGGCCACGTGTTCTCCTACACGCACACCGACGTCAAGGCGCGGTACGAGCGCATGCGCGGCAAGACCGTGTTCTACCCGATGGGCTGGGATGACAACGGCCTACCCACCGAGCGCCGCGTGCAGAACTACTACGGCGTGCGCTGCGACCCGTCTCTCCCCTACGACGCCGACTTCACCCCTCCCTTCGAGGGCGGCGACAACAAGTCGAGCCGGGCTGCCGACCAGCGGCCGATCAGCCGCCGCAACTTCATCGAGCTGTGCGAGCGCCTCACGATCGAGGACGAGAAGCAGTTCGAGGCCCTGTTCCGTCAGCTCGGGTTGAGCGTCGATTGGACGCAGACCTACCGCACCATCTCCGACGACACGATCCGGCAGAGCCAGCTCGCGTTCCTCCGCAACATCGAGCGCGGCGAGGCATACCAGGCCCTCGCGCCGACGCTGTGGGACATCGACTTCCGCTCCGCGATCGCGCAGGCTGAGCTCGAGGACCGCGACCAGCAGGCCGCGTACCACACGATCGAGTTCCCCTTCGCTGACGGCTCCGGCTCCATCGCGATCGACACCACGCGCCCGGAGCTCCTCCCGGCGTGCATCGCGATCGTGACCCACCCCGAGGGGCCGCACAAGCACCTCATCGGCACCAAGGTGCGCACGCCGTACTTCGGCGCCGAGATCGAGATCCACGGCCACCACCTCGCCCAGCCCGACAAGGGCACCGGTGCGGCGATGGTCTGCACCTTCGGCGATGTGACCGACATCATCTGGTGGCGCGAGCTGCGCACCACCGCCGGCGAGTCCCTGCCGAACATGACGGCGATCGGTCTCGACGGCCGCTTCCTCGCCGAGGCGCCGTCGATCGTCACAGACCCCGACGCGCGTTCCTGGTACGTGGAGAACGTGGCGGGCAAGACCGTCTTCAGCGCCCGCAAGGCGATCGTGGAGAAGCTGCAGGATACCGGCGACATGACCGCCGTCGGCAAGCCCTTCCAGCACGCCGTGAAGTTCTTCGAGAAGGGCGACCGCCCGCTCGAGATAGTCTCGACCCGGCAGTGGTACATCCGCAACGGCGCCCGCGACGGCGAGCTGCGCGACCAGCTCCTCGCGCACGGAACCGAGCTGGCGTGGCACCCCGACTTCATGCGGGTCCGCTACGAGAACTGGGTCGGCGGCCTCACCGGCGACTGGCTCGTGTCCCGGCAGCGGTTCTTCGGCGTGCCGATCCCGCTCTGGTACGCGTTGGACGAGAACGGCGAGCGCGACTACGACCGGGTGCTCACCCCGGATGCGGCCGCGCTGCCCATCGACCCGACCACGGATGTCCCGGCGGGCTACACCGAGCAGCAGCGCGGGGTGCCGGGCGGGTTCGATGCCGAGGCCGACATCCTCGACACCTGGGCGACGTCCTCCCTGACCCCGCAGCTCGCGGGCGGCTGGCAGCGGGACGAGGAGCTGTGGCAGCTCACTGCTCCGTTCGATCTGCGCCCGCAGGGACAGGACATCATCCGCACCTGGCTCTTCTCGACCATGCTGCGCTCCACGCTCGAAGACGGCCGCACCCCATGGAAGAACGCCGCCATCTCCGGCTTCATCGTCGACCCCGACCGCAAGAAGATGTCGAAGTCGAAGGGCAACGTCGTCACCCCGGCCGACGTGCTCGACACCCACGGCTCTGACGCGGTGCGGTACTGGGCGGCCTCGAGCCGACTCGGCATGGACGCGGCCTTCGACCCGCAGAACCCGACCCAGGTGAAGATCGGCAGGCGTCTCGCCATCAAGGTGCTCAACGCCGCGAAGTTCGTGCTGTCGTTCCCGGTGCCCGCGGGCGCGCAGGTGACGCACGCGCTCGACGCCTCGATGCTCACGGCGCTCGACGGGGTGGTGGCCGAGGCGACCGCTGCCTTCGACCGGTACGACGCGGCCAGGGCGCTGGAGTTGACCGAGGCGTTCTTCTGGACGTTCTGCGACGACTACCTGGAGCTCGTGAAGGAGCGCGCCTACAACCAGAACGACGTGGGCCAGGCCTCGGCCGCCCTCGCGCTGCGTCTGGCGCTGTCCACGCTTCTCCGCCTGCTCGCGCCGGTGCTCTCCTTCGCCACGGAGGAGGCCTGGTCGTGGTTCGAGGCGGGCTCCGTGCACACCGCAGCGTGGCCCGAGAAGCTCGGCATCGAGGGCGACCCGGCCGTGCTGGCCGCCGCGAGCGAGGCGCTCATCGGCATCCGGCGCGCGAAGACCGAGGCGAAGGCGTCGCAGAAGACCCCGGTCTCCCGTGCCGCCATCGCCGCTCCCGCAGCGAAGGTCGAGGCCCTGCGCGCCGCGGCGGACGACCTCCGCGCGGTCGGCCGCATCGCCGAGCTCGAGATCACCGAGGCGGAGGAGTTCGCGGTCACCGCGATCGAGCTCGCCCCGGTCGAGGCCTCCTGATGCAGCTCGGCACGCGCTGGGCCGCGGGTGCACAGCCGCCCGCCTCCGTCCCCGAAGCGCTGCGTCCCGCCATCGCCGAGGTCGAGTCCCAGGGCCTCACCGGCCACTGGACCCTCACCTGGCTGGAAGGGCGTGCGATCGCCGAGCTCGACGCCGGCTGGGAGGTCCTCCAGACCGCGTCCGGTGAGGTCGTCGCCCGCCCGTTCGCCGACTGAACCGGGCCCCACCACCGGGACGAGACCCCCTGACACCCGTGCGGATATCAGGGGGTCTCGTCGCGCGGCCCCGGGCCACGACGTCAGCGGCGGGTCACTCCCAGTTGCGCGAGGGCATGGTCGACGGCACGGGGGTCCTGCCGTCGGGTCTGTTGTTCGCGCAGCAGATCGAGCGAGAGCTCACGCCGCTCCGCGCGATGTGAGATCCGATTCTCGACGTACGCCGTCAGCCGATCGGCCAGTCGGAGCAGCCGACGCTCGGTTCGCGTCGGTGCGACGAGATGGAGAGTTGCCGCGGTCATGATGCCTCCTCGTTGTCGACGGCGGGCGAGGTCGTGCGCGGGGTCGGCAGATCGAAGAGCTCGGCGCGGAGCGAAACCCGCCGCACGTCCGGCCCCTCCTGGCCCCGGTACCGCTCGATGGCGCTCTCGACGATGGCTTCGAGTTCCTCGCGGAGCGACATCGCCTGCTCCGGTGTCATGTCGAGGTGCGTGGTGATCGTGATCCCGACGTCTCGCCACGCTTCGGGGACCTCGGCCTGCGGTCGGTTCAGGTAGCTCATGAGGGTCTCGTGGCGGACGCGGAAGAACTCCGAGGTGACGATCTGCGCCGCGGCGCGGTTCGCCGGCGAGGTCATCTCATCGGGGCCGGGCACGTCGATGCGCCCCTTGGGCCGTTCCCACCATCGCTCCCTCGCCGTGCCTCGCCCCTCCACCTCTCGGATCAGGTCGTGAGCTGCAAGCGCACGCAGGTGATAGCTGGTGGATCCCGATGTCTCTCCCACGAGGGCCGCAAGGGAGCTGGCGGTCTGCGGACCTCGCGCCGCGAGGATGTCGAAGATCTTGACCCGCAGTGGGTGTGCCAGCGCCTTGAGCGCGCTGGCGTCGAGCGTCCTGACCTGCGTCTCGTTCGTCATGAATGCAAAGATACGCTTGCAAAGGGTTCTTTGCAAGCGTATCTTTGCATGTGCTCAGTCGATTGCGTCGCGCGCGGCGACGAAGGCACCGACGCAATACTCGATCTGCTCCGCCGTGTGCGCCGCCGACAGCTGCACGCGGATCCGTGCCAGGCCGCGCGGCACGACGGGGAAGCTGAACGCGGTCACGTAGATGCCACGCGCCTGCATCTCCTGAGCGATCTGCGCCGTCTTCGCCGCGTCCCCGAACATGACGGGGACGATGGGGTGTTCGCCCGGAAGCAGATCGAAGCCCTCCGCCGTCATGCGCTCGCGGAACAGCGACGCGTTCGCACGCAGCCGCGCCCGAAGGTCCGCGGACCCTTCGACGAGATCGAGGGCGGTCAGCGTGCCGGCGACGATCGCGGGGGCGAGAGTGTTCGAGAACAGGTAGGGACGAGAACGCTGGCGCAGCAGAGCCACGATCTCGGCGTGCGAGGCGACATACCCGCCCGATGCGCCCCCGAGTGCCTTGCCGAAGGTTCCGGTGTAGATGTCGACACGATCGGCTACTCCGCAGAGCTCCGGTGTGCCACGACCGTTCTCGCCGACGAAACCGACCGCATGGGAATCGTCGACGAAGACGAGGGCGTCGTAACGGTCGGCGAGATCGCAGATCTCGGCGAGGGGCGCGATGTAGCCGTCCATCGAGAACACGCCGTCCGTCACGATCACACGGAATCGGGCGTCCGTTGCCGCCTGCAGCTGCGCCTCGAGATCGGCCATGTCCCGGTTGAGGTAACGAAGCCGCCTCGCCTTCGAGAGTCGGATGCCGTCGATGATCGAGGCGTGGTTCAGCTCATCGGAGATGATGGCGTCCTCGGGTCCGAAGAGTGTCTCGAACACTCCCCCGTTCGCGTCGAAGCACGACGAGTACAGGATGGCCTCGTCCGTGCCGAGGAAGTCGGCGAGGCGGCGCTCCAACTCGAGGTGCTGCTCTTGCGTGCCGCAGATGAAGCGCACACTCGCGAGGCCGTAGCCCCACTCCTCCAGGGCCGTCGTCGCGGCCGAGAGGATGCGCGGATCGTCGGCGAGACCGAGGTAGTTGTTCGCGCAGAAGTTCAGCACGTCAGCGCCGTCAGCGGTGATCTCGGCGTTCTGCGGCCCGCGGATACCGCGCTCGCGCTTGGTCAGGCCGGCCTCCTCGATCGCCGCCAGCTCGTCCGACACATGCTTCTGAAAGGTCCCGTACATCACAACTCCGTCCAGTCGAGGATGATCTTGCCCGTTCCCGCCGATTCGGCGGCGGCGAATCCGCGTTCCCATTCACGAGCGGGGACGACTTCGGCGATCACTCGGCCGATGGCATCCCGCAGGGGCGCACTGGTCTGCAGCATCGCCCCCATGGCGTTCCACGTCTCGAACATCTCGCGTCCGTAGATCCCCTTGATCGTGAGCATGTGGGTGACGAGCTTGCCCCAGTCGATCCCGAACCCGGCACTCGGCAGACCCAGCATCGCGATACGCCCACCGTGGTTCATGTTGTCGATCATGGCGGGGAGGGCGGATGGCGCACCGCTCATCTCGAATCCGATGTCGAAACCCTCGCGCATTCCGAGCGCCTGCTGCGCCTCCCTGATATCGCGGACCGAGACGTCGACGACTTCGTCGGCGCCCATCCGACGAGCCATCTCCAGACGCGGTGCGCTGACATCTGTCGCGGTGATGAACCGCGCCCCGGCGTGCCTGGCGACGGCGATGGCCATGAGCCCGATCGGGCCGCAGCCGGTGACGAGCACGTCTTCTCCGACGAGCGGGTACGTGAGCGCCGTGTGGACCGCGTTGCCGAGCGGATCGAAGATCGCGCCGAGCTCGGGAGTCACCTCGGCGTGGTGCACCCACACGTTCGCCGCAGGGAGCGCGAGGTACTCCGCGAACGCACCGTCCCGCTGCAGACCGAGACCGATCGTCCGGATGCACATCTGCCGGCGCCCTGCCCGGCAGTTGCGACACGTCCCGCAGACGATGTGGCCTTCACCGGAGACGCGATCACCCACGGAGATGTCGTGCACGCCGGGTCCGACCTCCACCACTTCGCCGTAGAACTCGTGACCGGGGATCAGCGGGGCGGCGATCGCCGACGCCGCCCAGTCATCCCAGCGGAGGATGTGCAGATCGGTTCCGCAGATGCCGGTGCGCAGCACCCGGATGACGACCTCGTCGGCGCCGGCCTTCGGTTCGGGACGCTCGACCAGCTCGAGCCCCGCGCCAGGCGCGCCTTTGAACAGTGCTCTCATGCGGACAGTGCCTTCATGATCTCGATCACATCGCATCCACGGTTGTAGATCAATCGGCATCGTCTGCACCGTTCATGTAGCCGCCGCTAAACTGTTCTCGTGGAACTCCATCAGTTGCAGATCCTGAGAGAGCTCGGCGCCCTCGGCAGTGTGACCGCCGTGGCCGACGCGCTCCGAGTCACTCCTTCTGCCGTCTCCCAGCAGCTCGCAACCCTGCAGCGTGGTGTGCCGACACCGCTGACCCGCAGAGTCGGGCGCACGCTCGCCCTCACACCCGCCGGCGAAGTACTGGCGACTGCCGGCGCCGAGGCGATCGACGCCATGGCGGCGGCACGACACGCCCTGGACGACTTCGAGGGTTCTGCGACGGGAGTCGTGAGCATCAGCGGGTTCCACAGCGTCGGGCAGGCGCTGTTCGGAGCACTCGTGCGGGAGCTGTCGTCCGCAGCGAACGCGCCATCGGTTCAGCTCACGGACGAGGATGTCGCGCAGACGGATTTCCCTGCGCTCACAGCACGCTACGACCTCGTGCTCGCGCACCGCATGGAGCATTCCGAACCGTGGCCCGCGCAGGGTGTGCGCAGCCTCACCCTGATCCGCGAGCCCCTGGACGTGGCGGTAGCGGCCTCACATCCGCTCGCCGGTCGTGCCAGCCTCACACCGGCCGACGTCGCAGGAGAGCGATGGGTCACCAGTCGCATCGGCTACTCCCCCGACGACGTGCTCCGTGCCGTATCGGCGGTGGCCCATCGGCCCGTCGACATCCAACACCGCATCAACGACTACGGCGCGGTGTCGGCCGTCGTGGCCGCCGGAGGGGTGATCGGGATGCTACCGCGCTTCACCTCGCGCAGCGTCGACGACCGCGACCTCGTGCGCGTCCCTCTCGAAGGTGTGAGCACGCACCGGATGATCGACGTGCTCGCGCGGCCCGAGACACTTCGTCGTCGATCGGTCCGCGTGGTCGTGGAAGCCCTTCGCGGCGTGATGACGCGCCTGAGCGAGAGCGGGTCCTGAACACGCCCGGCGCGGTGGATAGGCTCGGAGGATGACCGACGCCACCAATCCGCTGCTGCAGCCGTCGACGCTTCCCTACGGGCTCCCCGACTACGCCGCGATTCGGCCGGAGCACTATCTCCCCGCTTTCCAGGCGGGTTTCGAGGAGCAGCTCCGCGAGATCGAGCGCATCACCGTGGTGCGCTCGATGCCCACGTTCGAGAACACCCTTGAGGCGCTGGAGCGATCCGGCGAGCTGCTGGATCGTGTCGCGCACACCTTCTACACGGTGAGTTCGGCCGATGCGACGCCCGAGATCCAGGAGATCGACGAGCAGCTCGCGCCGCTCATGGCAGCGCATGAGGATGCGATCACGCTCGACAGCCGGCTCTACTGGCGTGTGCAGCAGGTGTACGAGCAGCTCGACGCGCTGAACCTCGATCCGGAGCAGCGGTACCTCGTGGAGCGCCGTCATCGCGAGATGACCTTGGCCGGTGCGGGCCTCGACGACGAAGCGAAGGCGCGGCTGACCGCCATGAACCAGAAGCTGTCGACCCTGACCAACACGTTCGAGCGCAACCTGCTGAACGACACCAACGACCTGGCCGTGGTGTTCGACACGGCCGACGAGCTCGACGGATTGAGCGCGGGAGAGCTCTCCGCTGCCGCACGTGCCGCGACGGACAGGGACTTGGACGGAAAGCTCCTGATCACTCTCCCGCTCTTCACAGGCCACCCTGCTCTGGCGCAGTTGCGCCCGCGGGAATCGAGACGTCGCATCATGGCGGCCTCGCTCGCACGCGGGTCTCGCGACAACGCGAACGACAACCGTCCGGTCCTTCTCGCGATCGTGCGTCTGCGGGCGGAGCGTGCACAGCTGCTCGGCTACGACTCGCACGCTGCCGCCGTGACCGCGGATGAGACGGCAGGAAGCCCGGAGGCGGTCGAGCGGATGCTCCGACGCCTCGCCGGACCATCCGCGCGCAACGCCCTGGCCGAACGCGCAGCTCTGCAGACGATCGTCGACGAGACCGAGCAGCTCCCGTTCCCGGTCGAGGCGCACGACTGGGCCTTTTACACCGAGCGGGTGCGCACTGCACGATACGACATCGACTCCAGCGCGCTTCGGCCCTGGTTCGAAGCGGAGCGCGTGCTCCAGGATGGCGTCTTCTTCGCGGCGACGCAGCTCTACGGCGTCACGTTCTCCGAGCGCGATGACCTCGCCGCGTATCACCCCGGCGCGCGCGTCTTCGAGGTGCGCGACGCCGACGGCTCGCCGGTCGGTCTCTACGTGCTCGATCTGTACACGCGCGATTCCAAGCGCGGCGGCGCGTGGATGAATGCGATCGTCAGCCAGTCGCGACTTCGCGGCACCGCTCCGGTCGTGGTCAACAACCTGAACGTGCCGCTTCCCGGAGAAGGGGAACCGACGCTCCTGACGCTCGACGAGGTGACCACGCTGTTCCACGAGTTCGGACACGCTCTGCACGGCCTCTTCGCGTCTGTCACCTACCCACACTTCGCGGGGACGAACGTGTTCCGCGACTTCGTCGAGTTCCCGAGCCAGGTGAACGAGATGTGGATCCTGTGGCCGGAGGTCCTCGAGAACTACGCGCGTCACCACGAGACCGGCGCTCCACTCGATCCCTCGATCGTCGAGCGCCTGCGAGCGACCGAGACGTTCGATCAGGGGCACGCGACCAGCGAGTATCTGGCTGCCGCATGGTTGGACCAGGCCTGGCATCGTCTGGGCACGGATGCCGAGGTCGACGACGTCGCCGCTTTCGAGGCCGCCGCTCTGGCGGACATCGGTCTGAAAGACCCGACCGTGCCGACGCGGTACTCATCCACCTACTTCGCCCACGTGTTCTCCGGCGGCTACAGCGCGGGGTACTACTCGTACATCTGGAGCGAGGTGCTCGACGCCGACACGGTCGACTGGTTCCGAGAGAGCGGTGGTCTCACCCGGTCGAACGGCGACAGATTCCGCGCACGACTCCTCGGCGTGGGAGGTTCCAAGGATCCTCTCGAGGCATACCGCGACTTCCGGGGCCGCGATGCGGATATCGATCCGCTCCTGAAGAGGCGTGGACTGGCCGACTGAGGCGTGAGACGCTGAGCGCATGAACGCCTTTCGCGACGCCCCGTTCGGTCCTGCGGACCGCCTCGACCTCGAGTCCGTCCCCCTCGCCGTCATCCGCCACGAGGGTATCCGCCTCGCCGATCTCCCGGAGGCGTTCGACGCCGGCTACTCGGCGATCGCGCTCACCTTCGCCGGAGACGTGCTCGTCCCGACCGGCCCGGCACTCGCGGTGTATCACGGCGATCCGATGGGCGTCTTCGACCTGGAACTCGGCTTCCCCGTGCAGACGGCACCGGCGAACCCCATCCCCACCGCGAGCGGCCGCGTCATCGTCGCTTCGACACTGCCCTCAGGACCCGCGGTCGCGACCACGCTGTTCGGCTCCTATGAGGAACTGGGTGGCGCATGGGCCGCCCTCGTCGAGCGCGCGTCGGCGCAGGGGCTTCGTCCCGGGGGGATCTGGATCGAGATCTACGTGTCCGACCCGAGCGCTCCGGCACCAGAACTGCGTACGGACCTGATCATGCCGATCGGCTGACGAAATCCGTCACGCGCGGAGCCTCGTTCGGAGTCACCGTCCGAGCTGGTCCAGGGCTTTGTACCAGGTGAGCTGGTGGTAGCTCTGCGGGAGGAGGTCGCCGAGTCCATCGAGCGACAGCACATGTACGACGATCGACTCGCTGTCGTCGAGAGACTGCTCCGCGACGCGCGCACACCCGCGCGCGAGGAAATGATGCACCCGGTTCGTGTGGTTGCCGAAATTCGCCCAGGTCGATCCGAGATCGATGAGATCGTCGGCGGCATACCCGGTCTCCTCGAGCAGCTCACGGCGCGCCGCAGCCTCCGGCGACTCACCAGGCTCTACTCCCCCGCCGATGGTGCCGACGGCCACGACGCCTGCACCGTGCCGATACTCTTCGACGACGATGGCGTCATCGTTGAGGTCGAGGGCGAGGACGGAGATCCAGTCCCCGTACTCCAGCACGTAGTACGGAGCGATCGACACACCGCTGCCATTCACGCACTCGTCGGCGTGGAGGCGGATCCACCGGTCGGCGACGAGCGTCTCGCGCGCCACCGTCTTCCAGGGAGCCGGCTCCGCGCTCATGCGCTCTTGCGCTTGCGCTCCATCACGATGGTGGGCGGTGCCCCTTCGTCGACGGCAGCGCGGGTCACGATGACCTTCGCCACGTCCTCGGCGGAGGGGATCTCGAACATGATGGGTCCGAGCACGTCTTCCAGGATCGCCCGAAGACCGCGAGCACCAGTCTTGCGCTCGACGGCGAGGTCGGCGATGGAGCGCAGTGCCTCTTCTTCGAACTCGAGCTGCACGCCGTCGATCTCGAACATCCGCTGATACTGCTTCACCAGCGCGTTGCGCGGGCCCGTCAGGATGTCGATCAGCGCATCCTGGTCGAGCGGTGACACGTTGGTCACGACCGGCAGACGCCCGATGAACTCGGGGATCAGCCCGAACTTGTGCAGGTCTTCCGGAAGCACCTCGCTGAACAGGTCGAGGTCCTTGCCCTTGTCGTGCAGCGGAGCACCGAAGCCGATTCCATGCTTGCCGACGCGGGCCGACACGATGTCTTCGAGACCCGCGAAGGCTCCGGCGACGATGAACAGCACGTTGGACGTGTCGATCTGCAGGAACTCCTGGTGCGGGTGCTTGCGACCGCCCTGGGGCGGCACCGAGGCTACCGTGCCCTCGATGATCTTCAGGAGCGCCTGCTGGACGCCCTCGCCCGAGACGTCGCGCGTGATGGAGGGGTTCTCCGCCTTGCGGGCGATCTTGTCGACCTCGTCGATGTAGATGATGCCCTGCTCGGCGCGCTTGACGTCGTAGTCGGCGGCCTGGATGAGCTTGAGAAGGATGTTCTCGACGTCTTCGCCGACATAGCCGGCCTCGGTCAGAGCGGTGGCATCGGCAACGGCGAACGGGACGTTCAGCCGCTTCGCGAGCGTCTGTGCGAGGTACGTCTTCCCACAGCCGGTCGGGCCGATGAGCAGGATGTTGCTCTTGGCGATCTCGACCTCTTCGGCCTTCTGCTCAGCGGTCTGAAGAGTGCCGTGGGCGCGAACGCGCTTGTAGTGGTTGTAGACGGCGACGGAAAGAGCGCGCTTGGCCGGCTCCTGGCCGACGACGTACTCCTCAAGGAAGGAGAAGATCTCACGCGGCTTGGGAAGCTCGAACTCGGCGACCCCGTCGGCAGACGACTCGGCCATGCGCTCTTCGATGATCTCGTTGCACAGTTCGACGCACTCGTCGCAGATGTACACACCGGGGCCGGCGATGAGCTGCTGCACCTGCTTCTGGCTCTTTCCACAGAAAGAGCATTTGAACAGGTCAGCGCTTTCACCGATGCGGGCCATGCGCGTCCTCCTAGGGGGGATCAGAGATCGTCCTTCGAGCCTAACCGCTGCTTACGACACCGGGCCGCATTGAGGGCACTCGACATCGCGCCCATTGGACGGCGAAGGGATCGACAGCCGTCTGGCGCCTTCTCCGGGCGATGGCTGCCGACCCCTTCACGAGATCGACTGTTCGGTCAGACCATGCTCTTCGTGTGCCAGACGGTCTTCACCTCGGTGAAGGCGCCGATCCGTTCCGGCGAGGCGACGACCTCACCGGGGGTAAGCACACGCTTGAGCGTCTCCGCTGCGGCGATCTGCATGTCCACCCAATCCAAGGCGCCGGCACCCGCGAGGTCGAGGGCGTTCACGTCCTGGTGGGATGCCAGCCATGGAGCCATCTCCGCCGGCGAACCCGTCAGCACGTTGACGACGCCACCGGGGACATCGCTGGTGACGAGGACCTCGGCGAGGCTGATGGCCGAGAGCGGGTGCTGCTCACTCGCGATGACGACCACGGTGTTCCCGGCGACCAGCGCGGGAGCCACGACCGACACCAGGCCGAGCAGCGCCGAGTCCTGCGGTGCGATGATCGCGACGACGCCCGTCGGCTCCGGCACGGAGATGTTGAAGTACGGCCCGGAGACGGGGTTCGCGTTGCCCGCCACCTGGGCGTACTTGTCGCACCAGCCGGCGTACCAGACCCAGAGATCGATCGCCTCATCGACCTGCGCGGCCGCAGCGGCGGACGACACGCCCTCCTGCGCCGAGATCTCGTCGATGAACTGCGCACGGCGACCCTCGAGCACCTCTGCGACGCGGTACAACACCTGTCCGCGGTTGTAGGCGGTCGCCCCCGACCAGCCCTTCACCGCCGCGCGAGCGGCGACGACGGCGTCACGGGCATCCTTGCGAGAGCCCTTCGCGGCGTTCGCGAGGAAGGCCCCCTTGGAGGAGAGCACCTCGTACGTGCGGCCGGACTCGCTCCGCGGGAACGCTCCGCCGATCGCGAGCTTGTAGGTCTTCGGCACGGTCAGTCGCTTGCTCATGCTGCGGCTCCCTTGAGGTAGGCGGTGAGCCCCTGACGGCCGCCTTCGCGACCGTATCCGGACTCCTTGTAGCCGCCGAACGGGCTCGACGGGTCGAAGCGGTTGAAGGTGTTCGCCCAGATGACACCGGCACGCAGGCGATCGGCCACCGCGAGGATGCGCGATCCCTTGTCGGACCAGATACCCGCGGAGAGCCCGTACGGCGTGTTGTTCGCCTTCGCGATCGCCTCGGCGGGGGTGCGGAACGTGAGCACCGAGAGCACAGGCCCGAAGACCTCGTCGCGGGCGATGCGGTGTGACGCCTCGACGCCGGTGAAGATCGTCGGCGCGAACCAGAAGCCCTGCTCCGGGATCGCGCAGTCCGCCGTCCAGCGCTCTGCGCCCTCGGCCTCGCCGATGTCGCTCAGCTCACGGATGCGGGCGAGCTGCGCTGCGGAGTTGATCGCGCCGATGTCGGTGTTCTTGTCGAGAGGGTCGCCGAGGCGGAGGGTCGACAGGCGCGACTTGAGCCGATCGACGACCTCGTCGTGGATCGACTCCTGCACGAGCAATCGGCTTCCGGCGCAGCAGACGTGGCCCTGGTTGAAGAAGATGCCGTTCACGATGCCTTCGACCGCCTGATCGATGGGGGCGTCGTCGAACACGATGTTCGCGGCCTTGCCGCCCAGTTCGAGCGTCAGCTTCTTCGGAGTGCCGGCGACAGCCCGGGCGATGTCCCGTCCGACACCGGTCGAACCGGTGAAGGCCACCTTGTCGACGTCGGGGTGACGCACGAGCGCAGAGCCCGTCGCTCCGGCACCCGTCACGATGTTGACGACACCGGCCGGAAGGTCGGCCTGCTGCAGGATCTCGGCGAAGATCAGCGCGGTGAGGGGCGTCGTCTCGGCCGGCTTGAGCACCACCGTGTTGCCGGCGGCGAGAGCGGGAGCGATCTTCCACGCCAGCATCAGCAGCGGGAAGTTCCACGGGATGATCTGACCCGCGACGCCGAGAGCCCGCGGGTTCGCGCCCAGTCCCGCGTGATCGAGCTTGTCGGCCCAGCCCGCGTAGTAGAAGAACCAGGAGGCGACGAGCGGCACGTCGACGTCGCGGCTCTCCTTGATCGGCTTGCCGTTGTCGAGGCTCTCGGCGACGGCGAGCTCACGGGCGCGCTCCTGCACGAGGCGGGCGATGCGGAAGAGGTACTTCCCTCGGTCGCGACCGCTCATCTTCGACCAGGTCTTCTCGTAGGCGCGACGCGCGGCGGAGACCGCACGGTCGACGTCCTCATCACTCGCCGAAGCGATCTCGGCGATGTGCTTCTCGGTCGCCGGTGAGATGGTGTTGAACGGCGTGCCGGAGCCGTCGACGAACTCGCCGTCGATGAACAGCCCGTAGCTGTCCTTGAGGTTCAGGACCGCGGTGGACTCCGGTGCGGGAGCGTATTCCAGAAATGACATGTTCGTCTTCCCGTCAGTCGATCGTGACGTAGTCGGGGCCCGAGTAGTGGCCGGAGCTGAGCTTCTGTCGCTGCAGGAGCACGTCGTTGAGGAGGCTGGAGGCGCCGAAGCGGAAGAGGTGCGGCTGGAGCCACTCCTCGCCGACAGTCTCGGCGACGGTGACGAGATACTTCACCGCATCCTTCGACGAGCGGATGCCACCGGCCGGCTTCACACCGATCTTCTCTCCGGTGCCGCGGTACCAGTCGCGCACGGTCTCCAGCATGAGGAGCGTCGTCGGGAGGGTGGCTGCGGGCTGCACCTTGCCGGTCGAGGTCTTGATGAAGTCCCCTCCCGCCAGGATGCCCAGCCACGAGGCGCGCTTGATGTTGTCGTAGGTGTTCAGCTCGCCGGTCTCCAGGATCACCTTGAGCGAGGCGTACGAACCGTCCTCACGACGGCAGGCCTCCTTGACCTGGGCGATCTGGTCGAAGACCAGGCCGTACCGGCCGGACAGGAACGCTCCACGATCGATCACCATGTCGATCTCATCGGCGCCCGCAGCCACCGCCTCGGCGGTGTCGGCGAGCTTGATCGCAAGCGAGGAGCGTCCGCTGGGGAATGCCGTGGCGACGGCCGCGACGGAGATCAGGCCGTCATCGGGGTCACCGTGCATCCCGCCGAGCGCGGTCACCGCGTCGCCGACCATGTCACCGTACACGCAGACCGCTGCGACCCGCGGGGTCGAAGGATCCGCGGCGTCCGGATTCTTCGCCTTGGCCACGAGAGAGCGCACCTTTCCGGGAGTGTCAGCTCCCTCGAGCGTCGTGAGGTCGATCAGCTTGATGATCGTGTCGAGCGCCCACGCCTTCGAGGTGGTCTTGATCGACCGGGTGCCGAGCCCGGCAGCGCGCTGCTCCAGACCGACGGCATCCACGCCGGGAAGTCCGTGCAGGAATCGCCGGAGCGTGGCGTCGTCGGGCTCGCCGCCCAGAACGTCCACCGCCGCCCTGCGACTGAGTTCTTTGGTCGTCACTGTTCCTCCAACAATGCTCGTGCTGTGGTCTCATCGGTCACCAGAACGCCGCACAGGCCGCTGGTGACCACGGTGCGTGCGATGTCGTGCTTGGCGGGGCCCGCCGTCACGAAGATCGCACGAGCGGCTCCGCGCAGACGGTCGAGAGAGACTCCGACGGTCCGTGCATCGAGCTGCGAGTCGACGACGTTGCCCTCCGCGTCGACGTAGCGCCCGAGGACGTCGCCGACGGCGCCGCGTCGTGCGAGCTCTTCGACATCCTCCGCACTGAGGTAGCCGTTCTCGACATGGGCGGACGAGGCATCGCAGGGTCCGGCGGTGAACAGGAAAGCCTGGGCCTCGGCTGCCTCTTCGAGGACGGCGGCGACGGTGCGGTCGGACTCGATCGCCTGCTTCGTCTCCACGCGCTCGAGGATGGCCGGGCTCGGCAGCAGGGAGACTTGCCCCGAAGCGCGCTGGGCGATCGTGACGGCGAGGCCTGCTGCGCCTCCGGAGCGTCGGTTCAGGCTCACTCCCCCGTTGAGCTGCACCACGGTCACGCCGTTCGCCCAGCCGTCCGGAAGCGCCTCGGCCACGGCACGGAGTGTACGGCCCCAGCTCACCCCGAGGGTGCGGGGAACGGGGCGCAGCGCGGTCAGGAAGTCGGCTGCGGCCTGAGCGACGCGTTCGAGGGTGCCGTCATCGCCTTCCGGAGCCGGCACGACCACGGCATCGGTGAGGCCGAAGCGTTCGACGAGAAGCCGCTCCAGGCCGAGTCGGCGGGCGCGCGGGTGCACGATCTCGATGCGGACGATGCCGCGTTCGCGGGCCTGGGTCAGCAGACGGCCGACCTTCCAGCGCGAGATCTTGAGGAGTCCGCCGATCTCGTCCTGGGTCTTGTCCTCGTCGTAGTACAGCTCGGCGACGCGGACCATGAGCAGATCTTCTTCCACGGCTTCCTCCTTCCTCCTCCAGAGTAGGCCCTCGTCAGCGTTCGCGCACCACAGTGCTCATATGCGCACTTTGTCGTCGGGTCGTGCACATCCGCCGGGCACGACGAAGGGCGCCCGTCGGATGACGGACGCCCTTCGATCGATCGGGTCAGACGCGCTTGCGCGTCGTGAGCACCTGGTCGACGATGCCGTACTCCAGCGCCTGTGCGGCGGAGAGGATGTTGTCACGATCGATGTCGCGGTTCACCTGCTCCGGGGTGCGGTTGGTATGTCCCGCGAGCGTCTCCTCCAGCCAGGTGCGCATGCGGAGGATCTCCGCGGCCTGGATCTCGATGTCGGACGCCTGGCCGTGGCCGGCCTCCCCCATCGCGGGCTGGTGGATGAGCACGCGGGCGTTCGGGAGCGCGAGACGCTTGCCCGGCGCACCGGCAGCGAGCAGCACGGCCGCAGCCGAAGCCGCCTGGCCGAGCACCACGGTCTGGATCTGCGGCGCGACGTACTGCATCGTGTCGTAGATCGCCGTCATCGCGGTGAACGAGCCACCAGGCGAGTTGATGTACATCGTGATGTCGCGCTCGGCGTCCTGGCTCTCCAGAACGAGGAGCTGCGCCATCACGTCGTCGGCCGAGGCGTCGTCGACCTGCACGCCGAGGAAGATCACGCGGTCTTCGAACAGCTTGTTGTACGGGTCCTGGCGCTTGAAGCCGTAGGCGGTGCGCTCTTCGAACTGCGGCAGCACGTAGCGGCTGGAAGGCAGGTCACCGGCTGAGCGGAAGGTGGGTGTGTACATGAGCGTCCTTTCGCTTTCCGTTACTCGGTGTCCTGGTCGGTTCCGCCGCCGCCGATGACGTCGGAGGCCGATTCGCGGATGTGATCGACGAAGCCGTACTCGAGCGCTTCCTCGGCCGTGAACCAGCGGTCGCGGTCACCATCAGCGTTGATCTGCTCGACCGACTTGCCGGTCTGGGCAGCGGTGATCTCGGCGAGGCGGTTCTTCATCGACATGATGAGCTGCGCCTGCGTCTGGATGTCGCTCGACGTTCCGCCGAACCCGCCGTGGGGCTGGTGCAGCAGCACGCGTGCGTTGGGCGTGATGTACCGCTTGCCCTTTGTGCCGGCGGTCAACAGCAGCTGCCCCATGGAGGCGGCCATTCCGATGCCGACCGTGACGATGTCGTTCGGCACGAACTGCATCGTGTCGTAGATCGCCATGCCCGCGGTGATCGATCCGCCGGGCGAATTCACGTAGAGGTAGATGTCTCGCTCGGAGTCTTCTGCGGCGAGGAGAAGGATCTTCGCGCAGATCTCGTTCGCGTTCTCGTCGCGCACCTCCGACCCCAGCCAGATGATGCGGTCCTTCAGCAACCGGTCGAAGACGCTCGTTGCGAGGAGGGGTTCTGCAGCCATGTCAGCTCCTGATTCCGTGTTTCAGTGATTCGAATCTACCGGCGACAACGCAGCGCCCAGGCCGTGTTCGCCGTCGGCATATCAGGTGTCGGCGTCCGCGATCTCGTGGGCATAGGCCGTCATCGAACGGTGGTAGCGCGGCAGATGCGGGACGAGGGCGAGCAGTGCCACGGAGAGACCCTCTGCCGGGCGCCCGGCGCTGGCCAGGATGAGGGCATGCACGCAGGCGACGGCGTCGCGATAGGGGCCGTCGGGCGCGAGCTCCTCCTCGGCACGGATCACGGCGAGTGCTTCGTCGTACTCGCCGAGGTTCCGGAGCGAGCTGGCCATCTGGATCACGCACTGCGGACGATGCTCACCATCCAACCCCAGAGCCAGCGCGCGTCGATACAGGGCGACAGCCTCCGCCGGCCGGCCAGCGGAATCCCGTGCACCAGCGCGCTCGAACTCCGCGCGAGCGTCGTCAGGGCCGCGCTCAGCGGCGAGGGCGTCGATGCGGCTGATCGTGTCGTCACTGACCTCTTCGCCCGTCGCGTCGTCCCACACCTCGTCGATGCGCTCATCCCACGTCTTCATCGCTGCCCTCTCCTCGGATGGAAAAGAGGGCGGATGCCGCAGCACCCGCCCTCTTCACTGGATCGTGTTCGATCACTCGGCCTTGTCGGCCGCCTTCTTGGCCGGAGCCTTCTTGGCAGCAGGCTTCTTGGCCGGAGTCTTCTCGGCAGCGGGCGTCTCGGCGTCGTCGGCCTCGGCGGCCTTCTTCGCCGGAGCCTTCTTGGCGGCGGGCTTCTTGGCAGGAGCCTTCTTCGCCGGCTTCTCCTCGGCTTCCGCGGAGTCCGCGTCTGCAGAATCGGCCTCGTCGTCGGTGACGATGAAGTCGGACAGATCGACGGCCTTGCCGTTGCTGTCGACGACCTTCACCTTGCCGAGCGCGATCGCGAGCGCCTTGTTCCGGGCGACCTCGCCGACGAGCGCCGGGAGCTGGTTCGAGGACTGCAGCGCCTCGACGAACTCCTGCGGGGCCATGCCGTACTGGGCAGCCGACTGGATGAGGTACTGCGAGAGCTCCTCCTGCGAGACCTGCACGTCGGCCTGCTCGGCGATCGTGTCGAGAAGAACCTGCGTGCGGAACTGCTTCTCGCTGGCCTCGGTGACCTCGGCGCGGTGCACGTCGTCCTCGAGACGGCCTTCGCCCTCGAGGTGGTTGTGCACCTCGTCCTCGATGAGCTGCGGCGGAACCGGGATCTCGATCTGCTCGAGCAGCACCTCGACGAGCTTGTCGCGTGCGGCGGAGCCCTGAGTGAACACGCCCTGCTGAGCGACGCGCTCCGCGAGGCTCGCACGGAGCTCGGCGATCGTGTCGAACTCGCTCGCGATCTGCGCGAAGTCGTCGTCGGCCTCGGGAAGCTCGCGCTCCTTGACCGCCTTGACCGTCACGGAGACCTCGGCCTCGGACCCGGCGTGGTCGCCACCGACGAGAGCGGAGCGGAACGTGGTGTCCTCACCCGCGGTGAGCGACTCGATCGCGTCGTCGATGCCCTCGAGCAGCTCGCCGGAGCCGATCTCGTAGGAGACGCCCTCGGCGCGGTCGATCTCGGCGCCGTCGATCGTGGCGACGAGGTCGAGCTCGACGAAGTCACCCTTCGCGGCAGGCCGGTCGACCGGCACGAGCGTGCCGAAGCGGGCGCGCATGTTGTCGAGCTCTGCATCGAGCGCAGCGTCATCGGCCTCGACAGCGTCGACGGTCACGGTGATGCCGTCGTAGGAGGGCAGCTCGATGTCGGGACGGACGTCGACCTCGATGTCCACGAGCAGGTCACCCGAGAAGTCCTTCTCGTTCGGCCACTGCGTGATGTCGGCCGCCGGGCGCCCCACGACGCGCAGCTTGTGCTCGTTGGTCGCCTCGCGGAAGAACTTGTCCAGGCCTTCGTTCACGGCGTGCTCGATGACGGCGCCACGACCGATGCGCTGGTCGATGATCGGTGCCGGGACCTTGCCCTTGCGGAAGCCGGGGATCTGGACGTCCTGAGCGATGTGCTCGTACGCGTGAGCGATGCTGGGCTTGAGGTCGTCCGGGGTGACCGTGATGGTGAGCTTGACCCGGGTCGGGGTCAGCTTCTCGACGGTGCTGTTCGCCATGCTGGTGTGTTCTCCTTGTGATTTCCGCTTCGAATCGCGGCTGTAAGGTCCGTGGGGGCCGTGTCGGGGCGACAGGAGTTGAACCTGCGACCTCCCGCTCCCAAAGCGGGCGCTCTACCAAACTGAGCTACGCCCCGGGGAATCCGCATGCGGATTCAGCCCCACCGAGTCTAACGGACAGGAGCATGCGTCAGAGTCCGGTATAGTCGATGAGTCGGTAACCGAACCTTTCGAGGCTCGGATTCCGGGGCTGTAGCTTAGTGGTAAAGCCTTAGTCTTCCAAACTAATGATGCGGGTTCGATTCCCGTCAGCCCCTCCACTCGAGAAGGCCCCCGCCATACGGCGGGGGCCTTCCGCATTTCCGGTCGCCTCGTCGAATACGCTGACAGCATCGCTGCACGCAGGCTCCGACCGGAAGGCATCATCGAATGGGTCAGTCGCCCCGCGACGACGGGCATCAGCTTCCCGTCGTCTTCTCTTCCGGGGCCTCGTCCTCCACGCCGACACGGTCGCGTCGGAGGAGACGGCCGGGGCTCGTCATCGGCCTGCTCGGCGGCGCCGCACTGATCGCGGCTTTGGCCATCGTCCAGGTGAGCGCGAACCTCGGTTACGACGATGCGGCGTCCCGTTATGAGAGCGCAGCTCAGACGACATCGACCGCGAAGACGCAGCTCCGCGCCGACACCGCTGAACTGCGAACCGTCACCGACGCAGCGGGCCAGGTGGCTGCAGGGGGCGATCAGCCGATCTCCGTGCCCGACGAACTGCACGCGAGCTTGGCCTCTGCCGTCGAGGCGGGCACCGCTACCGCGTCAGACGCGGACGGCGTGGTCTCCGTGGCGATCGCTCCGGTGAGCGAGAAGCCCGACTGGTTCTGGGAACTGTTCGGTGCCACCTCGGAGCTCGAACAGCGACGTGACGAAGTGGAGGACCTGTCCGTCGACGTCGCCGGCGCGGCCGGCGACGTCTCGTCGGCGCACACGGCGATGACGGAGAGCGGCCTCGCGGTAATCACGACGGCCGGAGCGGCTGCGCCTGGATTCGAAGCGGCACATCTGTCGGCCCGCAACGACGCGGTGATCGCGCTACGCGACGCCGCCGCCGATGCCACCGCCGCGACGACGCTCGACGAAGGCACCGCAGCCGCCTACCTCGCCCTGCAGACCGCGGCGGCGCAGGTCGTCGCCACCGAGAGAGAAGAACTGGCGGAGAAGGCAGGCCCGCTCCTGAACTCCCGGCTCGAGATCGAAGCGTTCGCCCGCTCCCTCGCGCCCGGCGTGCTCCTGGACTTCGACTGGGCGCCGGTCGTCAGCGGCGCCGGTTACAACGGCAGCATGGGCGGCTACACGACCTGGTGGTGGGGCGAGTCGGGGCGGGCGACCATCGCGTTCTCGAACTCGGTCGCCGAGCAGTGGCCGGCCGTTCGCAGCAAGGCACTGATCGCGCACGAGGTGGGGCACGCGATCAGCGTGAGGTGCCAGAGCATGTACGACTCCTCCACGCAGGACAGCATCGAGAAGTGGGCGACGGCGTGGGCCATCAGCATGGGCTACACCGATGATGCGAACGGCGTCTGGGCGTATGGGTACCCGCCGCAGAGCTACATCGATGCGGCGGCGGGCTGCCGCTGACCGCCGCCTGATACGGAAGAAGCCGCCGCGATCGCTCGCGACGGCTTCTTCGATGTCAGCCTCGAGGTCACTGCCCCCGACGCTCGCGCAGCTGCGTGAGCGCGTCGTCGAGCAGCTGGACGGCTTCCTCGTCCGTACGGCGTTCCTTCACGTAAGCGAGGTGCGTCTTGTACGGCTCCGCCTTCGCGAGCGCAGGAGGATTCTCCTTGTCGCGACCGGCGGGGAGCCCGGACTGCGGGTGGTCGATCGTCTCCGGGATCTCCTCTTCGGGGAGACCAGCGGCGAAGTAGCGGACGGTCTCGTTGCCGAGACCATCCCAGTAGGAGACCGCGATGCGGTCGGCGTGATAGCCGTGGTCCTGCTCCCCCATGGGGCCGGAGCCCACGCGGGTGCCACGGATCGCGTTTCCACCGGTAGCCATCAGATGACCTCGAATTTCGTGATGAGGCCCAGCGCGACAATGGAGACGAACCATGTCAGAGCCAGGACGACGGTGAAGCGGTTGAGGTTCCGCTCCGCAAGCCCGGACGAGCCGACCGCAGAGGTCATGCCCCCGCCGAACATGTCGGAGAGGCCGCCACCGCGGCCCTTGTGCAGGAGGATGAGGAGGGTCAGCAGAACGCTGGTGATGCCCAGCACGACCTGCAGGACGAACTCGAGAATTGCCACGAGAAAGAGCCTTTCGCTGGGGCCGGAGCGCCCCCGTAACGGTCAAGTATACGGTGCAGCGGGGCCGAAGCCCCGCCGCACTCACACGCCGACGTGCTTCTCGAAGCGGATGATCGCGGCGAACTCGTCCACGACGAGGCTCGCCCCGCCGACGAGTGCGCCGTCGACATCGGGCTCGCGCATGAAGCTGGCGATGTTCCCCGACTTCACGGAACCTCCGTAGAGGATCCGCGTGCGCGCTGCCGCCTCGTCGCCGAGCACCTTCGCGATGACGGCGCGCAGAGCGGCGCAGACGTCTTGCGCCTGCTGAGGCGTCGCCGCCTGGCCGGAGCCGATCGCCCACACGGGCTCGTACGCCACGACGATGTCCGCCTTCGGCGAGACCCCCTCGAGCGCTGCCTCCAGCTGCGACACCGGAACCGCACTGGCACCGAACTTCTCGAGGTCGCCGGCCGTCTCGCCGACGCAGATGACCGGCACCAGGCCGTGCTTGAGCGCTGCCTTGACCTTGGCGGCCACGACATCGTCACCTTCGGAGTGGTACTCACGACGCTCGGAGTGGCCGATGATCACGTACTTCGCATCGAGCTTCGCCAGGAACGCTCCCGACACCTCGCCCGTGTATGCGCCCGAGTCGTGTGCCGACACATCCTGCGCTCCGAGCGCGAACGGGATCTTGTCCGCGTCGATGAGGGTCTGCACGCTGCGGATGTCGGTGAACGGCGGGAACACCGCGACCTCGACGGATCCGTCCTCGTGCTTCGCATCCTTCAACGTCCAGTGCAGCTTCTGCACGAACGCGACCGCCTGCAGGTGGTCCAGGTTCATCTTCCAGTTTCCCGCGATCAGCGGGGTACGAGAGTTCACACCCATCCGAGGACCTCCAGCCCAGGTAGTTTCTTGCCCTCGAGGAACTCGAGGCTCGCGCCGCCACCGGTCGAGATGTGACCGAACTGGTCGTCGCTGAAGCCGAGCTGGCGCACGGCTGCAGCGGAGTCTCCCCCGCCGACGACGCTGAGGCCGTCGACCTCGGTGAGCGCTTGCGCGACGGTCTTGGTGCCCGCTGCGAAGGCGGGGAACTCGAAAACGCCCATGGGGCCGTTCCAGAACACGGTCTTCGACCCGCGGATGACCTCGGCGAAGCGTGCCGCCGTCTCCGGACCGATGTCGAGCCCGATGCCGGAGGCACCGAACGGCGTCGACTCGATCGCGTCGGCCGCGGCGACTTCGTGCGCGGCATCGGCGCCGAAGGACGCGGCCACCACGACGTCGGTGGGGAGCACGAGCTCCACGCCGCGCTCAGCCGCTTCCGCGATGTACCCGCGCACCGTGTCGAGCTGATCCTCTTCCAGAAGGCTCGAGGCGACGGCGTGCCCCTGGGCCTTGAGGAAGGTGAAGAGCATTCCGCCACCCACCAGGATCTTGTTCACGCGCGGGAGCAGGTGCGAGATGACGCCGAGCTTGTCGCTGACCTTCGAGCCGCCGAGCACGACCGCATAGGGGCGTTCGGGGTTCTCGGTCAGGCGGTCCAGCACGTCGAGTTCCGCGGCGATCAGCAGACCGGCCGCCGACGGGAGCAGCTCGGCGAGCTCGTAGACGCTGGCCTGCTTGCGATGAACGACACCGAAACCGTCGGAGACGAGCACGTCGCCGAGTTCTGCGAGCTCGGCGGCGAAGGCACCACGCTCGGCGGCGTCCTTCGAGGTCTCCCCCGGGTTGAACCGCAGGTTCTCGATCACGACGACCCCGCCGTCCTCGAGCGATGCCACGGCCTCCTTGGCGGATTCGCCGACCGTGTCGCGCGCGAACGCGACCGGGGCGCCGAGCAGCTCGGAGAGCCGCTGAGCCACCGGCTCGAGGCTGTACTGCGGGTCGGGCGCACCGTCGGGTCGGCCGAGGTGCGAGCACACGACAACACGGGCGCCCGCGTTGATGAGTGCGTTGAGGGTCGGCAACGAGGCGCGGACACGGCCATCGTCCGTGATGATCCCATCCCGCAGGGGGACGTTGAGATCACAACGGACGATGACGCGCTTGCCCTCGAGCGACCCCAGGGTGTCCAGGGTGCGCAGAGTCATGTGTCTGAGCTTAGAGGCGCTCGGCCACGTACTCGGTCAGGTCGACGAGACGGTTGGAGTAGCCCCACTCGTTGTCGTACCAGCTGGACACCTTGATCAGGTTGCCGCTCACGTTGGTGAGCGTCGAGTCGAAGATCGAGGAGTGCGGGTTGTGCACGATGTCGCTCGACACGATCGGGTCCTCGTTGTACTGGAGGTAACCCGCGAGGCGACCGTCGGCGGCGGCCTTCTTGTAGGCCTCGTTGACCTCGTCGACCGTCAGGTTCTCACGGTCGGTGATGAGGGTGAGGTCGACGATCGAGCCGGTGGGAACCGGCACGCGGTACGACGAGCCGCTCAGCTTGCCCTGGAGCTCAGGGAGCACCTCGCCGATGGCCTTGGCCGCACCGGTCGATGCCGGGGTGATGTTGATCGCAGCGGCACGGGCACGACGGAGGTCGCTGTGCGGGCCGTCCTGCAGGTTCTGGTCGGCGGTGTACGCGTGCGCGGTCATCATGAAACCGCGGTCGATGCCGAACGCGTCGTTGAAGACCTGAGCCAGCGGCGCGAGGCAGTTCGTGGTGCAGGACGCGTTGGAGATGATGTGGTCGGTCTCCGGGTTGTACGTGTCCTCGTTCACGCCCATGACGAACGTGCCGTCGACGCCCGTACCGGGAGCCGAGATGAGGACCTTCTTCGCGCCGGCCTCGATGTGCTTCTTGGCGAGCTCGGCCTTGGTGAAGAAGCCGGTCGACTCGATCACGATGTCGACGCCCAGCTCGCCCCACGGGAGGCCTGCGGGGTCGCGCTCGGCGAACGCCTTGATGGTCTTGCCGTTGACGGTGATGCTCTCGTCGTCGTAGCTGATCTCGGCGTCGAGGACGCCGCCCACCGAGTCGTACTTCAGCAGGTGCGCCAGGGTCTTGTTGTCGGTGAGGTCGTTGACGGCGACGATCTCAAGGTCTGCTCCCTGCGCGAGAGCCGCGCGGAAGTAGTTGCGTCCGATGCGGCCGAAGCCGTTGATACCGATCTTGACAGACACTCAGGTCTCCCTGTTTCTCGTGCATCGCACGCGGCTTTCCAGCGAGCGTGAGGTGCGGGGTTTTTTGGCTGAGAGGGCGTCCCGACGAGCCGTGGCCCGTCGGGACGCGACCCGATTACGACAGTACCAGCAGGCCGTTCGTCTGCTGACGGGCGACCTCGAGGCGCTGGGCGACGTTCTCCCAGTTGGCGATGTTCCACGCGGCCTTGACGTAGTCGGCCTTCACGTTGAGGTAGTCGAGGTAGAAGGCGTGCTCCCACATGTCGAGCTGGAACAGCGGGATGGTGCCCTGCGCCGTGTTCGACTGCTGGTCGAAGAGCTGCTGGATGATGAGGCGCGAGCCGATCGAGTCCCAGCTGAGCACCGCCCAGCCGGAGCCCTGGATTCCGGTGGCCGCGGCGGTGAAGTGCGCCTGGAACTTCTCGAACGAGCCGAAGTACTCATCGATCGCGGCCTTCAGCTCGCCCTCGGGCTGACCTCCGCCGTTCGGCGACAGGTTGGTCCAGAAGATCGAGTGGTTGACGTGACCGCCGAGGTTGAAGGCGAGGTCCTTCTCGAGCTTGTTCACGTTCGCGAGGTTGCCGCTCTCGCGAGCCTCGGCGAGCTGCTCGAGAGCGGTGTTCGCGCCGGCGACGTAGGTCGCGTGGTGCTTGTCATGGTGCAGCTCCATGATCTTGCCGCTGATGTGCGGCTCGAGGGCTGCGAAGTCGTAGGGAAGGTCGGGGAGCGTGTAGGTCGCCATATCGCTTTCATCCAATCCGCGCCGCGCCGCGGCGCTTGCCGATCCTCCGCGCCGCCGATGTGCGGCGTAGAGCGGACGTGATTCATCCTACTGACGACAACGCGGCCACGGCCCCGATCCTTCCGCCGTATGACGAAGACCCGCCGTCCGGATGCCGGACGACGGGCCTTGGTCGCGGATGCGGATCAGACGTCGAGTCCGACGGGGACGGCGGCTTCCGTTCCGGGAATGCCCTCCTGCTGCGCGCGCTTGTCCGCCATCGCCAGCAGGCGACGGATGCGACCGGCGACGGCGTCCTTCGTCAGTGGCGGGTCGGCATGGTGTCCCAGCTCGTCGAGGCTGGCATCACGGTGCGCGAGACGGAGCTCGCCCGCCACCTTCAGATGATCGGGGACCTCGTCGGCCAGGATCTCGAGGGCACGCTCGACACGCGCGCACGCGGCAACGGCGGCCTGCGCGGAACGGCGCAGGTTCGCGTCGTCGAAGTTCACCAGACGGTTGACGCCGGCCCTGACCTCGCGGCGCTGGCGGAGCTCCTCCCAGGCGATCGCGGTCTTCTGCGCTCCCATCTCGTTCAGGATGGTGCGGATGGCCTCGCCTTCGCGCACGACCACGCGCGGCATACCGCGCACCTCACGGGCCTTCGCGGCCACCCCGAGTCGATGCGCGGCGCCGACGAGAGCCATGGCCGCCTCCGAGGACGGGCAGACGACCTCGAGCATGGCGGAGCGTCCTGGCTCGCTCAGGCTGCCGGCCGCGAGGAACGCGCCGCGCCACAAGCCGGCGACCTCGGCCCGGGAACCGGTGGTGAGCCGGTTGGGAAGCCCACGGACGGGCCGTCGACGCTGATCGAGCAGACCCGTCTGACGGGCCAGGGTCTCCCCCTGCGCGATCACGCGCACAGCCCAGCGTGCACCGTCGTTCGCGGTGCTCGACTGCACCTGGGCGATCTCCGGGCGCACGCCGTAGATCTCGGCGAGGTCGCGGGCGACGCGTCGTGCGAGAGTCTCGGCATCCACCTCGGCCTCCACGGCCACACGGCCGGCGATCGAATGCAGACCACCGGCGAACCGGAGGATGGCGGTCACTTCCGCGACTCGCACCGTCGGGGGTGCGTTGCGGATGCTGACCAGCTCGGCCTTGACGTCGGTGGTTAGTGCCACGACACTCCTTCACGTTCACGCGCCGGATCGCGACGCAAACGTCCAGCTTACTCGGCCGGACGGCCCGCTACTCTCGGCCCAGGTCCCGGTGACGGACGTTCACGGCCACTCCGGGGATCGCAGCGAGGCGGCGCGCCAGCTCTTCCGACATCGCCACGGAACGGTGCTTCCCGCCGGTGCAGCCGATAGCGATCGTCGAGTGGCTCTTGTTCTCGCGCTGGTATCCCTCGAGCACGGGCACCAGCGCCTTCGAATAGGAGTCCAGGAACTCCATCGCGCCTTCGCGGGAGAGGACGTACTCGCGCACGGGCTCGTCCTGTCCCGTCTGACCGCGCAGCTCCTCGTTCCAGAACGGGTTCGGCAGGAATCGCATGTCTGCCACGATGTCGACGTCGGTCGGAAGCCCGTACTTGAATCCGAAGCTCAGCAACGTGACCCGATGCCGCGCCTCGCCCTCCGCCGAGAAGATGTCGGAGACGTGCGTTGCGAGCTGGTGGATGTTGAGCATCGAGGTGTCGATCACCAGGTCCGCGCCTTCGCGGATCGGGGCGAGGCGCTCACGCTCGGTGCGGATGCCGTCGAGCAGAGTCCCCTCCCCCTGCAATGGATGCGGTCTGCGCACGGACTCGAATCGACGCACCAGCACGTCGTCCGACGCGTCGAGGAACAGCACGCGGACGGAGCCACGGGAACGCAGCGCACGCGCCACACCGGGGAAGTCGTCGAAGAGGTTGCGTCCACGGACGTCCACGACGGCGGCGACCTTGGGCAGCGCCGTGCCACCCATGTCGGTCAGATCGAGCAGAGGACGCAGGATCTGCGGGGGCAGATTGTCGACCACGTACCAGCCGAGGTCCTCGAGTGCGTTCGCCACCGTCGTCCGACCCGCGCCGGACATTCCCGTGACGATGAGGAACTCGCCCTTTTCCCCGTCAGACATCGCTCAGTGCTCCCTCTCCCCCTCGACCTCCAGCCTAGCGAGTGGAGAGGTGCGTGTGGATGTTCTGGGCGAGCACGGGACCGATCCCCTGGACCTCTTCGATCTGCCCCGGTTCTGCCGCGCGAAGAGCGGTGACCGAACCGAAGTGCTTGAGCAGCACCTTGATGCGCGCGGCACCCAGCCCGGGAACCTCGGCGAGGACGGAGCCGATGTCGTTCCGCCGCTTCTTGCGCTGATGCGTGATCGCGAACCGGTGTGCCTCGTCGCGAAGCCGCTGCAACAGATAGAGGGCTTCGCTCGTGCGCGGGAGGATCACCGGGAATTCCTCGCCGGGAAGCCAGACTTCTTCGAGTCGCTTCGCTATGCCGCACACCGCGATCTCGGTGTGTCCCGCATCACGGAGCGCCCTGGCTGCTGCTTCGACCTGAGGCTGTCCGCCGTCGACCAGAAGCAGCTGCGGTGGATACGCGAAGCGGGGCTTCCGACGTGCTGTCGCCTCGCCGACATCTTCCCCGACGACCTCGTCTGTCGTCGGGTCGATGGCCTCCGGCTCTTCGGGTCGGTCGAGGTAGGCCAAGCGACGACGAAGCACCTGATACATCGAGTCGGTGTCATCCGTGGTCTCGGCGATGTTGAACGAGCGGTACTGGTCCTTGCGGGGCAGGCCGTCCTCGAACACCACCATCGAGGCGACGACATTCGTACCGCCGAGGTGCGAGATGTCGAAGCACTCGATCCGCAGCGGCGCTTCGTCCATCCCGAGCGCCTCCTGCAGGTCGGTGAGAGCCTGCGTGCGGGCGACGTAGTCGGTCGTGCGCCGTGTTTTGTGACGGATCAACGCCTGCTGTGCGTTCAAGGTCGCCGTGCGCATGAGATCTGCGCGTTGGCCGCGTTGCGCCACCGCGATCTCGACCTTCTTGCCGCGGCGTTCACGCAGCCACAGCTCGAGCTCCGCGGCGTCGTCGGGCAGCGTGGGCACCAGGATACGCCGCGGCACGTCCTGCGCTTCGCCGTAGGCCTGCTGGAGAACCTGCTCGACGAGTTCGCCGCTGGAGATGTCGATCTCCTTCTCGATCGTCAGAGCACGCACACCACGGACCCTGCCGCCGCGGATGACGAAGTGCTGCACCGCCGCCGCCAACTCGTCCTCGGCGATGCCGAACAGGTCGGCGTCCTCATCACTGGGGAGCACGAGTGCACTCTTGCCCAGCACAGCTTCGATGGCCGAGAGCTTGTCCCGATACTTGGCTGCGGCCTCGTAGTCCATCGCCGCCGACGCGGCCAGCATCCGCTTCGTGAGCTCGCGCGTGAAGCGCTCATCACCACCGGCCATGAAGGCGACGAAATCGTCGACCATGGCACGGTGCTCCTCGATGCTCACCGTCATCGAGCACGGACCACCGCACTTGCCGATCTGGCCGGGGAAGCACGGCCTGCCCGTCTGCATGGCGCGACGGTAGCTGGAGTCACTGCAGGTGCGGATCGGGAACGCCTTGATCATCAGGTCGATCGTCTCGTGCACGGCCCACACCTTCGGGAAAGGGCCGAAGTAGCGAGCGCCGGGGATCTTCCGGTTGCGCGTGACGATCACACGCGGTGCTTCGTCTGCGAGCGTGACAGCCATGAAGGGATAGGACTTGTCGTCCTTGTACCGCACGTTGAAGGGCGGATCGAACTCCTTGATCCACATGTACTCGAGCTGGAGCGAGTCGACATCGGTCGGGACCACCGTCCACTCGACGGACGACGCCGTCGTGACCATGCGTCGGGTCCGCTCGTGCAGGGTCCGCAGCGGCGCGAAGTAGTTCGACAGCCGCTGCCGGAGGTTCTTCGCCTTCCCCACGTAGAGCACGCGACCGGCCGAGTCGCGGAACCGGTACACGCCGGGGTCGGTGGGTATCTCTCCGGCCCGCGGCTTGTACGGCAACACGTCGGCCATCAGCTGGCCTTCCGCGCGGAGCGCCCCTCACCCAGGATCTCGGCGAGGAAGAGACCGGTGTGGCTCTCCTCGACGCGCGCGATCTGCTCCGGGGTACCCGTGGCGACGATCTGTCCGCCGCCCGAACCGCCCTCAGGGCCGAGATCGATCACCCAGTCCGCGGACTTGATCACGTCGAGGTTGTGCTCGATCACGATGACCGTGTTGCCCTTGTCGACCAGTCCGTTGAGCACTTCGAGGAGCTTGCGGACGTCTTCGAAGTGCAGACCCGTCGTCGGCTCGTCGAGCACGTAGATGCTGCGTCCGTTGCTGCGTCGCTGGAGCTCGGTCGCGAGCTTGACGCGCTGCGCCTCACCACCGGACAGGGTCGTCGCCGACTGGCCGAGTCGCACGTACCCGAGCCCGACGTCGACGAGCGTCTTCATGTAGCGGTGGATCGCCTGGATCGGCTCGAAGAACTCGGCTGCCTCCTCGATCGGCATCTCGAGCACCTCGGCGATGTTCTTGCCCTTGTAGTGCACGGCGAGCGTGTCGCGGTTGTAGCGCTTGCCGTGGCAGACCTCGCAGTCGACGTACACATCGGGCAGGAAGTTCATCTCGATCTTGATCGTGCCGTCGCCCGAGCAGGCCTCGCACCGGCCGCCCTTGACGTTGAAGCTGAAGCGTCCGGGCTGGTAACCGCGGACCTTCGCTTCGGGCGTCTCGCTGAACAGGGTGCGGATGCGGTCGAACACTCCCGTGTACGTGGCCGGGTTCGACCGCGGGGTGCGACCGATCGGGGCCTGGTCGACGTGCACGACCTTGTCGAGGTTGTCGAGTCCGGTGACCCGCGTGTGCTTGCCGGGAACGGTTCTCGCACCGTTCAGCCGCGACGCCAGCACCTGGTACAGGATGTCGTTGACGAGAGACGACTTCCCGGAGCCGCTGACCCCGGTGACTGCGGTGAGGACGCCGAGCGGGAAGTCTGCGGTGACATTGCGGAGGTTGTTCGCCCGAGCGCCCACGACGCTCAGCATCCGCTTCTTGTCGATCTTCCTGCGCTTCTTCGGCATGGGGATCTCACGACGGCCGGACAGGTACTCCCCGGTCATGGAGTCCGTGTCGGCGAGCAGGGCGGAGTACGGTCCGGAGTGGACCACCGCACCGCCGTTGACGCCCGCGCCGGGGCCGATGTCGACGACCCAGTCCGCTGCTTCGATCGTCTCTTCGTCGTGCTCCACGACGATCAGCGTGTTGCCGAGGTCGCGCAGCGTGAGCAGCGTCTCGATCAGACGGCGGTTGTCGCGCTGATGCAGACCGATCGACGGCTCGTCCAGGACATAGAGGACTCCGGTCAGTCCGGAGCCGATCTGCGTCGCGAGACGGATGCGCTGCGCCTCACCACCGGACAGCGACCCCGCCGAGCGGCTGAGGTTGAGGTAGGACAGACCCACCTGCAGCAGGAAATCGAGACGAAGGCGGATCTCACGCAGCACCTGAGCCGCGATCTTGGCTTCGCGCTCGGTGAGTGTGAGCGTCTCCATGAAGGCACGCGCGTCGGCCAGGCTCAGGTGCGAGACCTCGGCGATCGAGTGCCCGTGCACCTGCACCGCGAGGACCTCGGGCTTGAGCCTGTCGCCGTCGCACACGGGGCACGGCACCTCGCGGAGGTACTCGCCCCAGCGGTTGCGCTGGTTGTCCGATTCGGCCTGGAGGTACTGGCGCTCGATGTAGGGCACCACACCCTCGAAGCCCGAGGTGTAGCGCATCTCGCGACCGTAGCGGTTCTTCCATTTCACGGAGACCTTGTAGTTCTCGCCACGCAGCACAGCGTTCTGCACATCGGAATGCAGTTCACGCCACGGAGTATCCAACGAGAAGTCGAGGTCGTTCGACAGTCCCTCGAGCAGCCGCTCGTAGTACTGGAACAGCCCCTTGCCCTGCGTGGTCCACGGGATGATGACGCCCTCGCGGATCGACAGGTCTTCGTCACCGAGCATCAGGTCGACGTCGACGGACATGCGCGTGCCGAGGCCGGAGCATGCGGGGCAGGCTCCGAACGGCGCGTTGAACGAGAACGTGCGCGGTTCGATCTCGGTGAGCGTGAGAGCGTGGCCGTTCGGACAGGCGAGCTTCTCGGAGAAGGTCTGCCAGGCGTCGTCGCCCTCGCCGTCGACGTAGTTGATCTGCACCACACCGCCGGCGAGTCCCAGCGCCGTCTCGACCGAGTCGGTCACGCGTCCCAGGATGTCGTCGGATGCGACCAGGCGGTCGACCACCACGGCGATGTCGTGCTTGTAGCTCTTCTTGAGCGTGGGAGGCTCGGCCAGCTGGATGAGGTCGCCGTCGACGATCGCGCGTGAGTACCCCTTCGCGCCCAGTTCCCGGAACAGGTCGACGAACTCGCCCTTCTTCTGCGAGACGATCGGCGCGACCACCTGATACCGCGTGCGCTCGGGGAGCTCCATGAGCTGATCCGCGATCTGCTGCACCGTCTGACGCTGGATCCGCTCGCCGCACTCAGGGCAGTGCGGGATGCCGATGCGCGCCCAGAGCAGTCGCATGTAGTCGTAGATCTCGGTGATCGTGCCGACCGTGGACCGCGGGTTGCGGTTGGTCGACTTCTGGTCGATCGAGACGGCGGGGCTCAGCCCTTCGATGAAATCGACGTCGGGCCGATCCACCTGACCGAGGAACTGGCGCGCGTACGCGCTCAGCGATTCGACATAGCGGCGCTGCCCCTCGGCGAAGATCGTGTCGAACGCGAGGCTGGACTTTCCCGATCCGGACAGGCCGGTGAACACGACGAGCGAGTCGCGGGGAATGTCGATGTCGACGTTCTTGAGATTGTGGACGCGGGCACCGCGGACACTGAGTTTTCCGGGGGAGGCAACGGGGACGATGGGCACCGGACAAGTCTACGAGGGGCCACGGACATTGGCTCCGTCGTGCCGCACCGCGATGCTCTCCCCCTCCACCCGTTCGGACTCTCGGGGGTGAGCGTCCGCTCTCCGGGCGGCGTGCAGGGCCAGCAGAACTCCGACGGCGAGCGCCGCGGCGGCGAGCGGTGCGAGCGGGGTGAGGCCGTGCACGACATCCGAAGGCGCGAGCAGCCACACGCCGAACACGACGGGCTGCGCCAGCAGCTGGATGACGAGGAGACGCGCGAGACTCGACCCCAGAACGGGAAGCGCGACACGCGAGGAGATCGGGATCACCAGGCTCAACGATCCGAGCACGTGGATCGCATGCACGAGCAGCACTGCCAGAGCGGTGCGCCCCGGATCCGGGTCCGTCAGGAGAATGCCGAACACGAGGCATGCGGCTGCCAGCCAGGCGGCCAGGGAACGTGGGAGCACGACGGCGAGCGCTGCGGCGATCACGGCGACGCCCTGCCACAACGGGAAGGGGACCAGCACGAGCGCCCCTCCCCACGCGATACCCACCACCAGCAGTCGGACGACGACCCCCGGAACGGCCGCCCGCACCCGGAACGATCGGAGTCGGCGCCTCACCTCCGTACCATCCGCATCCGTTGCTGGCGAAGAGCCGCGAGCCTCATCGCGACGTCGGCATCGGAATCCGTCCATCTGACGACCTCGACGCCGGCGTGCTCGAGCTCGACGAGGATGTCGGAGCGCTCCGCCAGCAGGGTGCGCAACGCGATGCGCTGTTCACGCGTGAGTCGGCTCTCCTCCGGTGCAGGGAGGACGTCGACGGCCACCACGGCGTGGCCTGACGCCCGCCAGCGAGTGACCAGCTGAGCGGCGGCGCCGTCGAAGAACGTCGAGAGTACGAAGATGATGGAACCCGGCGGCACGACCGGCGACCGGCGATACCGGGGGTCGCCCTCACTCTGACCCGTCGCCGCGATCACGTCGCGAAGGCGGGCGAGGTGACGCGGGCCGCCGCCGGCGGGAAGGCTCCGGCCGCCGGGCGACAGTGCGTGGTACGACACGCGATCCCCGACGCCGATCGCAGCGGTCGCGATCGACAGCGCGGCTTCGCGGGCGTGGTCCAGGGAGGTGACACCCGATCGGTCGGCGTCGTCCGTTCCCCAGGATGCGACGACCGTTCCCAGGTCCTCTGCGGTGTCGATCGCGATCACCACCGATGAGTCGCTGAGGGCGACGGTGCGTCGCACGAGCAGGTCGCCGGGTCGACGGGCGGCGCGCGCGGTCGCCCGCCAGTCGACACGACGCAGCTCGTCACCGGGGGCGAACGGATGGATGTCTCGGAAATCGCCGCCCTGTCCGGGCCGAGACCCCTCGTGGGCACCGTGCAGGCCCGTGAGCCGTGGCGCGACCGGCAGCTGCCCGATGCGCTCCTGCCTCGGTGGCGCGTGCCACTCCAGCGCGACGCGGGGTGCCGGCTCCGACACCCAGGCGCCGTCGAGAGCCACTCCTCGGGCCGTCACGCCGAGGAGCTCGACAGGACCAGAGTGCTGCAGCCGGTTGCGCGATGTCAGGATGGAGCGCCCCGGCAACACGTCGGCGACCCCGGACCGCCGTTCCTCCTGGTCGACCGCGACCTGGAGCCAGCCGGTATCGAGGTCGGCGCCCACCGCCCCCACCACATCCGACGAAGGGGCGAAACCCTCCGGCCGTGCCCGCAGCTCGATCGACAGCACGCCGTCGCAGGGACGGCGCAGCAGTACCCACACCGTCGCCAGTGCGAGCGGGAGACCGATACCGACCACATCGGGCCGAGAGAACACGAGGCCGGCGGCTGCGACGATCGCCGAACCCGCGAGTCCTATCGCGATCACAGGCGTCCGACTCCAGCGCACATGCGAGCGCGCCGTGACGCGGACCGACTCTGTCACCGTACCGCAGCCACTGTCGGAGGAACCGGAGTCACGGCGACCACCGTCGCGACGACCGAACGAGGATCCACTCCCTGGGCCCAGGCCTGCGGCGTCAGCGTGAGTCGGTGAGCGAGGACGGACCCCGCGATGCGCTTGATGTCGTCCGGTCGGACGTAGTCGCGATCATCCAGGGCGGCGAGTGCTCGGCCGAGCAGGACGAGAGCCTGTGATCCCCGAGGAGAGGCGCCGACGGCGACGTGCGCCGCGTCCCGGGTGGCCCTCGTCAGCTCGACGCAGTACCTCGCGACATCGGCATCGACGTGGATCCGTTCGACCGCCGCCTGGATCGCGAGGAGCCCTGCTCCGTCGACGACGGACTCGACGGAGGCATCCGGGCTCTGCCGTCTCACGCGGTCGAGGATGATGCGGGTCTCGTCCTCCGGCACGGGGTAGCCGACCGCGAGCCGCACCATGAAGCGGTCGAGCTGCGCCTCGGGAAGCGCGTACGTTCCCTCGTACTCGATGGGATTCGACGTGGCGATCACATGGAAGGGACGCGGTAGGGCGAAGCTGTTGCCCTCGACCGTCACCTGACGCTCCGCCATCGCCTCCAGCATCGCCGACTGCGTCTTCGGCGTGGTGCGGTTCACCTCGTCGGCAAGGAGCAATCCGGTGAAGATCGGCCCCGGCCGGAACACGAACTCGCCGGTGGCCGGTGCGTAGACGTAGGAGCCCGTGACATCCCCGGGAAGCATGTCAGGGGTGCACTGCAGACGTCGGAAGTCGAGGCCGAGCGCCGAAGCCAGGCTCCGCGCGGCGAGTGTCTTGCCGAGGCCCGGGACGTCTTCGAACAGCACATGGCCGCCAGCGAGGATCGCGGCGAGGGCGATCGTGAGAGGCTCGTCCATCCCGACCACGGCTCCACGGACGCTGTCGAGCACCCGACGCCCGGTCTCGGCGATCTGCGTGGTCTCCTGGTTGGTCATCCGGGCTCCTCCATGTCGTTGGGGATTCTGTCGATCGCATCGAGCACCATCTCGATGTCGGTGCGCTGCACCTCGCGACGGTGCAGGGCGTCCCGCACCCCCTCGCCGAGGAGTGCGTCGATGCGTGCGTGCTGTGCGGGGTCGTCGAGGTCGAGACCGCGCAGGGCGAGGCGTCTTCGCAGCACCGCCTGCACGCGACGCACGACGACGTGTCCGGCGACCCCCGTGCGGGTGTTGATCGCCCATGCCATGCGGGAGACCTCAGAGCCGTGCGAACTGCGGCTCGGCGCTTCCGGAGGCCACTCGGGTCCGACCTCGATGAACTCCTGACGACAGGCGAAGACCACCGCGAGGGCGAGGATCATCCAGGCGAGCACGAACGGCTCGGGGAACCCCAGCTGTCCGAGCAGGAGGAGGACGCCCGCGGCGCCGATGACACCGACGCTCACGACGAGGACCCGTTTCTTCATCGCCACCCCTCCTGGATGCCGCGAAGACACTCGGCAGCTCGGGCACGATCGTCTTCGTCGGCATCGTGACCGCCGAAGCGGACGCGTTCGTAGAGGCCCAGCAGGGTGACGACGTCGTCGGTGATCCCGGCGCGTCTGCCGATGATGCGCACGGTGAACTCTGAGGGCGTCTCGTTGACACCGCGCCCCGCACCGGCATCCGCCGCGGATTCCTCCAGCCCCACCCACGCCGCGATGATGCTGTCGCCGGGTCGGGACCGGTCATCGACTGTCCGCAGCGCCTCCGCGATGCCGCGCCGGATCGTCGCCTCGTCCGGGTCGCCCCCGGCTGCAGGCACTGCGACGACGTGTGCATCCAAGGCCGACGCCGTTCGGCGCGCGAGAGGACGGTCGCGCCAGAGGCCGACGAGGTAGCGGATCAGGAGGCGGGCGCCGAAGAACACCATCGCGAGCACGGCGGCGAGGACGAGCGCGGCGAGGACGTATCCGATGATCGCGAGCAGCGGAGAGTCCTCCGGTGGATCCATCGGAGGGGGTGCGGTCTCCGCCGGCGCCGTCGGCCCCGTGCCCTCGCCGACCCGTGGTTCGGCATCGGCGAGCCATCCCCCGAACTGCGGAAGCCCCTGCGCCGCTGCAGCGAACATGATCGTCGTGAAGAAGCCGGCGATCGCGACGAGCGGAAGCAGCAGCATCCGTGGGCGATTCGACCTGGCAGTCTCATGCACCGGGACCGAGGGCTCGGAGCGGGACATGCCCCCACCCTAGGGGCTGCGTCTCCCCCGGACCGCCATCACCTCCGGCAGAGCCGGACGCCGACGACAGGTCAGCCGAGGTCGGGACGGCGCCCGGCGAACGGGCCCAGACCGTCGCGGAGCGCCGCGATCTCGTCGATTCCCATACCGACCGCGGCCATCACCTGGTGCGGAACCTCCACCGCGCGCTCGCGCAGCGCAGCGCCCGCCGACGTCAGAGTGATCTCGAGTCGCCGCTCGTCCTCGGTGCTTCGCTGACGCGCGACCAGCCCGTCCGCCTCGAGCCTCTTCACCAGCGGGGATGCGGTCGCGGGCTCCATGGCCAGGTCGCCAGCCAGGTCGTTCAGCGTGCGAGGAGCTCGTTCCCAGAGCGCCAGCATGACGAGGTACTGCGGGTGCGTCAGGCCGAGTGGCTCGAGGATCGGTCGATACAGGGCGACGACGTTGCGTGCCGCTGTCACCAGGGCGAAGCAGAGCTGGTTCTCGAGCCGGAGCAGGTCGTCGGTGGGGGTCACAAGGGAGACTATACATCTGCACTAATAGTTAGTACACTAATCAACATGGCACAGGACTCCGACCGCCCGCCCCTCCGCACTCGCATCCGCGAAGCAGGAGGACTGTACTCCTGGGTGAACACGAACCTCATCCGGTTCGCAGGACCCGCCTCCGTCGGCCCGTACGAGAAGACGCCCCCACCCAGCGCGGCCGAGCGGGCCGAACGCGCCTGCCCTCTCTGCGGGGCTCCGATGACGCAGCACGAGATCGACCGCTCCGGGCCCAAAACGCTGGTGCACTGCCCCTAGGGCGAGCGGCCGACCGCGCCCTGGCACGCGGCCGTTGAGAGCGCGGGGATCCGTATCAGCCCTGCCCCGAGCTCTCCGCCCTCGAAACGGCGGACTCTCGAGCGACATCCAGCCAGAACATGAGCGCTGTGTCGTCTTCGATCGCCGTCTGCGAAACGTCGAGCCACCCCGAACTCATGGTGCGCGCCCCCATCACCGCGCGTGCCGCGCCTGGCTCGGTGAGCAGCGCGGCGCCGTCCTCATCCGCCACACGGACCAGCAGCACCCCCCCGGGACGCGCGCCCACCAGGATGTGCCCGTCGTCGAGGAACGCTCTCGTGCCGAACATGCGCCGCTCTTCGATCTCCGTGTCTGCTCCGAGCAACGCGCGCACACGATCCGCCAGCTCGTTCCCCGCAGCGTCCATCGTTCGTCCCCGCTTACGCGTGTCCGGCGCGCTCCATGGCGCGGAGTTCCTTCTTGAGATCCTGCACCTCGTCGCGCAGACGCCCGGCGAGCTCGAACTTGAGCTCCGCCGCAGCCGCGAGCATCTGGTCGGACAGATCCTGGATGGTGGCCTCGAGCTGCTGCGCGCCCTCGGCGGCGATCCCGGTACGACGCAGGTTGGGCGTCGGCGATTTGCCCTTGCCCGTCGCGCGGCCACGACCCGACAGCATCTCCGCCGTGTCGGCACCTTCACGGGCCAGCACCTCGGTGATGTCAGCGATGCGCTTGCGGAGCGGCTGCGGATCGATGCCGTTCTCCTTGTTGTACGCGACCTGCTTCTCCCGACGTCGGTCGGTCTCCTCGATCGCCTTCGTCATGGAGTCGGTCATCTTGTCGGCATACATGTGCACTTCACCGGACACGTTTCGTGCCGCACGGCCGATGGTCTGAATCAGAGACGTACCCGAGCGCAGGAACCCCTCCTTGTCGGCGTCGAGAATCGCCACGAGGGAGACCTCTGGAAGGTCGAGGCCCTCGCGCAGGAGGTTGATACCCACGAGAACGTCGTACACGCCAGCGCGCAGCTCACTGAGCAGCTCGACGCGGCGCAGCGTGTCGACATCGGAATGCAGGTAGCGGACACGCACACCGTGCTCGCCGAGGAAGTCGGTGAGCTCCTCGGCCATCTTCTTGGTGAGAGTCGTGACAAGCACACGCTCGTCACGCTCGACCCGCACGCGGATCTCCTCGAGCAGGTCGTCGATCTGCCCCTTCGACGGCTTCACCACGATCTCCGGGTCGACGAGGCCGGTCGGGCGGATGATCTGCTCGACGACGCCGTCGGCGATCCCCATCTCGTACTTCCCGGGAGTGGCCGAGAGGTACACCGTCTGTCCGATGCGGTTCTTGAACTCGTCCCAGCGCAGCGGACGGTTGTCCATCGCGCTCGGAAGACGGAACCCGTGGTCGACCAGCGTGCGCTTGCGGGATGCGTCGCCCTCGTACATCGCGCCGATCTGCGGCACCGTCACGTGCGACTCGTCGATCACGAGCAGGAAGTCGTCGGGGAAGAAGTCGAGCAGCGTGTGCGGAGGCTCGCCGGGCATGCGACCGTCCATGTGACGCGAGTAGTTCTCGATGCCGGAGCAGAAGCCCAGCTGCTGGAGCATCTCCAGGTCGAAGGTCGTGCGCATGCGCAGACGCTGCGCCTCGAGGAGCTTGCCCTGACGTTCGAACTCGGCGAGGCGCTCTTCCAACTCGTGCTCGATCGTGCCGATGGAGCGCTGGATGACGTCGGTACCGGCCACATAGTGCGATGCCGGGAAGATCGGCACGGCGTCGAGCTTCTCGATGACCTCGCCGGTCAGCGGATGCAGCGAGTACAGCGCCTCGATCTCGTCACCGAACAGCTCGATGCGGATGGCGTGCTCTTCGTAGACGGGGATGATCTCGATGGTGTCTCCGCGCACACGGAAGTTGCCCCGCGAGAAGTCGACATCGTTGCGGTTGTACTGCATGGCGATGAACTGACGGATGAGCGCATCGCGGTCATAGCGCTCCCCCACCTGGAGGGCGACCATGGCCCGCAGATACTCTTCCGGCGCCCCGAGTCCGTAGATGCAGGACACTGTGGAGACCACGATGACATCGCGTCGGCTCAACAGCGAGTTGGTCGTCGAATGCCGCAGTCGCTCGACTTCGGAGTTGATCGAGGAGTCCTTCTCGATGAAGGTGTCGGTCTGCGGTACGTACGCCTCCGGCTGGTAGTAGTCGTAGTACGAGACGAAGTACTCGACCGCGTTGTTGGGCATGAGCTCGCGGAACTCGTTCGCGAGCTGGGCGGCGAGGGTCTTGTTGTGCGCGAGCACGAGCGTGGGACGCTGGACCTGTTCGACCAACCAGGCCGTCGTGGCGGACTTGCCGGTACCCGTCGCGCCGAGAAGCACCACGTCTGTCTCACCGGCATTGATGCGCGCCGCCAGATCGGCGATGGCCTTCGGCTGGTCTCCGGCCGGCTCATACTCGCTGATGACCTCGAAGGGGCGGACACTGCGCGTGGGTTGCATACCTCCAGCGTATGCCGCCCCTCCGACATCGAGGCCGTCGCGCAGGATCAGCCTCGCACGGGAGTCCACACGTACGGCGTTGTCGTCGACACCTTCACCAGTCCCGACCGCTCCAGGATCGGGCGCGAGAACTCAGTGGAATCGGAGTGGAGGTAGCGGACCCCACGCGCGAGAGCCGAGCGCGCCCGCTCCGCCGTGAGAGCGCGGTAGATGCCGCGGCCTCGCCACTCCGGGAGCGTCGCACCGCCCCAGAGACCGGCGAACTCGGTGCCGGCCACCGGCTCGAGCCTCCCGGCGCTGATCACCTCGTCGTCCACGACAGCGATCCACAGCTCCGCCGAAGGGTCTTCGCGCAGGTGCACGACGAGCTCCTCCGACCTCGAACGCCAGTCGGGGTCATCGAAGACGCGGCCCTGCATCTCACCCGCCGCGAACACGTCGGCATCACTACGGCTCCGCCTGATCGTGACGTGCTCAGGAACGTCGACGTGCCGCGCGAGCGGGCGGGCCTCACCGATCATGATGGACTCCGGCTCCTCCGGCACGAAGTCGCGAGCGACAAGAGCGTCGTGCAGGCCGGGGGCACGATCGTGACCGCGGGTCTTCCACTCGACCGACCTCACCTCCCGACCCCCCGCGAAGTGGTCGGCCGCCGCGTCGACCAACAGCGCGACGTCGTCCGCATCCGCGTCGCCGAGCTCGGCATACGTGACGAAGCCGCGTCCGCCGGGGAACGTCGCCATCAGGAGCGGTCCGTGCCCCACCACGTTCGATGCCCCCGCGATCTCAGGATGTGTGCGGAGCTGACGGTCGTACGCTTCCAGGAACTGCAGCTGCATGATGGGATCCTCTCAGACGGCGGGGCGGCCGCTCTCGGCACCACGGAGAGCGGCGACCGCCGCGAGCGCGGCAGCACCGCACATCGCGACGATGACGGCGACGAACCAGCCCCAGGTCGTCACACCGAACACGAGACCGAGCAGCCACCCGAACACGCTCGACCCGGCGTAGTAGGCGAAGTAGTACAGCGAGGATGCCTGTGCCCTGCTGGCGGGGTCGGCCGCGACGGGCGTCCACCCCGAGGCGATGGCGTGCGCGCCGAAGAACCCGGCGGTGAACAGCACGAGCCCGGCCAGGACGACGCCGGCCACCGGAAGCAGCAGCAGTGCGGCACCCACGGCCATCACTCCGATCGAGGAGAGCAGGACCGGGAATCGCCCGGCCCGCGAGGCGAGCGCCCCGGCCCACGGCGACGACACCGTGCCGGCCAGGTATGCCAGGAACAGCAGAGTGACCAGCCAGGCGGGAAGGAGGAACGGTGCGGCCGAGAGATGGAACCCGAGGTAGTTGTACACCGCGACGAAGGCACCCATCAGCAGGAATCCCTGCGCGTACAGGGCCCACTGCAGAGGTGAACGCAGAGGCGCCAGGAGCTTCGCCAGGATGCCGGGCCCTCGATCGGTGCGCAGACGACCGGGGACGAATCCCCTGGCGCGGGGTGTGAGCCAGAGGAACAGAACGGCGGCGAGCGCACACATGACCGCGACCGAGAGGATGCCGGTCCGCCAGCCTCCCACTTCCCCGATGATCCCCGAGACGATGCGCCCGAGCAGTCCACCGACCGTGGTCCCGGCGATGTAGCTCCCCGCGGCAGCGGCGGTATGACGTACTTCGACCTCTTCGCTGAGATAGGCCAGTGCCACTGCGGGTACGGCCCCCAGCGCCATCCCCTCCGCGAATCGCAGGACCAGCAGCGCGGCGATCTCCCCGCTCAGCGGAGCGACGAGGCCGAGTCCCGTGGCGGTGAGCACCCCGGTGGCCATGGCGGGCACGCGGCCGATGCGATCGGCCACCATCGACCAGGGGATGACGGCCAGCGCCAGGCCGAGCGTCGCGGCCGACACACTCAGCGCAGCTGTCGCCGGTGTGACCGAGAGCTCGGCCGAGATCTGCGGCAGCACGGCCTGGGCCGAGTACAGCTGGGCGAATGTCGCGACTCCGGCGAAGAACAGACCGACGAGGAGCCGGCGGTACTCGCGTGATCCCGGGGCGTGACCCGCGAACGTCACCGCGAACTGATCCGCTGCCAGAGCGCGTCGGCCTGCTCGATCGTGCTCTCCACGGTGCCGGACGTATCGATCACGACGTCGGCGATCGCGAGACGACGATCGTCGGACACCTGGGCGTCGATACGCTCCTGAGCTGCGCGCTCACCCATGTCGCGGAGCTCGACGAGCCGCTGGCGACGCACATCAGCCGGCGCGTGCGCGACGACGATGAGATCCCACGGATCGTCCACCCTCGCCTCGACCAGGAGCGGCACGTCGTAGACGACCACGGCATCCGGGTCGCCGCGGAGGGCCGCATCGAAGCGCCGCTGGGATTCCTCACGGACCGCGGGGTGGACGATCGCGTTGAGCTGCGCGAGGAGAGCGGGGTCGCCGAACACTTTCGCTCCGAGCGCCGCCCTGTCGAGGGAGCCGTCCGAGGAGATGACGTCGTCGCCGAAGGTCTCGGCGATCCTGACGAGCACCGGCGAACCGGGAGACTGCACATCGCGAACGATCTGATCGGCGTCGACGATGACGGCACCGTGCTCGGCCAGGCGGCGGGCGATGGTCGACTTCCCGGAAGCGATACCGCCGGTGAGTGCGATGAGAGGCATGCGGTCAGTCTAGGCTTCGCCCCGGCGCGACTCATCTCGCGCGCAGCTGGCGACGGGAGCTGATCACACCGGTATCGAAGCCGGCCAGGTGGAGTCCGCCATGGAACCGCGCGTGCTCGATCTTGATGCAACGGTCCATCACCACGGACAGCCCCGCGCCCTCGGCGATCGCCGCGGCATCCTCGTTCCACGAGCCCAGCTGCAGCCACAGCGTCTGCGCGCCCGCCTCGATGGCCTCCTGTGCCACGCCGGGCAGGTCGTCGTGGCGTCGGAACACATCGACGATGTCGGGGACGACGGGCAGATCGCTCAGGGTCGCGTAGACGGGCTGCCCGAGGATCTCGGTCTCCCGCGGGTTCACCAGGTAGACGTCGTAGTTCGTGCTGGAGAGCAGGTAGGTCGCGACGAAGTAGGACGCGCGGGCGGGGTTGTTCGACGCCCCGACGATCGCGATCGACCTCGCGCGTCGCAGCAGGCCGAAGCGCTCCTGCTGGGTCGGTCCGCTCCAGGTGCGCCCCGGCGCCGCGACCGCGACGGGAGTCCCACCGGGCAGTGCACACGTCGCCGCATCGGTCACAGCCGGCAGCGCGCAGGCATCGCCCGGACTCGTCGTGCTCATCGGTTCGCTCCCGTCGCCGTGGTGAGGGCCTGGTCGAGGTCCCAGATGATGTCGTCGGCGTCTTCCAGACCGACTGAGATGCGGATGAGGTCGGGACGCACGCCCGCGGCGACCAGCTGATCCTCTGTGAGCTGCCGGTGCGTCGTCGAGGCCGGATGGATCACAAGCGTGCGCGCGTCGCCGATGTTCGCGAGGTGCGAGGCCAGCTGCAGATTCTCGATCAGGGTCTCCCCCGCCGCGCGACCGTCCGGCGCCGCGACCCCGAACGCGAAGACCGAGCCGGGACCGAGAGGCAGGTACTTGGCTGCGCGTGCGTGGTGCGGGTGTCCTTCGAGCCCGGCCCAGGTGACGTAGGCCACACGAGGGTCCGAGGCGAGCCAGTCCGCGACGACGCGGGCGTTCGCGAGGTGGGCGTCCATGCGCTGTGGAAGGGTCTCGATCCCCTGGAGGAGGTTGAACGCCGACTGCGGGCTGAGCGCGGGGCCGATGTCCCGCAGTTGCTCGGAACGGAGCTTGGTGAGGAAACCGTACTCGCCGAAGTTGTCCCACCACTTGATGCCGCCGTACGACTCGACGGGTTCGGTCATCTGCGGGAACTTGCCGTTGCCCCAGTCGAAAGCGCCCTTCTCGATGACGACGCCGCCGAGGGTGGTGCCGTGTCCTCCGAGGAACTTCGTCACGGAGTGGATGACGATGTCGGCGCCGTGCTCGAGCGGACGGGCGAGGTAGGGCGTGGCGAGCGTCGCGTCGACCACGAGCGGGACACCGGCCGCGTGGGCGATCTCGGCGAGCCCTTCGATGTCGGCGATCTCCCCGGAGGGGTTGCCGATCATCTCGACGTAGACCACCTTCGTCTCCGGACGGATCGCGGCGGCGAAGTCCTCGGGATCGGTCGAGGCGACGAACGTGGTCTCGACCCCGAAGCGACGCAGCGTGACGTCGAGCTGCGTGACCGTGCCACCGTAGAGCTGGGCGGCGGCGACGACATGATCGCCTGCTCCGACCAGGGCCGCGAACGTGATGAACTCCGCGCTCATCCCGGAAGCCGTCGCGACGGCGCCGATTCCACCCTCCAGCGATGCGAGGCGCTCTTCGAGAGCCGCGACCGTCGGGTTTCCGATACGCGAGTAGATGTTGCCGTACTTCTGCAGGGCGAACAGGTTGCCGGCATCCGCGGCGTCGTCGAAGACGAACGAGGTGGTCTGGTAGATCGGCACCGCCCTGGCCCCGGTGGCGGCATCCGGCGTTCCCCCCGCATGGAGGGCTCTGGTGCGGAATCCGAAGCGGTGTTCTTCGGTCATGATGTCCTCGATTCAGAAGCGGAGTTCAAGAGCGCAGTTCCGCTGTGGAGAGCACGTCGGCGATGTCCGCGACGGCCCAGGGATTCTGCAACGACGTCGTGTCACCGAGCTGCAGGGCCTCGCGACCCTGCCTTCGTGCCTGCTCGGCCTCCCAGAGCTGCGCCAGGAGCCGGCGCATGATCTTGCCCGACCGGGTCTTGGGCAGGTCGGGGACCACGACGATGTGCTTCGGCTTGGCGACGGGGCCGATCGACCGCGCGACCTGAGCGCGGAGGTCGGCCGGCGTCACCTCGGCCCGGCCCGAAGCCGTCACGAACGCGACGACGGCCTGGCCGGTGACGGGATCGGAGACCCCGGCTGAACCCGCTTCGCCGACGGTGTCGTGAGCGACGAGGGCCGACTCGATCTCGATGGTGGAGAGTCGGTGACCCGAGACGTTGACGACGTCATCGAGTCGCCCGAGGATCCAGATGTACCCGTCGATGTCGACGGTCGCCCCGTCGCCGGCGACGTAGAAGCCGCCGAACTCTCCCCGACCGGCGTAGGCCGACCAGTACGAGTCGCGATAGCGCTCCGGATCACCCCAGACGGTGCGGGCCATGCCCGGCCAGGGTCGGCGCACGACGAGCGTCCCCGAACGTCCCGGTTCGACCGGATGCCCCTCGGCATCGACCACCGCGGCATCGATCCCCGGGAGCGGCACCGAGGCCGAGCCCGGCTTGAGGCGCGTGACGCCCGGCAGCGGGGCGATCATCGCGGCACCGGTCTCGGACTGCCACCAGGTGTCGATCACCGGCAGCGCATCCCGGCCGAAGTTCTTCCGGAACCATACCCACGCCTCGGGGTTGATCGCCTCGCCCACCGTACCGAGCAGACGGAGCGTCGAGAGGCCGTGGACCCCAGGGAGATCGGCGCCGAACCAGGTCATGAAGGTACGGATCAGCGTGGGCGCCGTGTAGTAGACGGTCACGCCGTAGCGCTCGATGATCTCGAGGTGTCGCTCCCGGTGCGGCGAGTCCGGCGTGCCTTCGTAGATGACCTGGGTCAGCCCGTTCGACAGCGGACCGTAGATCTCGTAGGTGTGCGCGGTCACCCAGGCCAGATCGGCCGTGCACCAGTGCACGTCGTCGGGCTTCGCGTCGAAATGCGCCCAGTGCGCCCAGCTCGCCTGCGTGAGGTACCCGCCCGACGTGTGGACGAGTCCCTTCGGCTTCCCGGTGGTGCCGGACGTGTAGATGATGAAGAGAGGATGCTCGGCATCGAACGCCGGGGCGTCGTGCGCCGGCGATGCCGTGTCGACCACCTCGTGCCACCAGACGTCCCGACCTTCGGTCCACGGCACCTGCTGGCCCGTGCGTCGGAGCACGAGCACATGCTCGAGGTCGGGGAGGTCCGCGGCCGCCGCATCGGCCGTCGACTTCACCTCGGTGGCGGTGCCGCGTCGGAACTGTCCGTCGCTCGTCACCAGCAGCTTCGCTCCGGTGTCCTCGAGGCGGAAGCGCACGGCCTCCGCGGAGAATCCCCCGAACACCAGGGAGTGCACGGCTCCTATCCGGGCACAGGCGAGCGTGATGACGATCGTCTCCACGAGCACGGGCAGGTAGATCACCACACGATCACCCGGCTCGATGCCGAGCGCCACGAGAGCATTCGCGGCGCGTGCGACCCGCTGCTGCAGATCGGAGTACGTCACCGCGATGCGGTCGCCCGGCTCCCCTTCGAAGTACAGCGCCACCTTGGCTCCCCGACCGGCATCGACGTGCCGGTCCACGCAGTTGACGGCCACGTTGATCCGCCCTCCGACGAACCAGCGCGCGGCGGGAACCGCATCTCCGATCGGAGGCTCCCACTCGTGCGCGGTGTCCCACGGCTTCGCCCAGTCGAGGCGTCGAGCGGCGTCCTCCCAGAACGCGACGGGATCCGCTGCCGCGCGCGCATAGGCCTCACCGGAGACGTTCGCCTCCGGGAAGTCGTTCGACGGCGCGTAGACGCGTGTCTCCTGCAGCCGGGCCTCGGTCACGCTCACACCCACCGTCGCAGCAGGTACTTCTCTGCCAGGGCGAGGACTCCGTTGGTCACCGTACCGAGCAGTGCCAGCAGCACGATCGAGAGCAGGATCCGATCGACACGGCCACTGTTCTGGGAGTCGGTCAGCAGGAAGCCGAGGCCCATCGAGGAAGCGATGAGCTCTGCGGCCACCAGGAACAGCCACGCCTGTGCGAGCGCGAGGCGGAGCCCGGACACGACGGACGGTACGACCGCGGGCAGCTGCACGATGCGGAACAGTGACCATCCGCGCAGGCTGAACGAGCGCCCGGCCTCGACGAGCTGCGGATCCACGTGTCGGAGCGCCGAGGCGACGGTCGTGTAGACGGGGAAGAACGCTCCGATCGCGATCAGCGTGACCTTCGACTCCTCACCGATCTGCATCCAGAGGATGAGCAGCGGCACCCAGGCCAACGAGGGCACAGCCCTCACGGCGGCGAGCGTCGGGCTCAGCAGCACGTCCCCGAGCCGTGACAGGCCCACCACACCGGCCGCGGCGAGTCCGATCACCGAGCCGATCGCGAATCCGAGCAGTACGCGTTGCACCGAGATGGCGATGTGCGTCCAGAGCTGCCCGGTCTCGGCCAGCTCGATGCCTGCCTGGAGGACCGAGACGGGTGTGGGCAGACGGTAGGGCGGGACGAGTCCGTTCGTCGTCACCACCTGCCAGACGATCAGGATGATCGCCGGGAGCAGCAGCCCTGCCACGATCCGCACGACGGGGCGGTCCCAGGATCGTCGTGCGCCGCGGTTCGGACGTCGGAGCTCGCCCTTGGCGAAGTCGAGCGCGTCCCGCGAGTCCGCGGGCACGAGCACGCGCTGGTCGAGTTCGCTCACTCGCCGCCGACCGCCTTCTCGGCGAACGTCGCGTTCACGATCGAGGACAGCGCCTTGTCGACCGAGTCCTTGCCGCCCTGCACGTCGCCGGACTCGACGAGCACGGGCGCGATCTTCTCCAGGACGCCGATCTGATCGTCACCCGGGATGCCGCTCACGTCGAGGTTCGAACGCTCCTGGATCACGGTGGTGGCGACGCCGATGTCGATGCCTGCCACCTCGGCGAGGAGCGCTGCCGTCTCGTCGGGGTTCGCCAGCGCCCACTCTCGTGCCTTCTCGTACGCATCCACGACCGCTTGCGCGAGGTCGGGGTGGTTCGTGATGAAGTCCTCGGTCGCGTTCAGGAACCCGTACGTGTTGAAGTCGACGTTGCGGTAGACGAGCTTGTCGCCCGACTCCGCCTCGGCGGCTGCCATGATCGGGTCGAGGCCGGACCACGCATCCACCGAACCGCCGTCGAGGGCGGCACGACCGTCCGCGTGCTGAAGGTTCTGCACTTCGACGTCCGACAGCGACAGGCCCCCTTCTTCGAGCGCCTGGAGCAGGAAGAAGTACGGGTCGGTCCCCTTGGTCGCGGCGACGGACTTGCCCGTGAGGTCTTCGATCGACGTGATGTCGCTGTCCGGTCCGACGACGATCGCCGCCCACTCGGGCTGCGAGAAGATGTCGATGACCTGGATGGGCGAGCCGTTCGCTCGGGCCAGGAGCGCTGCGGAGCCGGCCGTCGAGCCGACGTCGACCGAACCGGACCGCAGCAGTTCGTTCGCCTTGTTCGAGCCGGCGGACTGCACCCACTCCACGGTGACGTCATCTCCGAGGATGTCCTCCAGGATGCCCTGGTCGCGGATCACCAGGCTCAGCGGGTTGTATGTCGCGAAATCGATCGACAGCGTGTCGGACGACCATTCGGTCGTGCCGGATGTGGGCTTCGCGTCGGTGGCAGCAGCGTTCTCTCCGGCGACGCAGCCGGTGGCGACGAGCATCATCGTCCCCGCGATGGCGATCGCAGGGATGATTCGGCGGGTGGTGATGCTCATCGGGTCTCCTCGGCGGTGCGGTGGTGGGTGTCTACGCCGAGGCCCTCGAGGAGCTCGGCGCGCAGGTCGGCGAGACCACGATCGGCGCGGTCACGGGGACGGGCGCCTGGCACGGTGATCGTGCGGGCGATGGATGACTCGTCAGGTCGGGTCGCGCTCAGCGTGCGCAGGAGCAGGACGCGATCGGCGAGATAGAGCGCTTCCTCGACATCGTGCGTCACGAGGAGCACGGTGGTCGGCTCTGCGGCGTGGATCTTCAGCAGCAGATCGTGCATCCGCAGGCGCGTGAGCGCGTCGAGCGCCCCGAAAGGCTCATCGAGCAGCAGGACACCGGGGTTCCTGGCAAGGGCTCTGGCGAGGGATGCACGCTGCGCCATCCCGCCGGATACCTCTCGCGGTCGCTGATCGGCGGCATCGTCGAGGCCGACCAGGTGCAGAAGTTCTCGTACACGATCGCGTCCCGCGCGGCGCGCGGTGCCGCGCGGCAGGCCCAGTTCGACGTTCTGGGCGATCGTGCGCCACGGGAGCAGTCGTGGCTCCTGGAAGGCGACGGCGGTGCGGTCGTCGACCGCCGCTACGGGTGTGTCCTCGAGGCGGATGGCACCCCGTGTCGGGGAGTCCAGACCGCCGACCAGACGGAGGAGCGTCGACTTTCCGCAGCCGGAAGGCCCGACGACGGCGACGATCTCTCCGGCGGAGACCTCGAGGTCCACGCCGCGCAGGACGTCGCGGCGTCCCCGCGCGAGAGGGAAGGACCGTTCTACACCTTCGAGCCGCACTTCCTGCGCTGCACCGGCCGCCGCAGAGGCATCGGTCGTATGCGGCGCCGGCAGCAGGGTGGTCATATGCCCATGCTGGCCGAGCGCGTGTTCTGTTACGAATGCGGTCGTAATGTTGCGTCACGGGCGGGCAGCCGCGGTCCGCACATGCGAAACGGGCCGCCACACCCGCCCGGAGGCGAGGTGACGACCCGTTTCAGAATGCTGCTTAAGCGTTACCGCCCGAGAGCTTCTCGCGCAGAGCGGCGAGAGCCTCGTCGTCGGCGAGGGTGCCGGCGCCGGCAGCCTCGCTCGTGAAGGACTGGCCGCCGAAGTCTTCGCCGGCCGCAGCCTCGGCCTCGGCCGCCTTGACGACCTGAGCCTTGTGCGCCTCCCAGCGAGCCTGGGCTGCAGCGTACTCCTGCTCCCATGCCTCGCGCTGGGCGTCGAAGCCTTCCTTCCATGCACCGGTCTCGGCGTCGAAGCCCTCCGGGTACTTGTACTCGCCGTTCTCGTCGTACTCGGCGAGCATGCCGTACAGGGCCGGGTCGAACTCGGTGCCGTTGGGGTCGACCGACTCGTTGGCCTGCTTCAGCGACAGCGAGATGCGACGACGCTCGAGGTCGATGTCGATGACCTTGACGAAGACCTCTTCGCCGACGGAGACGACCTGCTCAGCCAGCTCGACGTGCTTGCTGGAGAGCTCGGAGATGTGGACGAGGCCCTCGATGCCGTCTGCGACGCGGACGAACGCACCGAACGGAACGAGCTTGGTGACCTTACCCGGCGTGACCTGACCGATCGCGTGGGTACGGGCGAAGACCTGCCACGGGTCCTCCTGCGTCGCCTTCAGCGACAGGGAGACGCGCTCGCGGTCGAGGTCGACCTCGAGGATCTCGACGGTGACCTCCTGGCCCACCTCGACGACCTCGGAGGCGTGCTCGATGTGCTTCCAGGACAGCTCGGAGACGTGCACGAGGCCGTCCACGCCACCCAGGTCGACGAACGCACCGAAGTTGACGATCGACGAGACGACACCCTTGCGGACCTGACCCTTGTGCAGGTTGTTCAGGAACGTGGTGCGCGACTCCGACTGCGTCTGCTCGAGCAGCGCGCGGCGGCTCAGGACGACGTTGTTGCGGTTCTTGTCGAGCTCGAGGATCTTGGCCTCGATCTCCTGGCCGAGGTACGGCGTGAGGTCGCGGACGCGGCGCAGCTCGATGAGCGAGGCCGGCAGGAAGCCGCGGAGTCCGATGTCGACGATGAGTCCACCCTTGACGACCTCGATGACCGTACCGGTGACGACGCCGTCGTTCTCCTTGATCTTCTCGACGTCTCCCCAGGCACGCTCGTACTGTGCGCGCTTCTTGGAGAGGATCAGACGGCCTTCCTTGTCCTCCTTCTGGAGAACGAGGGCCTCGACCAGATCGCCGACAGCGACGACCTCGTTGGGGTCGACGTCGTGCTTGATCGAGAGCTCACGCGAGGGGATGACACCCTCGGTCTTGTAGCCGACATCGAGGAGGACCTCATCGCGGTCGATCTTGACGATCGTGCCTTCGATGATGTCGCCGTCGTTGAAGAACTTCAGGGTCTTCTCGACCGCGGCCAGGAAGTCCTCAGCAGATCCGATGTCGTTGATGGCGACCTGCTTGGTGGCCGGGGCGGTCGTTGCGGTAGTCATGTAGTGGGTTGTCCTTGTTGAATGGAGACTCGGGCTGAGAGGCAAAGACCGCGCACGGCCGACAGCATGCTTCACAGCAGTTGGATTTTGGTTTTCTCGCCACGAGGGCATGCGCATGCACGCCACGAGTGACGGTTAAGGCTATCAGAAGTTCTGATACAGCAGGAGTCGGATTCGGCGGACCGACCGACTGTGGATAACTCCCGCGGGCTCGTGGCGCTTCCGACTACCGTGACGGGGTGATCTCGCCGACTCCCGCTCCCGCCACATCCCGCCGCTTCGGCGCCTTCGCGATGGTTCTCGGCGTCATGGTCCTCGCCGGATGCACGCCGTCGCCAGCCCCGAAGCCCACTCCGACCGCAGCGTTCGCCTCGGAAGAGGAAGCCTTCGCCGCCGCCGAGGAGACCTACCGGGCCTACACGGACGCTCTGAATAGCGTCGATCTCGGTGATCCAGGGACGTTCGGGCCCGTGTTTGATCTAACGAGCGGTGACTTCGAAGCGGCAGATCGGAAGACACTATCGGAACTCCACGCAAAGAACTACGCCTTCACCGGAACCATGACAGTAGCTGGCTTTGACGGAATCCGAACGGTTCCCCCGTTTGAACGTGTAGAAGCAGCGGTCTGCGTGGATGTGAGCCACTCCGACGTGGTGGATCAATCGGGCAACCCGGTAACGTCACCCGATCGCCCTGATCTCAACCCGCTGCGAGTCACATTCGTCTTTTCTGGTGGGCACATGAATATCGACCGCGCTGACCGCGATACCGACCTAGCATGCGCCGGATGAGTGGGCTCCTGACGTCAGCCGTAGTCATCGCATTAGCTTCGGGCGGAGATGGTGGCGGGGTCGGAGGAGCAGATGTCGCTGTCGGAAATGACCAGCAGACGGTGGTGATCTCGGGCACCCAGACGCAACCCTCCTCCGGCACACCCCACAGCGGCTCGCCCCGAGGAGACGCTCCGCCCTCCCCCTCCGGTCCCGGACTCCCCGTGCACGAGTTCGACTTCGATTCCTGCCTCGACGACTGGAACAGCTCCCGCGGGTGCTTCCGCGCGGTGTCCGATGAGGAGCCGCCGACCGATCCCGCGCAGGACGCGACTGCCGCCCCGACCATCACCATCGACGACCTCGCACAGTTCGCGCCCGATCCCGTGGCGAATGTGGGAGAGCCCGACAACCTCGGCGTCGCCGGCATGCCGACGAACTTCGTCGCTGCAGCAGCGGTGCACACCCGCTCAGGATCGCTGTTCGGCACGGTTCTCACCGTGCGGTTCACGCCTGTCGGGTATGAGTTCGTGCACGGCGACGGCACCTCCGCGACCTCGAGCACAGGCGGACAGACCTGGTCAGCGCTCGGCCAGGCACCGTTCACGCCCACCACGACGAGTCACACCTATGACGAGCGCGGCACCTACCGGGCCCACGTCACCGTGCGCTACACCGCAGAGGTCGATCTCGGCGGGGGCTGGTTCCCGGTGACCGGGCAGCTCACGATTCCTGGTCCGGATCGGGAGATACGCATCTTCGAAGCGCATACCGCCCTCGTGGCCCACACCTGCGAGCAGAGACCGACAGCACCGGGGTGCTGAGTCGGACCGACAGGCGCGCTATCGCACGGCAGTCACGACCGCCGCAGCGCCGTCGGCATCGACGAAGCCCTCGAGGGTCAAGACGGCGTCGTCCTCGATGCCTTCCGCAGGCACGAAGGTGATCTGCGGGACCAGGTCCATCGTGCACACCTCGTTCGCACTCGGCTCCAGTCGGATGATCCCTTCCTTCGCATTCACGGTTTCCAGCGCTCCCGAGGCCGGCACACAGGTGGACGAGCCCCATGTGAGGATCGCGAGCTCATGCGCGTCTATCCACGCCGCCGCGGGGGTCTGCGGCGGCATCCGATCGGCCGGGATGATCTCCCCGGTTGCGAGTGCCGGCAGGGTGAGCTCGGCCTTCTCTCCCCCGACCTCGGTCACCGTCAGCTCGACAGGGCGGGAGGAGTCGAACCCGGCGGGGAGGCCGAGGTAGAGGCCGTGCGCCGTCTGCACAGCGGCACACGCCTGGTCCGGCCCGGCGACGAGCACGATCTCCAGCGACTGCTCCCCCGCCACGAGGTCACCGATCTGCGGTGCGCATGCGTCGCCCCACGTCTTCAGCACGAACGACGTCGCATCGAGCCACGCCGCCCGCGGCGCGTACGAGGCATCGGATGCGTCGGGGTCGGATGTCGACTCCGGGGCCGGGGAGGTGCCCGCAGATGCCGCACAGCCGGCCAGGACTCCGGCGAGCACCACCCCGCCCAGGATCACAGCGGACAGCGTTCGAGGGAGAGCATTCATACTCCTGTGTGTCACGACACCCAGGATCGTCTCATCCACGGCTGGTGGGCCACGCCGCCGACGCAGGGGGCCGGTGCCGGGTCGGAGACCCGTGTCAGACTGTGCTCGTGACCGATCGCCTCATGCTGCTCGACACCGCCAGCCTCTACTTCCGTGCGTTCTACGGCGTCCCCGACAAGGTGACCGCGCCGGACGGCTCTCCGATCAACGCGGCGCGGGGTCTGCTCGACATCGTCGCCAAGCTCGTCACGCTCTACGAGCCCACGCACGTCATCGCCTGCTGGGACGACGACTGGCGGCCGCAGTGGCGCGTGGATCTCATCCCGAGCTACAAGACGCACCGCGTCGTCGAGGTCATCGCGAATGGGCCCGATGTCGAAGAGGTACCCGACCCGCTCGAAGCGCAGATCCCCCTCATACGCGAGACGCTCGCTGCGATCGGCATCCCCATCATCGGTGTCGCCGACCATGAGGCCGACGACGTCATCGGAACCCTGGCCACCGACGCCACGATGCCGGTAGACATCGTCACGGGCGACCGCGACCTCTTCCAGCTCGTCGACGATGCCCGCGATGTGCGTGTGATCTACACCGCGCGCGGCATGAGCAATCTCGAAGTCGTGACCGACGCGACGGTCGTCGCGAAGTACGGGGTACTCCCCTCCCAGTACGCCGACTTCGCCACGATGCGCGGCGATTCCTCCGACGGCCTCCCCGGCGTCCCCGGTGTCGGAGACAAGACCGCCGCGACGCTCCTGCAGGCGCACTCCGACCTCAAGGGCATCCGCGCCGCTGCCGAGACGGGAGAAGGCATGAGCGCCGGGGTACGCGCGAAGATCCTCGCAGCGACCGCCTACCTCGACGTGGCTCCGACGGTGGTCGCGGTGGCCAGGTCCCTCCCCATCACTGCGCCGGACGTTCCACTCCACGTGCTCGACCCCTCAGAGGTCGACGCGGCGAACACCCTGGCCGAGAAGTGGAATCTCGGCGGCTCCATGACGCGCGCGGTCGCCGCTGTGTCGAAGGCCGCCCCCGCGTCCTGATCGTTCTCGGGGCCGCTACGTCTACTCCGCCCAGGCGAGCAGTCGGGAAAGCCCCCACGTCGTGACGATCCGCGAGGCGGGAACGCCTGCACGCTCTGCGCGCTCGGCGCCGTGATCGAGCAGAGAGAGCTGTCCTGGTGCGTGCGCATCCGAGTCGATGGAGAACAGGCATCCCGCCTCGAGGGCGATCGCGATCAGTTCGTCCGGTGGATCCTGCCGCTCGGGGCGGGAGTTGATCTCGACGGCGACGCCGTTCTCGGCGCACGCGGCGAAGACCGCAGCCGCATCGAACACCGACTGCGGGCGGGTCCCCCGCTCTCCTTGCACCAATCGCCCGGTGCAGTGGCCGAGCACGTTCACCCGCGGATGCGACACCGCGGCGATCATCCGCGCGGTCATCGGTCGTGCGTCCATGCGCAGCTTGGAATGCACGGACGCCACGACGATGTCGAGCTCGCCGAGCAAAGAGTCCTCCTGGTCCAGAGTGCCGTCTTCGAGGATGTCGACCTCGATACCGGCCAGAAGCGTGAAGCCCTCACCGGACTCCTTGCGCACCAAGGGAATCTGCTCCCGCAGCCGTTCGGCGGAAAGCCCGCGTGCCACGCGAAGTCGCGGCGAGTGATCGGTGATCGCCTGATACTCGTGCCCGAGCGCACGCGCTGCCGCGGCCATCACCGGGATGGGCGTGGTGCCGTCGGACCAGTCAGTGTGCGCATGGAGATCACCGCGCAGCTTCGATCGGAGCACGGATACCCGCTCCGGCTCGACATCGCCGCGCAGTTCGACCAGGTACTCCGGCACCTCCCCGGCCTGAGCCTGCCGGATCACCGCGAACGTCGACTCCCCGATCCCCTTCGCCGCGCGCAGCCGCGTGGGGTCGGCGCGGACGTCCTCGGGAAGGTCCTGCAGCGTCGCCGCCGCCTGCCGGAACGCCTTCGCCCGATACCGGGAGGCCCGCTCGCGCTCGAGCAGAGATGCGATCTCCAGCAGCGCGTCGACGGGATCCACGGTCACTCCTTCGGTGCAGCCAGCTCGCGACTCACCGAGATCCACTGGTCGAGCTTGGCCAGCGCGCGGCCGTCGTCCACCGCAGCCGCCGCCTTGTCGTATCCCTCACGAAGGCGTTCGAGGATCGGTCGCTGCACCTGTGTGGCGTCCTGGGAGAGCTCGAAGGCGACGATGCCCGCGGCGGCGTTGAGGAGCACGATGTCCCGCACCGCGCCCGTCTCGCCCGCGAGGGTTCGCCTGAGCACCTCTGCATTGTGCTGCGGTGACCCTCCGATCAGGTCCGCGAGGTCGGCGATCGGGATGCCTAGATCACGCGGGTCGAGATCGTGCTCATGGATGTCTCCGCGCGTGACCTCCCAGATACGACTGTGCCCCGTGGTGGTCAGCTCGTCGAGCCCGTCATCCCCTCGGAAGACGAGCGCCGTCGCGCCACGCGTTCGGAACACACCGGTGATGAGGGGAACGCGCTCGATCTGTGCGACGCCCACCGCATTGGCCTCCGCGCGGGCCGGGTTGCAGAGCGGTCCGAGCATGTTGAAGACCGTGGGAACGCCGAGCTCGGCGCGGACGGAACCGGCGTGCCTGAACCCGGGATGGAAGGCCCCCGCCCAGGCGAACGTGATCCCGGTGCGATCGAGGATAGAGGAGACCGACGACGGATCGAGCGACAGCTCGAGACCGAGAGCTCCGAGCACGTCAGAGGAGCCGGACGCCGAGCTCGCGGCACGGTTGCCGTGCTTGACCACCGGCACTCCGGTGGCGCCGATGATGATCGCCGCGGTGGTCGAGACGTTCACCGTACCGACGCGATCGCCGCCGGTACCGACGATGTCCAGCACGTCAGGAGAGACAGGAAGAGGCACCGCGGCCTCGAGGATCGCGTCACGGAATCCGACGATCTCGTCGATCGTCTCCCCCTTCGCCCGAAGTGCGACCAGGAAGCCGGCGAGCTGAGCCTCGGTGACACTCCCTTGCATGATCTGGCGCATCGCCCACGTCGACTCCCACACACTGAGATCGCGGCGCTCCAACAGAGAGGTGAGCACGTCGGACCAGGTCAGGGAATCAGCCATGTGTGCGATCCTATCGGCGCGGAGAAAACATGCAGATGCTTCCGGGCGGACGTGCGATCAGCGCCCATCCCTTGTTTCCCGCGGATTCACCGGCTATTCGCAGTGTTTTCTTAGGGTCCCCTAAGTCGAACTCAGGCAATCCTGGGCCCGCAGGTGCAAGAATCACGCCCGCGGATCGGCCATAATGGAGGGGTGACGACCTCAGCGACGTATGCCCCGGCGGCGAGAACGATTAAGCGGCCCAACCCGGTAGCTGTCGGCACCATTGTGTGGCTCGGCAGCGAGGTGATGTTCTTCGCGGGACTCTTCGCGATCTACTTCACCCTCCGCAGCACCTCTCCGGAGCTGTGGGCGGACCGGACCGAGCTGCTGAACGTCCCGTTCGCCGCAGTGAACACTGCGATCCTGGTGCTCTCCTCGTTCACGTGCCAGATGGGCGTGTTCGCGGCAGAAGACCTGCAGCCCTACAAGATCGGCAAGGGACAGAAGAACGGCGCCGGCCGCCGTCGTCTGTTCGGCTGGGGAATGGTCGAGTGGTTCTTCCTCACCTTCGCCCTCGGCGCGATCTTCGTCTCCGGCCAGGTCTGGGAGTACGCGCAGCTGGTGGCTGAAGGCATGCCGATCAGCGCAGACTCGTACGCCTCCGCGTTCTACCTGACCACGGGCTTCCACGCCCTGCACGTCACGGGTGGCCTGGTCGCGTTCCTGCTCGTCATCGGCCGCGCCTACGCGGTCAAGAACTTCCGGCACAAGGAGGCGACCTCCTCGATCGTGGTGTCCTACTACTGGCACTTCGTCGACGTCGTCTGGATCGTGCTGTTCCTCGTTATCTACTTCCTGAAATAAGAGCGGAGCTGATCCCCGAGATGGCACGAGAGAAGAAGCGCCGTTCCAGCGGTCGTCGCAGCCCTTTGGCGGCGGCCGCGCTCATCGGAGCAGGCCTCATGATCACCGGCGCTGTGTACGCCGGAGCGACCGCCGCGTTCGCCGCGACCGACACCCAGTCGGCTGCGACCTCGCAGCTGACGGTGGAAGACGGCAAGAAGCTGTTCACCGCCAACTGCGCCACCTGCCACGGTCTCGACCTGCAGGGAACCGCCAACGGCCCCAGCCTGTACGGCGTGGGTGAGCTGGCCACCGAATTCCAGCTGTCGACCGGCCGCATGCCGCTGCAGATGCAGGGCCCGCAGGCTCCGCAGAAGGCACCGCAGTTCACCGAGGACCAGATCCTCGCCATGGCCGCCTTCGTCCAGTCCGAGGCTCCTGGCCCGACATTCCCGTCGGACCAGATCCTCGACGGCAAGGGCGATGTCTCCAACGGTGCGGAGCTCTTCCGCGTCAACTGCGCGATGTGCCACAACGTGGCCGCAGCCGGTGGAGCGCTCACCGAGGGCAAGTACGCTCCCGGTCTCGGCGAGACCAGTGCACTGCACATGTACGCGGCCATGGTCACCGGCCCGCAGAACATGCCGGTCTTCGGCGACATGAACCTGTCCGACGAGGACAAGCGCGACATCATCTCGGCACTGCTCTTCCAGCAGCAGTCCGTGCAGATCGGTGGATTCTCGCTCGGCTCGCTCGGACCGGTCTCCGAGGGCCTGTTCGTGTGGATCTTCGGTATCGGCGCGCTCGTCGCCGTCACCGTGTGGATCACGGCGAAGTCCAACTGACGCTTAATCATCGAAGAGGAACGTACGAGGAGCACCATGGCACACGACGACGACTCGCAGGCTCTTGACAGGGCCTACCAGCCCTCTCCAGGGCTGGGTGTCGCAGTCAGCGATCCCGTGCAGAACCCCGGGCTTCCGCCGCACCGCGAGCGGATGACCGACAAGGACCCGCGCGCAGAGAAGGCCGCTGTCCGCACTGTCTACACGCTGTTCTACCTCTCGCTCGCCGGGAGCATCTGGGCGGTCGCCGCCTACATGCTGTTCCCGATCGAGAGCGGCGCGCTCATCGACATCCGTCAGAACAACCTCTTCATCGGTCTCGGCATCGCTCTCGCGCTGCTGGCCCTCGGCATCGGTGCGATCCACTGGTCCAAGGCGCTCATGTCCGACAAGGAGTTCATCGAGCACCGCCACCCGACCCGCGGCAAGGACTCCACGCGTGAGGCGGCCATCAAGGCCTTCTCGGACGCGAACGAGGAGTCCGGTTTCGGCCGTCGCACCATGATCCGCAACTCGCTGTTCGCCGCGATCGTCGCCTCGATCATCCCTGGTGTGACGCTCTTCCGCGGACTGGCTCCGCACTCCACACCGGATGACCCCACTGCGGGAGATCCGGTCGTGCTTCTCAAGCACACCATGTGGGAAGAGGGAGCACGCCTGGTGCGCGACCCCGACGGCACACCGATCCGCGCGGCCGACGTCACGCTCGGCTCCGCTTTCCACGTGATCCCGGAAGAGCTCGCCACCCTCAGCCACAGCGACGGTTACCTCGAGGAGAAGGCCAAGGCCATCGTGCTGATGATGCGCCTGCGTCCCGAGCAGCTGATCGAGGCCGAGGACCGCAAGGACTGGTCGTACGACGGCATCGTCGCCTACTCCAAGGTCTGCACGCACGTCGGCTGCCCTGTGGCACTGTACGAGCAGCAGACACATCACCTGCTGTGCCCGTGCCACCAGTCGCAGTTCGACGTCACGGACCACGCAAAGGTCATCTTCGGCCCGGCGGCACGTCCGCTGCCGCAGCTGCCCATCACCGTCGATGACGAGGGCTACCTGGTCGCACGCAGCGACTTCACGGAACCCGTCGGCCCGAGCTTCTGGGAGCGCCATTGAGCACCGCAACGCTGTCCAAAGAGGACAAGGACACCAAGGCGCCCCTCGGCGGTCGCTTCGTCGGTGCCGCGTCGAACTACATCGATGAGCGCACCAGCCTCTCCGGCTTCGTCAAGGAGCTGGGACGCAAGATCTTCCCCGACCACTGGTCGTTCATGCTCGGCGAGATCGCCCTGTGGAGCTTCGTGGTCGTGTTCCTCTCCGGAACCTTCCTGACGTTCTTCTTCCAGGCGTCGATGGTCGAGACCCACTACACCGGCGCCTACGCGCCGATGCGTGGAATCGAGATGTCCGCGGCTCTCGAGTCGTCCCTGCACATCTCGTTCGACCTGCGCGGTGGCCTTCTGGTCCGCCAGATCCACCACTGGGCGGCTCTGGTGTTCATCGCCGGCATCGGCGTGCACATGCTCCGCGTGTTCTTCACCGGTGCGTTCCGCAAGCCGCGCGAGCTGAACTGGGTGATCGGTTTCATCCTCTTCATCCTCGCGATGGCCGAGGGCTTCACCGGCTACTCGCTGCCCGACGACCTGCTCTCGGGTAACGGTCTCCGCATCATCGACGGAATGATCAAGGGCCTCCCCCTGATCGGCACGTGGACCTCCTTCCTCCTGTTCGGCGGAGAGTTCCCGGGCACCGACATCGTCGGCCGCCTCTACACGCTGCACATCCTGCTGCTGCCGATGCTGGTGATCGCGCTGATCGTCGTGCACCTCATGCTGATGATCATCAACAAGCACACGCAGTTCGCCGGCCCCGGCCGCACGAACGACAACGTCGTGGGCTACCCGATGATGCCGGTCTACATGTCCAAGATGGGCGGCTACCTGTTCATCGTCTTCGGCACCATCGTGTTGATCGCGACCTTCTTCCAGATCAACCCGATCTGGAACTACGGCCCGTACGACCCCTCCCCCGTCTCCGCCGGCACCCAGCCGGACTGGTACATCGGCTTCGCGGATGGCGCCCTGCGTCTCGCTCCGTCGAACTGGGACATCGTCTTCCTGAACCACACCTGGTCCTTCGGAATCATCGCGCCTGTTCTGGTCCTCGGTCTGTTCATCGTGGCCGTGGCGATCTACCCCTTCATCGAGGCGTGGGTCACCGGCGACAAGCGCGAGCACCACATCGCACAGCGCCCCCGCAACGCGGCCACCCGCACCGCGATCGGCGTCGCAGGCGTCATCTTCTACGCCGTGCTGTGGGCTGCCGCATCCTCCGACCTCATCGCGACGCACTTCATGCTCACGATGGAAGGCGTCATCCACACCCTGCAGGCGCTGCTCTTCCTCGGACCTATCCTCGGCTACTTCATCACCAAGCGCATCTGCATCGCGCTGCAGAAGAAGGACCGCGAGATCGTCCTGCACGGTTACGAGTCGGGCCGCATCGTCCGCCTCCCCGGCGGCGAGTTCATCGAGGTGCACCAGCCCGTCGACAAGTACGACCGCTGGAAGCTCATCGACGTCGACACCTACGAGCCGCTCGTGGTGCGTCCGAACGCGAAGGGTCGCATCCCGTGGACGGAGAACCTCCGTTCTTCGATCTCGCGCTGGTTCTTTGAGGACCGTCTGGCGCCGCTCACCCAGGCGGAGGTCGAGGCCGCGGATGCTCACCAGCACCACGTCACGGCTCAGAACGACGAGACCGAGGCTGCGGAGATCCAGGGCGCGCACGAGCGTGCAGGATTCCCCGACGCCCCGCTCACGGTCGACGAGACGCACGTCGACGAGACGCCCAACACCCCCAGCACGGTCATCGCGACCGAGCCGGTGAAGAAACCCCGCAAGAAGTCGGAGGACGGCGAGTAGTCGCCGCTCCCCCACTGTTGAAGGCCTCGTCCACGCGGACGGGGCCTTCATCGTTGTTGCCGAATGAGAGGATCGAACCATGTCTTCCGCCGTCCAACTGATCCGGGCCACTTCCCTCGCCGATGCTCCCTATGCCTACGCCGCGACAGCCCCGTCCGGATCACGCCTCATCTTCCTTGCGGGCGCGTGTCCGCTCAACGACGACGGCTCGACCGCCGCGCCCGGCGATTACGCGGCACAAGCAGCCAGGTGTGTGGAGACCCTCGAGGAGGCGCTCGACGTCGCCGGCGCGTCCCTCACCGATGTCATCAGCACACGAGTACTGGTAGCCTCCTCGTCCCAGGCCGACCTCGTCACCGCCTGGGATGTGGTCCACGCCGCCTTCGGCGCGCACGACGTCCCCAGCACCCTCCTCGGCGTCACGGTGCTCGGATACGACCACCAGCTCGTGGAGATCGAGGCCATCGCCGCCGTGGCCGACTGACCTCGGCCAACTGATCCTGGCTGCCAGATCATGGAGATCGTCATCCGTCCGGCCACCCCTGACGACGACGCCGCCACCGAACGCATCGAGATCGCCGCGGATGCGCTGCTGGTCGACCGTTTCGGCGCGGTCGACTGGCCTCCCCCTACGCCCGCGGTCGAACGCACGTCGTCGCCGGGGTTCGTGTTGGTCGCCGAGCACACCGACGACGCAGCAGTCGAGCCCCCTGTCGTCGGGTTCGCCCACGTGCTCGAGATCGATGGCCATGCGCACCTCGAACAGCTTTCCGTGCTTCCGTCATACGGGCGCCGGGGAATCGGTCGTGAGCTCGTCGAGGCTGCTCTCACGGAGGCACGGGACCGCGGGTACGCAGAGATCACGCTCCGCACGTATGTGGATGTGCCCTGGAATGCCCCCTTCTACAGCTCCTGTGGTTTCGTCGCGAGCGATCCGGACACTCCGCTGCTCCGGAAGCTCGTCGAGGTCGAATCCGCGCTCGGTCTCTTCGAGTATGGTCCGCGCGTGCAGATGACTGCATCACTCTGAATTGCGGGAGCGGAACAGGCCTCCTGCGATTCGTGGGCAGGATGTGACCGCATTCGCGCGTCACGAGACGGGATTCCGCTGTCGACGTCTCGCATCGGCTCCTTAGGCTGAGGGAATGATCGATCGCACCGACTTCTATGAGGCCAAACTGACCTACGAGACCGACTCCAGCGACGTCCATGCCGCAATCAAGGCCGGTGTGAACCTGGTGGTGATCGACGTCCGTTCGGACGAGGCATGGGCTCAGGGGCGCGTCGCCGGCGCCGTGCACATGCATTACAGCGAGATCGCCTCCCGTGCCCCGAGGGAGATCCCTGCGGACACCGATGTCGTGGTCTACTGCTGGAGCCCTGGGTGCAATGCGGGTGCGAAGGGTGCGCTCGAGTTCGCACGCCTCGGCTATCGGGTGCGCGAGATGATCGGCGGCTTCGAGTACTGGGTCAGGGAAGGGTACGCGGTGGAGGACGCCGATGGCGTGCATCATCGCCCGGTGGATCCGCTCACCGGGATCGCTCGGATCCGCACCCGCGCCTGAGCACGGCTGTCGCTACACAGGAAGAAGGCCCCCGGACGGATCCGAGGGCCTTCTTTCGATACGCGGTATCAGCGGGCGAAGTTGCCGCGGTAGTACTCGTATACCCAACCGACGATCGCGACGACGAAGATCGCCAGCCCGATCGGGAGAAGGAAGTGGCCGACTGCCAGGCCCACCACGAAGACACCGGCTGATGCGGCCAGGACGATGGGCCACCACGACCACGGGCTGAACTCGCCGAGCTCCGGGTCACCGTCGTCGATGTCCGACGTCAGGATGTCCTCCGGCAGCTCGCCACGCTGGGCCTTGTGGGTGCGGTCGAGGTAGAACGCGATCATCGCGGCCATGAAAGCGGCGAAGAACAGGGCGACCGTGCCGACCCACTCGACCCGCATGGCGAAGTCGTCGTTAGGCGTGGCGAGGATGTGCCAGCCGGTGTAGACGACTCCGACGAGGGCGAAGAACGCCGTCAGGATCCACCAGAGAATGACGTTGTCGCGCATGACTTAGTGGGCCTCTCGCTCGCCGGGAGCCGTCGTGGCGAACTCCGCAGCTTCCGGGTGATTCAGGTCGAACGCAGGACGCTCGCTGCGAATGCGCGGGATCGACGTGAAGTTGTGTCGCGGCGGCGGGCAGGACGTCGCCCACTCGAGCGATCCGCCGTAGCCCCACGGGTCGTTGACCGTGACCTTCGGAGCCTTGCGTGCCGTGATCCAGACGTTCAGGAAGAACGGCAGCATCGAGGCGCCGAGGATGATGGCACCGATCGTGGAAACCTGGTTCTGCCAGGTCCAGCCGTCGGCTTCCGAGTAGTCGGCGTAACGACGCACCATGCCGTCGACACCCAGCCAGTGCTGGATGAGGAACGTCATGTGGAAGCCGATGAACAGCAGCCAGAAGTGCACGTAGCCGAGACGCTCGTTCAGCATGCGTCCTGTCCACTTGGGCCACCAGAAGTAGAAGCCGGCGAACATGGCGAACACCACGGTTCCGAACACCACGTAGTGGAAGTGGGCGACGACGAAGTACGAGTCGGAAAGGGCGAAGTCCAGCGGCGGAGCCGCCAGGATGACACCCGTCAGACCACCGAAGACGAACGAGACAAGGAAGCCGAGTGCGAAGACCATCGGCGTCTCGAAGGTCACCGAACCTCGCCAGAGCGTACCGATCCAGTTGAAGATCTTCACACCCGTCGGCACAGCGATGAGCATGGTCATCAGAGCGAAGAACGGCAGCAGGACCGAGCCCGTCACGTACATGTGGTGAGCCCACACGGCGACGGACAGCGCCGCGATGGCGATCGTCGCGTAGACGAGGGTCTTGTATCCGAAGATCGGCTTGCGGCTGAAGACCGGGAAGATCTCGGAGACGATGCCGAAGAACGGCAGCGCGATGATGTAGACCTCAGGGTGTCCGAAGAACCAGAACAGGTGCTGCCAGAGCAGGACTCCGCCGTTGGCCGGGTCGTAGATGTGCGCACCGAGGATACGGTCTGCAGCAGCAGCGAAGATGGCCGCGGCCAGCACCGGGAATGCCATCAGAATGAGCAGGCTCGTGATGAGCGTGTTCCACGAGAAGATCGGCATGCGCCACATGGTCATACCGGGCGCACGCATCGTGATGATCGTGGTGATGAAGTTGACCGCACCGAGGATGGTACCGAAACCGGAGATGCCGAGACCGACCATCCAGAGGTTTCCACCTGCGCCAGGCGAGAACGACGCTCCCGCCAGTGGCTGGTACGCGAACCATCCGAAGGAGGCCGCGCCCTGCGGGGTCAGGAAGCCGGCGACGGCGATCGTGGAGCCGAAGAGGAAGAGCCAGAAGGCGAAGGCGTTCAGACGCGGGAAGGCGACGTCAGGGGCGCCGATCTGCAGCGGCAGGATGGCGTTGGCGAACCCGGCGAACAGCGGCGTCGCGAACATCAGCAGCATGATCGTGCCGTGCATCGTGAAGAGCTGGTTGTACTGCTCCTTCGTCGGGATGATCTGCATTCCCGGCGCGAACAGCTCTGCGCGGATGACGAGAGCCATCACACCGCCGAGGAGGAAGAACATCACCGACGCGATCAGGTACATGTACCCGATCGTCTTGTGGTCGGTGGAGGTGATCCACTTGACGACGATGTTGCCCTTCTGCTCGACGCGCGAGGAGCTCATGAGAGCGGCCTGGCGTGCGGGCAGAGTGCTGGGACGCGAGCGGGGGGACTCGTCGGTACGGGGAGCTTCTGTGGTCGACATGGCTTACTCCCCTCCTTCCTCGGTGTCGGTCTTCGGGGTGGTCCCCGGCAGGTTCGCGAGACGGTCGTACGCACCGGTGATGTCGCCGGTGTTGCCCTTCTCCTCGAGCGATGCCACGTAGGCGTCGTAGTCGCTCTGGGAGACCACCTTCACGTTGAAGAGCATCATGGAGTGGTACTCACCGCAGAGCTCGGCGCACTTGCCGGCGTACTCTCCCTCTCGAGTCGGGATGAACGACCAGGAGTTGTCCTTCCCGATGAACATGTCCTTCTTGTACAGGAAGTCGATGATCCAGAAGGAGTGGATGACGTCGCGCGACTGAAGGTTGATCGTGACCTTCTTGTCGACGGGCAGCACCAGGGTCGGCAGCTGTGCCTGGTCGATGTTGCCGTCCTTGTCGGGCTGCGCCTGGACGCCCATCGTCCAGACGGCGTCGGAGTTGTCCTCCTCCTCGCCGTCGTACTGGAAGTCCCAGGCCCACTGCTTCGCGATCGCGGTGATCTCGACGTCGGGGTCGTCCCACTTCGCCTCGATCTCGGACTGGTCGCGAGCCGTGAAGAAGAACATGCCCAGCACGAGGATGAGCGGCACGATCGTGTAGAAGATCTCGATCGGCATGTTGTAGCGCATCTGCACCGGGAGGCCGGTCTGGCCCTTGCGGCGGCGGTAGGCGATCGCAGCCCAGGCCATCAGGCCCCAGGTGATGATGCCGACGGCGAGGAGCACGATCCAGGAGTTGACCCAGAGCGACGAGACGCGCTCGGTCTGGTTGGTGGCTGCGGGACCACCCTCCACGAAGCCCGGAAGAAAGCCGTTCAGCTCGGTGGGAGAGCATCCCGCCAGGGCCAAGGCTGCCGCAACTCCCACAGGGAGGGCGGCCCAACGAAGGCTGCGTTTCGAGGGCACGATGCACCTTTCAGATCGCGAACAGAGCACACCCAAGTCTAGGGCAACCTCACACCTGATTCATGCCATCCACGCAGGTTATGAAACCAGAACGGCCGCCGTCACCAGCGGTGACGGCGGCCGTGTGCACGGCGCGGGATCAGTGGAAGCTGTCGCCGCAGGCGCAGCTTCCCGCCGCGTTGGGGTTGTCGATCGTGAAGCCCTGCTCGGAGATCGTGTCCTTGAAGTCGATCGCCGCACCGTCGAGGTACGGGACGCTCATGTTGTCGATGATGACCTCCACGCCGTCGAAGTCGACGGTCTCGTCACCCTCGAGGTAGCGCTCGTCGAAGTACAGCTGGTAGATCAGGCCCGAGCATCCGCCCGGCTGCACGGCAACGCGCAGCCGCAGATCGTCGCGGCCCTCCTGCTCCAGGAGGTTCTTCACCTTGGTGGCAGCAGCGTCGGTCAGGGTGACGCCGTGTGCGCGGGTGGTCTCTGGGGAGAGTGTGGTGTCGCTCATGTCGCTCCTTGTGACGGGCCGCGGGTGCACGGCTTCTCGGACGATTCTACCGCCGCTGATCTCAGACGGCTCCGCGTTCTTCGTCATTCATGCGGGCGAGCAGCAACGCCTCGGTCGCGATCGCATGGCGGAAGGTGTCGAGATGCAGCGACTCGTTGGGGCTGTGTGCGCGCGAGTGCGGGTCCTCGACACCGGTGACCAGGATCTGCGCGTCGGGGAACTCCCGCACGAGGTCCGCGATGAACGGGATCGAGCCGCCCACTCCGAGGTCCACGGGAGGCACCCCGTAGCCGTCGCGCATGGCGTCGCGGGTGAGGGCGACAGCCCAGCCGCTGGTGTCGACGAGGAAGCCGTCACCGAGGTCGATGTCGGAGAAGGTGAGGTCTGCTCCGAACGGCGCGTGCGCGCGGAGATGACTCTCGAGAGCGTCGTAGGCCTCCCTGCCGGTCTGGCCCGGTGCCACCCGCGCGCTGATGACCACCGTCACCTCGGGGAGCAGGGTGTTGGAGGCCGCCGCCACACTGGTGGCATCGATCCCGATGACCGTCACCGAGGGCTTGTTCCAGATCCGGCTGAGGATGGTGCCGCCGCCGATCGGCGTGGTGCCGGGCAGCAGACCCGCCTCGTCTCGCAACGTCGCCTCGGTGTATTCAGGAGTGGGAGCGTCCCGCTCGGTCATGCCCTCGACCGCGACCGAACCGTCGGCGTTCCACAGTGTGGAGAGCAGTGTGACAGTCGCCATCATCGCATCGGGCACGGCGCCGCCGAACATGCCGGAGTGCGAAGCGTGGTCGAGGGTGCGCACACGCATCGTGAAGCGCGCATTGCCACGGAGCGAGACTGTGAGCCCCGGGGTCACGGAGTCCCAGTTACCGGAGTCCGCCACGACGATCGCGTCCGCGCGGAGAGCGTCCTTGTTGTCGGAGAGGAACTGCGCGAACGAGCGGGAGCCGTACTCCTCCTCCCCCTCGATGAACATCGCGATGCCGAGGTCGAGATCGTCGCCCAGCACCTCGCTGACCGCACGGATCGAGGCGATGTGCGACATGATGCCGGCCTTGTCGTCCGCCGCACCACGGCCGTAGAGACGCCCGTCACGCACCGTCGGCTCGAACGGCGGAGTCTCCCACAGGGCATCATCCCCCGGAGGCTGCACGTCGTGGTGGGCGTAGAGCAGGATCGTCGGCTTGCCGTTGCGTGCGGCACGCGTGGCGAGCACAGCCGGCTGTCCCTGCTCGTCTGTCCCGGGGATCGCGGCGCGGAGCACGCGCACCTCGTCGAACACACCGGTGCCGGATGCCAGCGCGGCGACAGCCTCTGCGCTGCGTTCCAGCTGCGTCTGATCGAACGCCGGCCAGGCCATGCCGGGGATGCGCACCAGGTGGCCGAGATCCGACAGCGCAGAGGGGATCCCGGTCGCCACCGCCTCGAGGACGGCGGCGTCGGACTCACGGGGAGGAACAGGAGAGGTCATGCGAGTAATCTTAAGGTGATCCCCCACCGGCGAACCGAGGAACTCCGTGTCCACTACCCCTACCTCCCCTTCCACGAACGACGACGCACCCGAGACGACCTCCGTCGGCAAGGGGCGCGCGACGCCGAGCCGTGCGGAGCAGGAGGCAGCTCGTCGCCGGCCCCTCGTCGCCAACACCAAAGAGGCGAAGGCGGCGGCCAAGGCGGAGCTCAATGAGCGCCGTGCCCGCGCGCAGGCAGGCATGGCCGCCGGTGAGGAGAAGTACCTCCCGGTTCGCGACAAGGGCCCGCAGCGCCGCTGGGTCCGCGACTACGTGGACGCGGGGTGGCACCCGGCCGAGTTCGTGATGGGTGTGATGGTGCTGGTCATCCTCGCCTCGCTGGTGCCGGCGAACACGGCCATCTCCTTCTACGCCTACATCGTGATGATGGGCTACCTCGTGATCGCGATCGGCGGCATGATCCTGCTCGGCATGCGGGTCAAGCGCAAGGCGGCGGCGAAGTTCGGCAAGGACCGGCTCGAGCGCGGCCTCGGCTGGTACGCCGCGATGCGCGCGCTGCAGATGCGCTTCATGCGTCTGCCGAAGCCGCAGGTCAAGCGCGGCCAGTACCCCGCCTGAGCAGTCCCCTGTTGATCTCGCGACCCCAGAACGGGCCGCGGTAGAGGAACGCCGTATAGCCCTGCACGAGCGTCGCACCTGCGTCGATGCGCCCCTGCACGTCCGAAGCGGTCTCCACTCCCCCGACCGCGATGACGCAGAAATCTGCGGGAACGGCGTCGCGCACGACGCGCAGCACTTCGAGGGACCGCTTCTTCAGCGGCGCCCCGGAGAGCCCACCCGCTCCCGCGGCCTCGACGGTCGCCGCATCCGTACGCAGCCCGTCTCGACTGATCGTCGTGTTGTGGGCGATGATCCCCGCCAGCCCCTCGGCGACGGCCAACTGAGCGATCGCCGTGATCTCATCATCCGGGAGGTCAGGCGCGATCTTCACGAGAAGTGGCGTGCTGCCGGAGGCTTCCCTGACCGCGCGAAGAAGCGGCGCGAGCGTCTCGACAGCCTGCAGGCCGCGCAGCCCCGGCGTGTTCGGTGACGACACGTTGACGGCCAGATAGTCGGCGAGCGGAGCGAGGCGCGTCGCCGAAGCCACATAGTCGGCGGTCGCGTCTTCGACGTCGACGACACGGCTCTTGCCGATGTTGACGCCGATGATCGTGTCGGGCGCGCCACGCCGCAGGCGCGCGAGTCGACGAGCGGCGGCATCCGCTCCCGCGTTGTTGAAGCCCATCCGATTGATCACGGCCCGGTCTTCGACGAGACGGAACAGCCGCGGCTTGGGGTTTCCCTCCTGAGGGATCGCCGTCACGGTGCCCACTTCCACGTGCCCGAACCCCAGCGCGGCGAGTCCCCGCACGCCCACCGCGTTCTTGTCGAACCCCGCAGCGACACCGAACGGCGAGGGGAACGTGAGACCGAGGGCTTCGACCTGAAGCGACGGATCCGGTCGAGTGAGAGCCCGCGTGGCCCAGGAGAACGGAGGCGCCCCGAGCACACGGATCACCGCCATGCCGGCGTGGTGGGCGAACTCGGGGTCGAAGCGCGACAGGACAGCGCGAAAGAGCAGCGGATACATCCCTGCCAGATTACCGCTCCGCGGACTCCCGCTTCGTGTGGTCGGCGCGCAGGTCGGTGATAGCGGACTCGAAGTCCTCGAGCGAATCGAACGCCTGATAGACGCTGGCGAACCGCAGGAACGCGACCTCGTCAAGCTCGCGCAACGGTCCCAGGATGGCCAGACCGATCTCGTTCGTGTCGAGCTGCGAGACGCCGGTCTGCCGCACGGCCTCTTCCACGCGTTGAGCGAGCACCGCGAGGTCCCCCTCGGTGACCGGACGTCCCTGGCACGCCTTGCGCACGCCCGTGATGACCTTCTCCCGACTGAACGGCTCCATCACCCCGGAACGCTTGATGACGTTGAGGCTCGCCGTCTCCGTCGTGGTGAACCTGCCACCGCACTCCGGGCACTGTCGACGACGCCTGATCGAGAGTCCGTCGTCGCTGGTGCGTGAATCGATGACGCGGGAATCGGGGTGTCGACAGAAGGGGCAGTGCATCTGACCGATCCTACGCGGTGAAACGCGCCTCGATCGCTTCGCCGTGGGCAGGAAGCACCTCGGTTTCGGCCAGGGCGACGACTCCAGCCCGCACAGCCGCCAGGGCAGCTCTGTCGTAGGAGATCACCTGCTGCGGGCGAAGGAAGGTGTACGAGCCGAGACCCGGGGCATAGCGCGCCTGCCCTCCAGTCGGCAGGACGTGATTGCTGCCTGCCATGTAGTCCCCGAGGCTGACGGGGGTCTGGTCGCCGACGAACACGGCCCCGGCGCTGGTGAAGGCTGCAGCAGCCTGCTCGGCGTCGACCAGGTGGAGTTCGAGGTGCTCCGGCGCGTAGGCGTTGCTGAAGGCGGTGGCCATGTCGCGATCCTCGACGAGGACGATCGCGGACTGCGGCCCCAACAGCGCGGCCGCGACACGTTCGCTGTGGCGTGTGCCGGCGGCGATGCGCTCCACTTCGGCGGCTACCTTCTCGGCCAGATCCGCCGCATCAGTCACCAGCACCGCCGATGCCTGCTCGTCGTGCTCCGCCTGGCTGACGAGGTCTGCGGCGATGAGCCGAGGATCCGCGTGGGCGTCGGCGACGACGAGGATCTCCGTGGCCCCGGCTTCCGAGTCCGTTCCGACGACGCCGGCGACGGCGCGCTTGGCGGAAGCGACGTAGTTGTTCCCTGGACCCGAGACGACGTCGACAGGGTCGAGGTCGAGCGACGGCACTCCGTGGGCCAGCGCGCCGATCGCGCCGGCGCCACCCATCGCGTACACCTCGGTCACACCCAGCAACGCGGCCGCCGCGAGGATCGTCGGGTGGATTCGTCCGCCCTGGTCCGACTGCGGCGGCGATGCCAGGGCGATCTCCTGGACACCGGCGACCTGTGCCGGCACGACGTTCATGATCACGCTCGACGGATACACGGCTTTGCCGCCGGGGATGTAGACCCCCACGCGGTGCACCGGCTGCCAGCGCTGCGTGATGACGGCCCCTTCCCCGATGCGCGTCACCTGCGTCGCGGGAACCTGGGCTGCCGACGCGAGGCGCACGCGACGGATCGCCTCCTCAAGCGCACTCCGCACCTCCGGCGCGAGCTCTTCCAACGCCGTGATGAGGTGATCGGCGGGCACGCGCACTGCGTGTTCCGTGACTCCGTCGAATCGTTCGGCCTGCTCCCGAAGAGCCGCCTCACCGCGCTCGCGCACGTCGTCGACGATGCGCGCTGCGGTGTCCAGCGCTTCGGCTCTGGCCTGCGTTGCCCTGGGGACGGCGGCGAGCATGCCCGCGGGCGAGAGCTCGCGCCCTCGCAGATCGATCGTGCGCATTGTCAACCCTTCGTGATGTCGGAGATGTCGTGGAGGTAGCCGATCCGTCCGTCGTCATGTCGGACGACGAACGCACCCCCACGGTCCTCGATCACGAGAGCCCACGCGCTCGGGCCGATGCGGAAGAGCGGCTCTCCACGCTCGTCGTGGACGTCGCGCTCGGACGGCGCGAGGATCCAGAACGGCTGGGCTGCGGGCGCCGTCGCTCGGGGATTCGTCGCCTCGAGGTCGGCGTCCGTGACGCCCTCCAGGATCAGCGGCTCCGGCTCTTCCTCGGGCGTGCTCGTCTTATACGTCGCCGCTGTCTCGAGCAGCGACTCGATGCTCCCGGTATCCGAGACGATCTCCGGCTCCTGGTTGCGGGAGCGACGTGAGTACGAGGGAACGTAGTCCTCGGCGGACTCCCCCGGCGTGGTGCCGATCCCTCCACCGGACGCGTGTGCCGTGAGCGGCACCTGCTCGGCGAGGTCGAAGCGAGCGATCTCGTCCGTGGCCTGGTGGCCCGACAGCTCGACATCGCGGTCGATGACGAGAGGAAGAGCCGAGCTGTCGACGATGACGTCGGTCTGCGTCTCGGACTCCTCAGACACCTCGAGCTCGTCGGAGGTCGCAGGTACGCGCGACGGCTCTTCGACCGTGTCGGTGATCGCGGGCTCGGGACGCGGTCGCGCGATCACGGGACGAACGGGGTTCGCATTGCGGTGTGCGAGCGTCACGAGACGCCCGTGGAAGTCTTCCTTGAGACCCGGGATGATCGGGGCGAACACCGTGAGGATGACGAGCGCCACAGAGGTGATGGCCAGGGCGACTCCGTTCCACGGAAGGGTCCAGACGCCACCGGAGACGAGCGCGGAGATCGCGAGCCACAGGCTGCCGATCCAGACCACGGCGGACACGGAGAACGCGACAGAGGCGAACTGATCGATGCCGAGTGAGCCGACCCGGCGGATGCCGTCGGGCGAGAATCGGCGGAGCACCAGAAGGAACACGGCGACGGTGGGCAGCGCGATCGGAAGCACCCACTGGATTCCGACGCCCCAGAGCGAGAGGTCGCCGATGAGCGGGAAGAACGAGAACACGAACGAAAGCAGCCACACGCCCACGATCAGCAGCTCGCGCAGCGTGAACCCGAGGATTCCGAACTCCGGCGTGACCTCTTCGTCGTAGAGGACACCGTCGTCGTCGCTGAAGACCTCGTCCTCAGGATCCGTTTCGGGGAGATCCGTGCTCATGCGTGGTCCTTTCGTCACGGGGCTCGACGGGTGGTTTCGTCGTGCTGCCGACGGCTCACGATCCTACCCCGCTCACCCCAGACAGGTGGGCCCGAGCAGCGACTTGAGGTCACCGAACAGATCCGCGGACACCTTGACGGGCATCGGCACCTCGAAGACCTTCGCCGTGCCGCCCCGGTGCACGCGGAGCACCACCTCGGTGTCTCCGTTGTGGCGCCGGAGCACCTCCGCGAGTTCCATCATCACCCGCTCGGTCGCCCGCTGCTCGGCGAGGACGAGTGCCAGCGGACCGGCGGCGTCGAAAGAGCCTACGTCGGGAGCGAACGCCGACTGCGCGTGCAGGTTGAGCCCGTCGTCGCGCCTGGACACGCGCCCGCGCACGGCGAGGATCGCGTCCTGCTGCAGCGTGTGCTGGAACTCGGTGTAGGTCTTTCCCATGAACATCACGGTGACCTCACCGTTGAAGTCCTCTACGGTGATCATGCCGTACGGGTTTCCGCTCGCCTTGGCCACGCGGTGCTGCACGCTGGTCACGAGTCCGGCCACCGTCACCTGGTCGCCGTCCTGCAGGTCTTCGGAGTTGTTCAGATCGTTGATCGAGATCGACGCATGCTTCGCGAGCGGTACCTCGAGTCCGGCGAGAGGGTGGTCCGACACGTAGAGCCCGAGCATCTCCCGCTCGAACGCGAGCTTGTCCTTCTTGACCCACTCGGGTCTGGCCGGGACCTTCGCCGGCGCGACCTCTTCGGTCCCGTCGTACAGGCTGTCGAAGTCGAAGCCGATCGCCCCCTGGGCCTCGTTGCGCTTGCGGTCGACCGCCGCCTCGACCGCGTCTTCGTGCACCTCGTACAGCGCGCGACGGGTGTCTCCCATGGAGTCGAACGCGCCCGCCTTGATCAGGGACTCGACGGTGCGCTTGTTCGAGACGTGCAGAGGAACCTTCTCGAGGAAGTGATGGAACGAAGTGAAGCGCTCGTCCTTGCGGGCCTTGACGATGCCCTCGACGACGTTGCTGCCGACGTTGCGCACGGCTCCGAGGCCGAAGCGGATGTCGTCGCCCACGGCGGCGAAGAAGTTGATCGATTCGGAGACGTCGGGCGGGAGCACCTTGATACCCATCCGACGACACTCGTTCAGGTACAGCGCCATCTTGTCCTTGGAGTCGCCGACGCTGGTGAGCAGCGCCGCCATGTACTCGGCGGGATAGTGCGCCTTGAGGTATGCGGTCCAGTACGACACCAGGCCGTACGCGGCGGAGTGCGCTTTGTTGAAGGCATAGTCCGAGAAGGGCAGCAAGATGTCCCACAGGGCCTTGATCGCCGCCTCGCCGAAGCCGCGTTCCTTCATACCGCCGGCGAAACCCTCGTACTGCTTGTCCAGCTCGGACTTCTTCTTCTTGCCCATGGCACGACGGAGGATGTCTGCCTGTCCGAGGCTGAAGCCGGCGACCGCCTGAGCGATGGCCATGACCTGCTCCTGGTAGATGATGAGCCCGTAGGACTCCTGCAGGATCTCGGCGAGAGGCGCTTCCAGTTCGGGATGGATCGGAGTGATCTCCTGCAGGCCGTTCTTGCGCAGGGCGTAGTTCGTGTGCGAGTTGGCGCCCATGGGCCCCGGACGATACAGGGCGATGAGTGCCGAGATGTCGCCGAAGTTGTCGGGCTTCATCAGCCGCATCAAGGAACGCAGGGGCGGACTGTCGAGCTGGAACACACCGAGGGTGTCTCCGCGGGCGAGCAGCTGGTACACGCCGGGGTCGTCGAGGCCGAGGTGCTCGAGGTCGAGTTCCTCACCTCGGTTGGTGCGGATGTTGTCGAGCGCGTCGGAGATGATCGTGAGGTTGCGGAGCCCCAGGAAGTCCATCTTGATCAGACCGAGCGACTCGCACGACGGGTAGTCGAACTGCGTGACGATCTGGCCGTCCTGCTCACGGCGCATGATCGGGATGATGTCGAGCAACGGGTCGGACGACATGATCACACCGGCGGCGTGCACGCCCCACTGACGCTTCAGGCCCTCGAGACCCAGCGCACGGTCGAAGACGGTCTTCGCCTCCGGATCGGTCTCGATCAGGGTGCGGAACTCGCTCGCCTCCTTGTACCGCGGGTGCGCCGAGTCGAACATGCCGTCGAGGGGCATGTCCTTGCCCATCACGGGCGGCGGCATCGCCTTGGTGAGACGCTCCCCCATGCTGAACGGGAACCCGAGCACGCGCCCGGCGTCCTTCAGCGCCTGCTTGGACTTGATGGTGCCGTACGTGACGATCTGCGCGACGCGCTCGCAGCCGTACTTCTCGGTCACGTAGTCGATGACCTCGCCACGGCGCCGGTCATCGAAGTCGACGTCGAAGTCGGGCATCGATACACGGTCGGGGTTGAGGAATCGCTCGAAGATCAGTCCGTGCTCGAGCGGATCGAGGTCGGTGATCCTCATCGCGTACGCGACCATCGATCCGGCACCGGAGCCACGGCCGGGACCGACCCGGATGCCGTTGTCCTTCGCCCAGTTGATGAAGTCGGCGACGACCAGGAAGTACCCGGGGAACCCCATCTGCAGGATGATGCCGGTCTCGTACTCAGCCTGCTTGCGCACCTTGTCGGGGATGCCACCCGGGTAGCGGTAGTGGAGCCCCGCCTCGACCTCTTTGATGAGCCAGCTGTCCTCGGTCTCGCCGTCCGGCACCGGGAATCGCGGCATGTAGTTCGCGGAGGTGTTGAACTCCACCTCGCACCGCTCGGCGATCAGCAGCGTGTTGTCGCATGCTTCCGGGTGGTCTCGGAAGAGCTGCCGCATCTCGGCCGCTGTCTTGATGTAGTAGCCGTCGCCGTCGAACTTGAACCGGTTGGGGTCGTCCATCGTCGACCCCGACTGCACGCAGAGGAGAGCCTCGTGTGCGTCGGCCTCGTGCTGGTGCGTGTAGTGCGAGTCGTTGGTGGCGACCAGGGGGATGTTCAGGTCCTTCGACAGCCGGAGCAGGTCGGTCATGACGCGCCGCTCGATCGACAGGCCGTGGTCCATGATCTCGGCGAAGTAGTTCTCCTTGCCGAAGATGTCCTGGAACTCGGCCGCCGCCGCGCGCGCCGCGTCGTACTGTCCCAGTCGCAGACGTGTCTGGATCTCCCCCGAAGGGCAGCCTGTCGTGGCGATGAGTCCCTTGCCGTAGGTCTGGAGCAGCTCGCGGTCCATACGCGGCTTGAAGTAGTACCCCTCCATGCTCGATCTCGAGCTGATGCGGAAGAGGTTGTGCATGCCCTCGGTGCTCTGGCTCCACATCGTCATGTGGGTGTACGCGCCGGAACCCGAGACGTCATCGCTCTTCTGGTCGGGCGAGCCCCACTGCACGCGAGTCTTGTCGCTGCGGTGGGTACCGGGGGTCATGTACGCCTCGAGCCCGATGATGGGCTTGATGCCGGCGTTTCGTGCGGCGTTGTAGAACTCGAAGGCCGCGAAGGTGTTGCCGTGATCGGTGACGGCGATCGCGGGCATGCCGTATTCGGCAGCCGCCTGGGTCATCGCATTGATCTTCGCCGCACCGTCGAGCATCGAGTATTCGCTGTGCACGTGCAGGTGGACGAAAGAGTCGGATGCCATGCCTTCGAGTCTACGGCGGAGCCCCGACACCGGAGGTCGGTGGCGGGGCCCGGAAGGTGGCACGCCGAGCGGCTACGGGGCAGAGTCGACGATCGACACGGAATACGTCATCCGGATGTCGGGCACGGTCGGGGGGACCATGTCCCCCTGACCTGTGTCAATTCGATCCGACCGCAGCGTGTACTCGGTGGCCCACCCCGTCGCCGTGTTGATCGAGACCGTGTCGGTCCGGTGATCCATGTGCTCATACCTGATCCGGTACGTCTCCACGCCGTTCGCCGACGAGGAATCCACGCCGGTGAGCTGAAGCGCCTGGAGTAGGGATTGCCGCTTGTTCAGGCGTCTGCTCGTACTCGCGCATGTATGTGCGAGCGAAATAGAGAAGCGCCTGCGGATCGCGCGGGAATGCGGCAGCCCACTCCGCGGACCCTCTGCGCGGGTACCCGTCACCCTCGAATCCGCCGCGGCTGTCCCATTCACGCGCCCCCTGTCCGGGAGGCATGAGTGTGTCCCATGCGGCGACACCGTCAGAACTCGGATTCGCCGGGAAGTACGCGACGCGTTCGTCTACACCGAATCGGCCGGACCACTCGGACGCACGGTCAGCTGGCATGTATACCTCGCTCTCCTCACGGAGCATGAGTGCCGCGACCGGCTGGACCCCGCTCAGGCCCGACTCCGCCCAGGCCGAGTAGATCGACTGGTCGTCGCGGTAGACGATCGATTCCGTGGTGTTCACGATCCTGAGGTACTGCCCCGCCTGCAGTGCGGTACCGGGGAACGGCTCTGTGACCGTCGTACCCGAGGTGGTGCTGGGCTGCGGAACAGGCGTTGATTGCGGCGTCGGTCGCAGGGTTTCCCTGGGCACCGCCTCGACCTGCGGGCTCGGCGCCGTCAACTGGCTGACGGCCACGACACCCGCCGTCGCCGCGGCCAACCCTGTTACGGCTCCGGCGATCACGAACACCGGGCGGCGGGTGATCCGCTTCCTTTCCGCGCTCACGCCGGCATCGATGCCGTCGAGAAGTCGCGCTCTTGCAGCGGTGATCCGCTCCTCGCTCAGACCAGTGCCCCGGTTGACCTCACGCACTCGCTCGAAAACGTCCATCGACCTCTCCTTCCTGCTCATTCACGACACGGCGACGGCCACTCGGCCGCGCGGGGTCCAGCCGTGTGCGGATCCGATTCATACGTGAACGGACCGTCCCCACCGGGACGCCGAGGGCTATCGCGATCTCCTCATAGGTGAGATCCCCCCATGCATACAGGAGCAACGTCTCGCGATCCTTCGCGGAGAGCGACGCGATCATCGGCGCGAGCTCACGCGTGGAGATCTCCGCGACGAGGAAGGTCTCACTGAGGATGTCTTCGCCTGCATCGGGTCCAAGACGGCGGGCGGCGTAGCCTCCCACCGTCTCGGCATGCCGATCGAACAGTTCGGCGAACGCCCGGGGCTGCCCGAGCGACCGCTGAATGATCTCGCTGTCTGTGCTCACACTATGTATTGCCCTAGAAGGCGAAGACGGTTCGAAACTCACCAGGGCAGCGCGTCCACGATGCTCATCTCGTACCTGACCCGGGTGTCGGGGACATCGCTCGGCATGATCCCCAGCCCGACATCACTGGTCTCCGTGGTCTCGGTGACGAGCCCTGTCCCCACCTCGATCGTCACCGTGTACCTCGTCAGGGAGGTCCCATCGCCCTCGGGCGTTGCAAGCTGTGAGTCGAAGGTGATCGTTCGCTGACCTTCCTGCTCCGGCCCGACGGTCGACCCGGGCAGAAGGCTGAGTGCACGGTACATGGCCGCCCGCATCTCGGGGTCGCCCACGTTGAAGGACAGCAGCCCGATGAGCATCCAGCCGACCTTGCCGTCTTCCCAGCCCTCGCGGTCAGGTCCCTGATAGTCACGGATCCACGCGAGCATCGCGTGCGGGTCGCGCGGCATGGTGTCGAAGTACCAGAGCATGTTCTCGGCAGCGCTCTCAGGGAGCCACGGCACCTCGGGGGACAACCGCTGACCTTGTCCGGAGTACTGCAGGAACCTATCCGAGTACGTCCGCGCCAGCTCCTCGTCGCCGAAGATCCTCGTCACCTGGTACGGACCGGTCTCCCGATACCACTGAGAGCGAAGATCTGCAGGGCTGTAATCGGCCCCGCTTCGTTCGATAACCCAGCCGCTCGTCGCCGTTGCTCGCGTTCCGAGGTCCCCCGGTGAGAATCCCTGATCGGCAAGCGTCCGGTCGAAAGTCACCAGGTGCTCCTCCGTCCAACCATGCCGCAGGTACTGTCCGGGTCCCAGAGCAGGCGGAGCAAACTCGGCTGCCGCGTTCGCAGCGCCCTGAAGGATTTCCGGCGCCGTAGCCGGTGTCAGCGTCGGGGCCGGACTCGGCACGTCCGTCACACGTGGTTCAGCTGTAGGCACCGCCTCCACGATCCGAGAGGGTGCGGTGCCGCTGTTCACGACGAGCACGCCCACCGTAATCGCCGCCGCAGCCCCGAGAGCCCCTGCGGCGATGAACCAGGGTCGCCGAGCTGAGCGCGGCCCCGCGGGGCGCCGTTCCTCTCGGATCTCCGTCAGAAGGACGGCCCGCGCCGCGGCGAGATTCTCCTCCTCGCCCTCGATCTCGGGCCTGGTCTGCTCGACCTTCTCAAAGACGTCCAAGGGACTCTCCCTTCTGCTGCAGTTGCTCGAATGCCTGGATCCTCCGGGTGGAGTCCAGCCGTCCGCGAACCCGGTTCAAACGCGACCGCACGGTTCCGACGGGAACGCCGAGTGCCGCCGCGACCTCGTCGTAGCTCATCCCCTGCCAGGCGTACAGCAGCAGGGTCTCGCGGTCCTTCGGCGCGAGGGCCGCTATACGCGCTCTCAAGGTCTCGACCTCGCGCTCGGCGTCGACCCGCGACATCGCGTCGTCCAGACCTCCGAGCGACGAATGATCCTGCTGAGAGACGGACGCTGCGAAAGACCTCCAGTGTTTCGCTTCCACCGCACGATGGCGGCGGATCAAGCGCGAAGCTATGCCGAGGAGCCACGGCGCCGCCGACTCGACGTCTGTGTCGAAATCCGCTCGGCGGCGGAATGCGACGAGGAATGTCTCGCTCAGGACGTCTTCCGCCGCGTGCCGGCCGATGCGATACGTGGCGAAGGCGTTGACGGCGCGCGCGTGTCTGTCGAAGAGCTCGGCGAACACCGCCGGATGCTGAAGAGATCGCTGGATGATCTCGCTGTCTGTGGTCACGCTATGTATTGGCCGTGCGCCGCAGAGCGGTTCACGGTTTCTTCGACGACGTCGACGATGCTCCGAGTTCGAGCCGCATCAGGACTCGGGGGAACCCGTCCAGCACGGACCGGGTGTCGGCGGCCCTCTCGAAACCCGCGCTCTCGAACAGCGACCGAGTGCCGACGTATGCCATCGTCAGGTCCACCTTCTCGTCGCCGTTGTCGACGGGGTACCCCTCGATCGCCGGGGCTCCGCGCTCCCTCGCATAGGCGACTGCGCCCTCGACGAGCGCATGCGTGATCCCCTGCTTCCGGTACCCAGGGCGAACCCGGAAGCACCATAGCGACCAGACGTCGAGGTCGTCGACGTGCGGGATCAGCCGGTTTCGGGCGAAGCTCGTCTCACGACGCGGCTGGAGGGCCGCCCATCCGACCGGTTCCCCGTCCAGGTACGCGATCACTCCGGGAGGAGGATCTTGATGGCAGAGTTCACGCACGCGATCGGCACGAGCCTGACCCCTCAGCCCAGCGTTCTCCTTGCTTCCGATGCGATAGCTCAGGCAGAAGCACACGTTCGACGTCGGCTTCCTCGGCCCGACGAGTGTGGCGACGTCGTCGAAATCGGTCGCGGGACGAACCTCGATGGTCATGCGCCCAGTGTCGCGCACCTCACGGACACACGTCCGGCGAGACACGGGGATCATTCCCCGCGCAGCACATCCAGAGCGTGCTCGAAATCCGCGGGATAGGGAGACTCGAACTGTACCCAGTCACCCGTCGTCGGGTGCGCGAAGGCGAGCTGATGCGCATGCAGCCACTGGCGGGTGAGCCCCAGCCGCGCCGACAGCGTCGGGTCGGCGCCGTACAGGGGGTCGCCGACGCACGGGTGCCGGTGCGCAGCCATGTGCACGCGGATCTGATGCGTGCGGCCGGTCTCGAGGTGGATCTCGAGCAGCGATGCGCCGGGAAAAGCCTCGAGGGTCTCGTAGTGCGTGACGGACGGCTTCCCATCCGGGACGACGGCGAACTTCCAGGAGTGATTGGGGTGGCGCCCGATCGGAGCGTCGATCGTGCCGGCGAGCGGGTCCGGGTGCCCTTGGACGACGGCGTGATAGATCTTCTCGACCGTGCGGTCCTTGAACGCCTGCTTCAGCACCGTGTAGGCGTGCTCCGACTTCGCGACGACCATCAGGCCGCTCGTGCCCACGTCCAGCCGGTGCACCACGCCCTGGCGCTCCGGCGCTCCGCTGGTCGAGACACGGAAGCCCGCCGCGGCGAGGGCACCGACGACGGTGGGCCCCTCCCAGCCGAGGGAAGGATGAGCGGCGACGCCCGTCGGCTTGTCGACGACGACGATGTCGTCATCGTCGTAGACGATGCCGAGCTCCGGCACCGCGATCGGGACGATCTTCGGCGCCTCCTTCGGCTGCCATTCGATGTCGAGCCAGCCGCCTCCTCGCAAGCGATCGGACTTGTCGAGCGTGACGCCGTCGAGACGCACTCCCCCGGCGGCGGCGACGTCAGCAGCGAAGGTGCGGGAGAAACCCATCAGCTTCGCCAGGGCCGCATCGACACGCGAGCCGTCGAGACCGTCGGGTACAGGCAGTGACCGCGACTCCACGGTCAACGTCCCTCCGCTGCGGGTGCCGCGCCCTCCGAAGGCGTGTCGTCATCGACCTTTCGCACGGGCGCCGCGTCGGCTGCGTCGACCATGTCGTCATCGGTGTCGGTCGCCTCGACCGCCGCTGCGGCCTCGGCCTCGGCCTCGGTCTGCACGAGCTGGTGATCGCGTTCCCGCGTCCCGTCGAAGCGCAGGCCGACCACGACGAGCAGCGCCACGGAGATCATCCCCGTCACGATGAAGACGTCCGCGACGTTGAAGATCGCCGGCATCATCCACGGCATCGAGATCATGTCGACGACATGTCCCACAGGGAAGCCGGGCTCGCGGAAAAGACGGTCGCTGAGATTGCCGAGCACTCCGCCGAGGAGGCAACCGAGGACGACAGCCCACAGCCGGGACTTGAGCCCGAATGCCTTCCAGACGATCACGCCTGCCACGACCGCGAGGGCGATGGTGAAGATCCACGTGACTTCGGACCCGAGCGAGAAAGCAGCTCCGGGATTGCGCACGTAATACAGCTGAAGGAACTCGCCGAGCACGGGGACCGGCTCCTGATAGGGCAGGTTCTCGATGGTGAGGTACTTCACAAACTGATCGGCGGCCAGCACGAGCGCCGCGAGAATCGCAACGATCGCGCCGGCCGCCGACCGAGGAAGGGGACGGCGTCCTGACAAGAGGGCGCCTTACAGACCGATCGCGGAGACGGGGGTCGAGTCCGTGGAGGTCGACTTCTCGTCAAGCTCGCGGAGCTGGCCCTCGATGTAGCCGCGCAGCTGCGAGCGGTAGTCGCGCTCGAAGTTGCGGAGCTCGGTGATCCGAGCCTCGAGCGTGTTGCGCTCGCGCTCGAGGCGTGCGGTCTCTTCGCGCTGCTTGGCCTCGGCCTCGGTGCGGATGCGAGCGACCTCGGTCTCAGCCTCGGAGATGAGCTGGTTGCGCTTGGCCTCACCCTCGGCCACGTGCTCGTCGTGCAGACGCTGTGCGAGCTCGATGATGCCGGCGGTGGCGGTCGCGGATCCGGTCGGAGCCGGCTCTGCCGGAGCCTCGGCGACAGGAGCGGCGGCGGGGGCCTCGACAGCGGGAGCGGCGGCCTCAGGGGCAGCACCGGACTCGTACGCGGCCAGCTTGGCCTTCAGCTCGACGTTCTCCTCGAGAGCCTTGCGCCACTCGATGACGATCTCGTCGAGGAAGTCGTCCACCTCGTCCGGGTCGAAGCCGTCCTTGAAGCGGACGTGCTGGAACTGCTTGGTGACGACGTCATCCGGGGTAAGTGCCATGGGTGGCTCCTCTTTCGATGAGTTCGATTGCCAGTATCGATGTATGGCGTGGTCGTGATGTGGCGCGAACCCGGGGCGCGCACCTGGGTGCCAGCATAGCCCCCGCGCATCGGTGCCGCGATGTCACGACACTCAGAGAGCGGGAACTCACCGCAGCCGCAACACGGGACACGCCGGTGATTCAGCGGACGAACAGTCGGACGATGTTCATCAGAATCAGGACGATCAGCAGTGTGAGTGCAAACCCGAAGTCGAGCGACAGCGAGCCGATCCGCAGCGGCGGGATGATCCGTCGGAAGAACCGGATGGGGGGATCGGTGAGCGTGTAGACCGCTTCGGCGGCGACGAGGCCGAAGCCCTTGGGCCTCCATTCCCGATTGAACATCGGGATGTAGTCCAGGATCAGCCGCGCGAAGAGCACGATGACGTACAGGAGGAGCACCAGATGAACGATACTCGCGAGGACCGAGACCAGCTGCACGGGCTACGACTGGTCGAAGCTCGCAGACTCAGCGTCTGCGTGTGCGATGCCCCCGTGACCCGAGACCGCGATGTTCTCCGGCGACAGCAGGAACACCTTCGAGGTCACGCGCTCGATCCGGCCGTAGAGGCCGAGCGAGAGCCCACTCGCGAAGTCGATGAGGCGACGCGCATCGGCATCGCTCATCTGCGAGAGGTTGATGATGACCGGGACACCCTCGCGGAAGCTCTCCGCGATCAACTGGGCGTCACGGTACTGCTTCGGGTGGACGGTGAGGATCTCGTTCACGGCTCCTGCAGACGGCTGGCGGACGGCGACGGGGCGGCGAAGCGGCGTGACGGGGGCCGGTGCCGGCTCCTCGCGGTCACGATCGCGTTCGCGGTGAGCGCGGGCGGGCGCCTGCGCTTCTTCTTCGTAGACCTCTTCCTCGTCGGCGAGGCCGAGATACACCATGGTCTTCTTCAGTGGGTTACCCATCGTGTCCTCCGGTTCGAACGTGTCGGGCTGGTCTGTTCACAGGTTAACCCCGGTCAGGCCGGGGGCCGGTGATTGCGGAACCGATCCGCAGGTGTGTCGCGCCGGCGGCGATCGCCTCGACGAAGTCCCCCGTCATCCCGGCAGAGATCCACGATGCCGAAGGGTCGATCGCACGGACGCTCTCCGCGATGCCGTGCAATCGTGCGAAGGCGGAGGCAGGCTCCTCGTCGAGCGGCGCCACCGCCATCACGCCGCGCAGGCGCAACGACGGCAGCGAGAGGACGTGCTCCGCGAGAGCGACCGCCTGCGCCGGCACCGCTCCCCCGCGGCCGGGATCGTCGGTGAGGTTGATCTGCACCAGCACATCGAGCTGATCGTCATCATCGGCCGCGCGGTGCAGGGCGTCGGCGAAGCGGTCGCGATCGACCGAATGCACGACTGACGCGCTCCGTCGGATCGCACTCGCCTTGTTGGTCTGGCCCTGGCCGATGAAATGCCACCGCAGATCCAGCTCGGTGAGCTCGCTCTCCTTCGCCGACAGCTCCTGCTGACGGTTCTCGCCGACGTCGCGCACTCCGAGCTCGTGCAGATCACGCACCAGCGACGCCGGATGGAACTTCGTCACCACGATCCTGGTGATCTCGTCGTGATTGCGTCCCACGGCTTGCGCGGCTGCGGCGATCCTGTCATCGATCGCCGACAGCCGCGCAGCCAGAGGCGCGAGCCCAGGGCCGTCGACCGGAGAGGTCACTTCAGGAATTCAGGGATGTCGATGTCGTCGTCCGCGAAAGCCGGCTCGATGCTGGTGGTCGGAACGCGCTGCTGGATCGGCTCGGGCTTGACCGGCTCAGGCTTGTTGTCCGTCTCCTCGTCGAGCGCCACCTCGGGCAGCGGAGTCGTCGAGGGCCGGGAGACGACCATCGGGTCCAGCCGCAGCGAGGGCTCACCGCCGTCGAAGCCTGCTGCGATCACGGTCACGCGCACCTCGTCGCCGAGCGTGTCGTCGATGACGGTACCGAAGATGATGTTTGCCTCGGGGTGAGCGGCTTCCTTGACGAGGTCTGCCGCGTCATGGATCTCGAAGATACCGAGGTTGGAACCACCCTGGATCGACAGCAGAACGCCGTGCGCACCCTCGATGCTCGCTTCGAGGAGCGGGGACTCCACAGCCAGCTCTGCGGCCTTGATCGCGCGATCTGCACCGCGAGCGGAGCCGATGCCCATGAGCGCGGAGCCTGCTCCCTGCATCACGGACTTGACGTCGGCGAAGTCGAGGTTGATGAGACCGGGGGTCGTGATGAGATCCGTGATGCCCTGCACACCGGCGAGGAGTACCTGGTCGGCCGTGGCGAACGCCTCGATCATCGAGATACCGCGGTCGCTGATCTCGAGGAGACGGTCGTTCGGCACCACGATGAGGGTGTCGACCTCTTCCTTGAGCTTGGAGACGCCGGCCTCAGCCTGGCTCTGGCGACGGCGACCCTCGAAGGAGAACGGCTTGGTCACGACACCGATGGTGAGGGCGCCGATGGACTTCGCGATGCGCGCCACGACGGGCGCCCCGCCGGTTCCGGTACCGCCACCCTCTCCCGCCGTCACGAAGACCATGTCGGCCCCGGTCAGCGCCTGCTCGATCTCCTCGGCGTGGTCCTCGGCGGCACGACGCCCCACCTCGGGATCGGCACCTGCACCGAGACCGCGAGTGAGTTCACGACCGACGTCGAGCTTGACGTCGGCGTCGCTCATGAGCAGCGCCTGCGCATCGGTGTTCACGGCGATGAACTCGACTCCGCGGAGGCCGAGATCGATCATGCGGTTCACGGCGTTGACGCCGCCACCGCCGACGCCGACGACCTTGATCACGGCGAGGTAGTTCTGGTTCTGGCTCATGGCCGGCCTCCGATTATTCGAGCCTGGAAGTGGGTGAACCTTAAACCTCAACTAGAGGTGTAAAGTATTTCCCGGTATTGCGTTCTCTTTGATCGAAGGTAAGCGCCGCCCGGCCGTGCACGCGCGAAGACACGGGCGTGTCGCCTCATTCCCGACGAAAGCGCTCAGCCGACGACGGCGACTTCGGGAGACGTCACGTCGATCGAGCCCGCCGCCGGATTCGCCGCCATCGTCTTCGAGAGCACGACGGCCTTCAGCGCCGACTCCTCCGCACTCCCCCAGACCACCGTCAGCCCGCCGTTGAGGGTGAGGGTCACGTCGTCCGCCGTCGTCGCGCGGACACCGGTCAGAGCGGCGCGGACGTCCGCGGGAAGGGTGCGCACGACGAGGCCAGCGCTCCGGAACGCCGCCGATTCGACACCCCCGACGACGTCGAGCACCGGCTGCCCTGCCGGCTGATCGGAGGTGGTCGAAAGGACCACGCCGGCGGCGTCCACCAGTGTGTAACCGGCGTCGGAGCGGAGCACGCCGACGGGAGTGCGCTCGACTATCCGCACGGTGAGGTCATGCGGCGGGCGCGCTTCGAGGGCGTATGTCTCGATGAGAGGGAAGCCCAGCAACGCGGCCTTCACCTTGCTGGAGTCGACCAGTGCGAGTGGAGTGCCGAGCTGATCCCCCAGTGCCGCCTCGATCGCGGCGGGATCGAGACTCGTGGCACCTTCGACGGTGATCTTCTGCACGGCGAACAGCGGACTGTACGCTGCGGCGACGCTGCCCCCGACCAGCAGCAGTGCGGCGCCGATGCTGCTCAACCAGACGATCCTCCGCCGCCGCGACCTCTGCGTGAACCGCCGGATCTCCGCACGAAGAGCCTTCCGACGCGCACGTGCCGCGCGCCAGACATCCATCGTCGACGTCTGCTGCGGGTCGCCGACCGAGGTGCTGTCCGGCTCCTCGCCGGGTGCCGGGTCAGGAGTCGACGGAGTGTCCTGACCGGCTCCGGGATCGCGTCGCCGCCGACGGGACCTCTCCTCCGGCGCGGCGTCCTTCTCGTCCGGAGACTCCGGGCTGGTCGGAAGCGGTGCGGGCCGGCGCATCGGCTACTCCTCGTCGGTCCGGCGCAGAGAGTCCAGGACCTGCGGGATGATCTGGTAGACGTTGCCGCACCCGAGCGTGACGACGAAGTCGCCGTCTCGCGCGACCGAGGCGGTGTAGTCGGCGGCCTGCTGCCAGTCTGCGACATAGTGGACGCGCGACGGGTCACGGAAGGCACCGCTGACGAGCTCGCCCGTGACACCGGGCACGGGGTCTTCCCTGGCCCCGTAGACGTCGAGCATCACGGTGTGGTCGGCGAACTGCTCCAGGACGTCGGCGAACTCCTGGTACATGTGCTGCGTGCGCGAGTAGGTGTGAGGCTGCTGGATCGCGATGATCCGACCGGACCCGGCGATGCTGCGCATGGCTTCGAGCGCTGCTCGCACCTCCGTGGGGTGGTGCGAGTAGTCGTCGTACACGGTGACCCCACGCTCGACGCCGTGCTGCTCGAGGCGACGCACCGTACCGGCGAAGCCCTCCACCGCACGAACGGCGTCGCCGAGCGGATAGCCGAGGGCGCGGAGAACGGCGACGGCGCCGGCCGCATTGATCGCGTTGTGGATGCCGGGGACGGCGAGCTGCATCCGGGCATGCTCGTCGCCGTGCGTCAGCGTGGCGGCGACCGGTCCCGCAGCCACGATGTCGGTGACGCGCACATCCGCGCCGTCTGCCTGCCCGAAGGTGAGCACGTTCGGGTGCGACAGGCCCGCACCGACGCGCAGTGCGCCGGCGTCGTCGCTCGAAATCACCACGGCCTCGGTCGCGGCGTCCGCGAACTGCACGAACGCCTGATGGAAGGCTTCGTCGGAGCCGTAGTGGTCGAGGTGGTCGGGGTCGACGTTCGTGATGAGCGCCACAGCCGTGTCGTACAGGAGGAAGGTGCCATCGGACTCGTCTGCCTCGATGACGAAGAGGTCGCCGCTCCCGGTGGCGCTGGACACGCCGAGCTGCTCGATCACGCCGCCGTTGACGAAGTGCGGGTCGACGTCGAGGTCGCGCAACGCCGTGACGATCATGCCCGTCGAGGTGGTCTTGCCGTGCGCACCCGCCACCGAGACGAGGCGCCGCGTGCCGATCAGCCAGTGCAGAGCCTGGGACCGGTGGATGACGTGGAGGCCCCGCTCCTTGGCGGTGACGAACTCGGGATTCTCCGGCCAGATGGCGCCGGTGTGCACGACCGTGTCGGCATCACCGAGGTGGGCGGCATCATGACCGACGTGGACCGTCGCCCCCGCGGCGGCCAGCGCCCGCAGGTTGTCGCTGTCTGCGCGGTCGCTGCCGGACACGCGGATGCCCGCGTCGAGGAACATCTTGGCGAGTCCGCTCATCCCGGATCCACCGATGCCGATGAAGTGCGCGGAGGTGATCGTCTCGGGAATGGGGAGGGAGAGGTCGGGTCTGATCATGTCCGCTTCAGTCTACTTTTCTTCCGCTTCGTGGACGCGTCAGGCAGCCGCGAGCGCACGGTCGATGAGGGTGATGACGTTCTCGGTTCCTGCGCGGGTTCCGGCCGTCTGGGCAGCGGCAGCCATCTCCGCGATCCGCGCCGGGTCTTCGAGCAGCGGCACCACGATGCGCCGCACGGCATCGCCGTCGAAGGTCGCATCGTCGAGCAGCTCGGCAGCTCCGGCAGCGACGGCCGATGCGGCGTTCAGGCGCTGCTCGCCGTTTCCCACGGAGTACGGGACGTAGAGCGCGGGTATCCCCAGCGCGCTCACCTCGCTCACGGTCGCCGCACCGGAACGGGAGACGATCAGATCCGCGACGGCGAAGGCAAGATCCATGCGGTCGACGTAGCGGCGCAGCACGTAGCCGTCCGTACCGGGATCTGCCAGATCACTGCGCTCACCGGTCACGTGCAGCAGCTGCCATCCGGCGTCGAGGACGTCTCGCCATGAATCAGCGAGCGCCTCATTGAGTCGCTGCGCGCCCAGCGAGCCGCCGAAGACCAGGAGGACGGGCCGTTCGGGGTCGAGACCGAAGTAGTCCGCCGCTTCCGCGCGCGACGCCGCGCGGTCCAGAGCGATGACCTCTTGGCGCAGAGGCATGCCGACGACCTCGCCACCACGAAGCGGGGTCCCCTCGAACGCGACGCCGACGGCAGCTGCCCGCCGCGCACCGAGCACGTTCGCCAACCCCGGCTTGGCATTGGCCTCGTGCACGACGAACGGCACGCGCTCACGGCGAGCAGCGACATAGGCAGGCGCGGAAGCGTATCCCCCGAAGCCGACGACCACGTCGATGCCGTGCTGACGGATATGGGCGCGCACCTGGGAGACGGCGCGACGGAACCGTGCGGGGAACGACATCGCCTGCTTGTTCGGTCGGCGCGGGAACGGCACCTTGTCGACGATGAGGAGCTCGTAACCGCGTGCAGGGACCAGACGGGATTCGAGCCCCTCGGCAGTGCCGAGCACGAGAACGGTGGCCTCGGGATCGCGGGCGCGGAGGCCATCGGCGACCGCGAGCAGGGGATTGACGTGACCGGCGGTGCCACCGCCGGCGAGGAGATACGAAGTCACCTGGTGACCCTACCCCGCTCAGCTGGTCGCTTCTCGGTCACAGGGATCGTGCGCGCGAATGCGAGCAGCACACCGCACGCGATCAGCACGGCGAGCAGAGCGGTGCCGCCCTGCGACATGAATGGGAGCGGGACACCCATGACGGGGAAGACGCCGATGACGACGCCGACGTTCATGACGGCCTGGCCGACGATCCACACGGTGATGCCGCCGGCCGCCACCCGGATGAAGGGGTCGGAGGTCTTGCGGATGATGTGGAACGCGCCGATCGTGAAGAACGTGAAGAGGGCGAGAACGACGATGCACCCGATCAGTCCCAGCTCCTCGCCGACGATGGCGAAGATGAAGTCGTTGCCCGCCGCAGGGAGCCACCCGTACTTCTCCTGCGAGTTGCCGAGACCGAGACCGAAGATGCCACCGGTCGCCATTCCCCAGATCCCGTGGATCGACTGGTAGCAATCGGTGTAGTAGAGCGCCATGTTGTCGCACGTCGCGGTGATGCGCCGCATGCGATCCTCGCTGGACAGCGCATAGGCGAGCACGGCGACGACGCCGAGGATCAGCGGGATGATGAACAGCCGGAGCTTGACCCCCGAGAAGAACAGACAGCCGAGCAGGATGAGCACCAGGACCATCGCCGTGCCGAGGTCCTTCCCCGCGAGGACGGTGCCGATCGCCAGTGCCCCGACCGGGATCACCGGGATGAAGACGTGATGCCAGGTGCCGAGCATCGCGCGCTTGCGCAGCAGCACGGCCGCGATCCACAGGGCGAGAGCGAGCTTGAGGAACTCGGACGGCTGGAGCGTGAAGCCGGCGATCCGGATCCAGTTCCGGTTTCCGCCGTCTTCGATCCCGAGCGGGGTGAACACCAGCATCTGCAGGGCCACGGCGCCGAAGAGTGCCGGCCACGCCATCCGCTTGAGGAACTCGATCGGCAGGCGGCTGATCAGGAACATCAGCGGGATGCCGAGGAGTGCGAAAACCCCTTGACGAAGCACACCGTCCAGCGGATTGACGCCCTTGGACACGGCGGTGGCGCTGGTCGCCGACAACACCATCACGAGGCCGAACAGAGTGAGCAGCAGGGCGGTGGACGCGATCAGCAGGAACTCGGTCGACACCGGGGTGAACCGGCGTCCGAGCGAGACCCTGGCAGCGAGACCGCCGGCTTCAGAGCGCGGAGGGCGGGATACCTGTGTCATCGGCACTCCCCCGGTCGATCCAGTCCCGCACCGCCTCGGCGAAGCGATGGCCCCGTTCCGCGTAGCCGGAGAACTGATCGAAGGATGCCGCCGCCGGGGCCAGCAGGACTGTTCCCTCGTCGTCGACGATTCCCGCGGCGATCTCCACGACACGGTTCATGACCTGTCCAGTGTCACCAGCATCGACCTCGAACACCGGCACCCCGGGCGCGTGTCGCCGGAATGCCGTGACCACGGCAGAGCGCTCGACGCCGATCACGACGGCGGCCCGGGCTGTCGTCCCGACGTCGGCGACGAGGTCGGAGATGTCGACCCCCTTCAGATCCCCGCCGAGCACCCATACGGCTCCCGGGTACGCGCGCAATGATGACGCGGCCGCATGCGGGTTGGTGGCCTTGGAGTCGTCGATCCACGTGATGCCGCGATGCCGCGCGATCACCTGGATGCGGTGAGGATCGAGGCGGAAGGACTGCAGGGCCGTGTGGATGGCCTCGGGCTCGACGCCGAGCGACCGCGCCAAGGCGCTCGCTGCGAGGATGTTCTGCACGATATGGGGAGCGGCGAGACCCGCAGCCTCGAGGTCGGCGACGGTCGTCAGCTCGAGAGCGCTGCGAGACCGGTCGTCGAGGAAGGCCCTGTCGACGAGAAGGCCCTCCACCACGCCGAGGTCGCTCGGACCGGGGATCCCCAGGTCGAAGCCGATCGCCCTGGCGCCTTCGACGACCTCCGCCTCCTCGACCATCTGCCGTGTGGCCTCGTCCGCCTTGTTGTAGACGCACGCGATCCGGGTGTTGCGGTAGACCACGGCCTTCGCGTCGCGGTAGGCCCGAGCGCTCCCATGCCAGACGAGATGATCGTCGGCGAGGTTGAGGCACACGGACGCGTAGGGGAAGAGCTCCCCCTCGGCCCGCGACTGTCCCAGGTACCAGAGCTGATGGCTGGAGAGTTCGACCACGAGGACGTCGAACCCTGCGGGGTCGCGTACCGCGTCGAGCACCGGCACACCGATGTTGCCGCACGGAGCCGCACGCAGTCCTCCCTCGACGAGGAGGGTGGCTGTCAGCTGGGTCGTCGTGGTCTTGCCGTTCGTGCCCGTGATGAGCACCCAGTCCGCCGGTGTGCCGTCGGAGCGCAGGACCTTGTCACGGACGCGCCAGGCGAGTTCGACGTCTCCCCAGATCGCGACATCCGAATCCTGCGCCCATCGGATGACCGGGTGCGACGGCGAGAACCCCGGCGAGGCGACGATGACCTCGGGGGCGAACTCGACCAGCACGGCAGGGACTTCTGCAAGCGGACCCAGCTCGAGCCGGGCGCCGATGACAGGAAGCAGACGCTCGTACTCCTCTTCGGCGGCTTCGCTCAGCACGAGCACGTCCGCGCCGAGTTCGGCCAGCGTGTCGGCGACCGAGAACCCGGTCATGGAGAGGCCGAGCACGGCGACCCGCAGGCCGCTCCAGTCGGTATTCCAGCTGGTGAGGCCTGCCAGCCGATCAGTCGACACGGGTCAGCCATTCGACGTAGAACAGACCGACGGCAGAGACGGCGAGCAGCCCGGCGATGATCCACATGCGGACCACGATCGTGACCTCGGACCAGCCGCGCATCTCGAGGTGGTGGTGGAACGGGCTCATCAGGAACAGCCGCTTGCCGCGCGTGATCTTGAAGTATGCGCGCTGCAGGATGACCGAACCGGAGGACAGGACGAAGACACCGGCGATCACGAGCAGGAGCAGCTCGGTCCGGGTCAGGATGGCCATCGCGGTGATGACACCACCGATCGCCATGGATCCGACGTCGCCCATGAAGACCTTCGCCTTGGGGGCGTTCCACCACAGGAATCCGATCAGGCTGGCGGCGAAGGACGCGGCGATGATCGCCAGGTTGAACGGGTCGCGCACTTCGTAGCATCCGCCCAGGGCATCGGGGTCTCCGCCGATGCAGGGCTGCTTGAACTGCCAGAAGGCGATGAGGCTGTACGCGCCGACGACGATGACGCCGGCTCCGGCCGCGAGACCGTCGAGACCGTCGGTCAGGTTCACGCTGTTCGAGGTGGCGACCCCGATGATCGAGATCCACACGAGATAGAGGATCCACCCGAGGATCACGCCGAAGGCGAAGAGGTTGAGCCAGGTGATGTCGCGGAACAGGGAGATCGCGGAACTCGCCGGCGTCTGGCCCCATTTGTTCGGGAAGTTCAGCGCGACGATGCCGAAGGGGATCATGACCAGCAGCTGACCGATCACCTTGCGCCAGCCCGACAGTCCGAGACTGCGCTGGCTGCGCACCTTCATGTAGTCGTCAATGAACCCGACGGCACCGAAACCGACCATCAGCCAGATCACGAGCAGCGCCGAGAGCGCCGGCACCTCTCCGCTGACCAGAACACCGGTGAAGTAGCCCACCATCGAGCCGACGATGAAGATGACGCCGCCCATCGTCGGCGTTCCGCGTTTCGCTTCGTGGCTCGGGTTGTGGACGGACTCCGGGGTGCGGATCACCTGCCCCCAGCCCCACTTCCGGAAGAGCCGGAGGAAGACGGGGGTCAGGAACAGGGTGAAGGCGAGCGAGATCGCCGCCGACATGATGAGAGACCTCACGAGAACAATTCTCCCAGACGATCGCCGAGATGCCGGAGGCCCACGGAGTTGGATGACTTCACGAGCACGCGATCGCCGTCGCGGAGCTCGGTGCGCAGATACTCGAACGCCGCGTCCTGGTCGGGCAGATGCACAGCCTCGCTGTCCCACGAGCCCTCTCCGACGGCAGCGAGATACAGCCGTCGCGCCTCAGCGCCGACGACCACGATCCGCTGGATGTTCAGACGCACGGCGAGCAGCCCGATCCGGTCGTGCTCCTCCCCCGCGCTCTCCCCGAGCTCGCTCATGGCGCCGAGGACGGCGACCGTGCGCTCTTCGGGGCCGGTGATCTGCGCGAGAGTGCGCAAGGCAGCGGCCATGGAATCCGGGCTGGCGTTGTAGGCGTCGTTGATGATCCGCACGCGGTCGTTGCCCAGGGGCTGCATCCGCCACCGTTCGGCGATCTCGACGGCCTCCAGACGAGCCACGGCATCGACGGGCGCGACGCCGAGGACCAGCGCCGAAGCGATCGCTGCCAGAGCGTTGGAGATGTGGTGAGCCCCGAGGACCCGGAGCCGCAGGGGCAGGCTCTGCCCGCCGACCTCGACGATGCAGGCGGTGCCGGAGGCCGACACCTCGATGTCGCGGGCCCGCACATCGGCCGTCGGGCCCTGGCCGAAGCCGACCGTGCGCAACCCGCGGGAGTCCGCGAGCTCTCGCATCGCCGCGACTCTGGGGTCGTCGACGTTCAGGACGGCAGTCCCCGGCACCCGGGCCGCCGCGACGAGCTCGGCCTTGGCCTTCGCCGTCGCTTCGATTCCGCCGAAGCCGCCGGCGTGCGCCATGCCGACCATCAGCACCACGGCGATGTCGGGCTCCACGAGGCCGGCGAGGTGGGCGATGCTTCCCGGAGCCGCCGCTCCGAACTCGCTCACGAGGTACCGCGTGCTCTCCGTGACACGAAGCATGGTGACGGGAGCGCCGACTTCGTTGTTGAACGACTTCACCGGCGCGACGGTCTCGCCCTCGTCCTCGAGGATGCGTGCGAGGAAGTTCTTGGTGGTGGTCTTGCCGTTGGATCCCGTGATGCCGACGATGCGGAGCCGACCTGCGGCTCGGACCCGCGCGACGACATCTCTGGCGAGTGCGCCGAGTGCGGTGACGGCATCCGCGACGATGATCTGGCTCACCGCGATGTCGACGGGATGCTCGACGATGGCCAGCACGGCGCCCGCCTCGACGGCGGATCCGACGAATCGGTGGCCGTCGGTCTCGGCTCCGGGTTTGGCCACGAAGATCGAGCCGGGGCCCATCATCCGCGAATCCGTGTCGACCAGGCCATCGACCACGGTCTCGGGTGTGTCTGGTGCGACCACGCGAAGATCACCGCCGACTGCGGCGGCGATCTCAGCGAGCGTCAGGGCGATCATGTCATCTCCATGCGCGGCTCTCGCCGACTATCCGAACTTGGGGAGGAGCTCGTCCATCGGGACAGAGGACGGCATCACGCGATAGGTTTTCATCACCTGCGTCATCGCCTTCTGGAAGGCGGATGCGGTGGCCGCGGACGATACAACCTTAGTCGGCTCGTCGAGGGTGACCACGACGACGTACTGCGGATCGTCGACCGGTGCGAAGCCCACCATGCTGGTGTAGTACACCCCGGACTTGTATCCACCGTTGCCGTCGGAGACCTGGGCAGTACCCGTCTTGCTGGTCACGCGGTAGCCCGGCACCTGGATGCGCTCCGCATTGCCGCCCTGCACCGCGACGTTCTCCAGCATCCGGGTGAGCTCGCCTGCCGTCTGCTCCTTGATGATCTGCTCGTGCTTCGGATCTGCCGGTGTGGTGACCTTGCCGTCGGATCCCGTGCACGACTCGACGAGCGAGAGATCGATCTTCTCTCCGCCGTTGGCGATCGCCTGGTAGGCGCCGGCGAGCTGGGCTGCCGTCACCGTGAAGTACTGGCCGAACGTGGTCGTGTACAGCGACTGGCTGTCCCAGTCCTTGACGGGGTGCAGGATGCCGCCGACCTCGGACGGGAAGTCGAGCGTCTTGTCGCCGACCCCGAACCGCTCGAGGTAGTCGTAGCGGACCTCGGGACTCACCATGGTGCCGAACTTCGACAGTGCGACGTTCGACGAGTCGATGAGTCCGCCGGCGAGGGTGTAGTTGTAGGCGGGGTGGGTGAAGGCGTCGTTGACGACGGCGCCGTTCGGGAACTTCTCGCGAGAGGCCGCGCTGACGGTGCTGTAGGGGGTGAGGCCGGCGCCCTCGATGGCCGCGGCCGCGGTGATCGCCTTGAACGTCGAGCCCGGCTCGAAGTCCCTGTGGAAGATCTGGCTGGCCCTCGTCGCCGGTGTCGAAGCATCGAGATCGTTGGGGTCAAGCGCGGGCCATTCGGCCGCCGCCCTGATCTTGCCGGTCTTCACCTCGACCACCGTGACCGTGCCGCCCTTGGCGCCCTGGGTCTGCGCCTCCTCGGCGATCATCTGCTGCAGGTACCAGTTGAGATCGCTGTTGATGGTCAACTGCACGGAGCCGCCGTTCACGGCGTCGACCGTGCGCTCGCTCCCGGGGATCACGACCCCGTCCTTGCCGATGCGATAGCTCTCCTCGCCGTCGACGGGCGCGAGGCAGGAGTCGTCCAGCTGCTCCACGCCGGCCTGCGCCTCGCCGGAGCTGTCGAGGTAGCCGAGGAGGTTCCCGGCGACCGCGCCGTTCGGGTAGACCCGGGTCTCGCGCGCCTTGAGTGCGAGATAGGAGCCGACTCCCAAGTCCCTCAGCTTCATGTACTGCTCGGTGTTCAGCCCCTTCTTGAGGGGTGCGTACTGGCTGTTCGGGTTCTCGGCGAGGGCGTTCGACACCAGCGCACGCACTTCCTCCCCGGACTGCCCGGTGATGGCCGCGATCTTCTCGGAAGCCTCGGCCCACGGCAGCTTGGGGTCGTTCTCCTCCATGAGCATGATGACCTGGGGGCTGAGCTGAGCGTCGTAGACCATCACGCTGGAGGCGAGCACTGTCCCGGAGGAGTCGACGATCGATCCGCGCTGTCCGGAGATGGCCGAACTCGCCCCGATGTGCTCGAGAGAGTCGGAGACATGCTCGTCGGCGCTGACCACCTGGATGTCGACCAGCCGCACGACGAAGGCGCACAGCACCGAGAGGATGACGGCGAGGGCGACGACTGTGCGTCGCCGCGGTCCGCGGGTGGCTCGTGTCGTCATGGGATCTCTCCGTCGATCGTGGGTGTCAGTGCGTCGTGGGGCTCGGCAGGCCGTCGGTGATCGACGGCGGAAGCTCTTGTGTCGGCTGCTCGGTCGTCGCTGCGCCGTCCGTCTCCTGTGCAGGAGGAGGCGGCGGTTCCACGATGAGCGAGTTGCTCACGGCTCCGACGCCGTCAGGGTTGACCGTAGAGGTCCAATCGGCGCCGTCGCCGGTACCGAAGACGGCTCCATCACTGAGGCGCAGATACGACGGCGATCCGGCGACCACCATTCCGAGTCCGGCCGCGCTGCTCGCGAGCACCTGCGGGGAGCTGACCCCGGTCAGTTCCTCCTGGAGAGCGTGCGTCTTGAGGTTGAGTTCGCGCTGCTGCGACGAGAGACTGGCGAGGGTGAACGAGTCCTGGGTGATCGCGAGCGAGAGCGCGATCTGCGCGGCGCCGATCGCGAGCGCTCCCCCCAGCGCGACGAGCGCATAGGCGAGCTTGGGCTTGCGGCGGGCGGCGGGATGCGTGACCGGCTGCAGCTTCCGCTGCGGAGTCTTCTCCGGCGCGACCGGCTGTACCGGCTTCCGGACGACGGCGTTCAGGCTCATGCGCTCTCCCGCAGCTTCTCGGCGGCGCGCAGACGCACCGGGATCGCCCGCGGGTTGCGCGCGCGCTCATCATCGTCGGCGAGTTCTGCGCCCTTGGTCAGGATGCGGAATCGCGGGGCGTGTTCGGGGAGTTCGACCGGAAGACCGGCAGGTGCGGATGAGGCGGCCGCGGCGGCGAACGCCTGCTTCACGAGGCGGTCTTCGAGCGACTGATACGACATCACGACGATGCGTCCTCCGACGCTGAGCGCATCCATGGCCGAGGGGATCGCGTCGGCCAGCACATTGAGTTCCGTGTTGACCTCGATGCGCAGCGCCTGGAAGACGCGCTTGGCGGGGTGCCCCGCTCGTTGCGCGGCAGCGGGAGTGGCCGCGATGAGGATGTCGACGAGCTCGCCCGACCGCGTGATGGGCTGCTTCTGACGTGCCTCGATGATGAAGCGGGCGTAACGGCCGGCGAGCTTCTCCTCGCCGTAGCGCTCGAAGATGCGACGGAGGTTGCCTTCGCTGTACGTGGCGATGACATCGGCGGCGGTGACGCCCTTGGTCTGGTCCATCCGCATGTCGAGGGGAGCGTCCTTGGAGTACGCGAAGCCGCGCTCGGCCTCGTCGAGCTGCAGGGAGGACACCCCGAGATCGAACAGGATGCCGGACGCGCCCTGCGCATGCAGGCCGATCTCGTCATACACCGTGTGTACGAGAGTCACACGGTCTCGGAATCGTGCCAGTCGCTCCCCCGCGATGCGCAGCGCATCGGTGTCTCGGTCGAGCCCGACCAGACGGATGTTCGGGAAGCGTTCGAGCAGCGCCTCCGAGTGGCCGCCCATGCCGAGGGTGGCGTCGACGAGGACCGCACCGTCCGCGTGAAGGGAAGGAGCGAGCAGCTCGACACAGCGGTCGAGCAGGACGGGGGTGTGGATGTCTCGGAGGTTCATGATCTTTCTCGGGGTGACCTTCGGCTCTGATCCCCCTCCGCTTCTCGACCCGGCACCGGGGAAGTGTGTCGGGGCGGGAGCGGCGGGGCATCACAGCCGTGGTCAGAAGAGTCCCGGAATCACCTCCTGCTCGAGGTCGGAGTAGGTCTCCTCGCCGGCGGCGAGGTAGGCGTTCCAGCTCTCCGCGTCCCAGATCTCGGCGTGGGCGCCGACTCCGGTGACGATGAGTTCCTTCTGCAGACCTGCGTACTGACGCAGGTGCGCCGGGATGGTGATGCGGTTCTGGCTGTCTGGCATCTCCGCGCTGGCTCCGGAGAGGAACAGGCGCATGAAGTCACGCGCCTGCTTGTTGGCGAGCGGTGCCTGCCGGATCCGCTCGTGCATCGCCTCGAACTCGGCCGTGCTGAACACGTAGAGGCACCGTTCCTGCCCTCGGGTGACGACGATGCCGCCGCCGAGGTCTTCGCGGAACTTCGCAGGAAGGATGACCCGTCCTTTGTCGTCCAGCTTCGGAGAGTGCGTACCCAGCAACATCGGCCACCACCCCCTCTGCGTCCGGCCAACTCGAGGTGCGCCCCACTTTACTCCACTTTCCTCCACATACCTACGACCAATCCGCAGACGATCGCGGTCAGCGCGAGCGGGCATGCCAAAAAACCGCGAGATTCCGCGGTGGAGGAAGGTGGAGGATGAGTGGAGGGATCTCCCGGGTCAGCGGCCGACCCTCCCCCGCCCGGCGTTAACGACCGAAGCCCGGATGCTGAGCATCCGGGCTTCGGTGGTGAAGATGTGAGAGAGGTCAGTGACCGTCTTGGCGTCGATCCCATCGATCGTTCATACGATCCATGAACGACGCGGATTCCTGTCGCTTCGGTGCGGAGTGCTCTCGCGGTGCCGTCGCGGTCGTCCGCCGAACGGGCGTCACGGCCACCATGACTCCGGCGAGCATCGCCGCGAAACCGACGACGCCGACGACGATTCCCCAGACACCGCCGAGGATGACGCCGGCGACCAGACCACCGACACCGGCGAGCAGCAGGAGCGCACCGTAGACGAGATTTCGGTAGCTCAGAGCTCGGTCACCGGACGGCGCGGTCACGACGTCGGCATCATTGTGAAGGAGATGGCGTTCCATCTCGTCGAGCAGACGCTGCTCCTGTTCGGAGAGTGGCATTTCGTCCCCCTCGGGTATCGTGCCTTCCATTCTACGCGCGCGAAGGCGTCCGGGGCTAGCAGTTCGACCCACCCTTGCTTTACGTATGCTGGGAGTCGTGCCGTCCTCCTCCCCCGTCCCCGACGCCGTCGCCGCACACCTCGACCACTTCCTCTCGCGGATGCGGGACGAAGCGACGGACTACGGTCCGGACGCGGCGGCGTTCCTCGACGCGGCCGCCGGCACCCTCGACGGCGGCAAACGCCTGCGTGCGCGCTTCTGCCATGCGGGTTGGCGTGCCGTCTCGGCTTTCAGAGACCGCGACGCGACAGAGCCCGACGCGCTGTGGGACATCTGCACCGCGCTGGAGATCTTCCAGTCCGCGGCGCTCGTCCACGATGACCTGATCGACAACTCGGACACACGCCGTGGCCGCCCGGCCGCGCACCGTGCCCTCGAGGCCTCCCACCGCGCCGCGGGATGGGCGGGCGACGCAGACGCCTTCGGCCGCGCCTCAGCGATCCTCCTCGGCGATCTCCTCGTCGCCTGGAGCGATGACCTGCTGGAATCGGCCCTCGACGGGCAGCCGCACGCACGCGCCGTGCGTTCCGAGTACGCGAGGATGCGGAGGGATGTCACGACCGGTCAGTTCCTCGACATCGCCGAGGAATCGGCGTGGAGCGTGAACGACGGGAGCCTGCACGCGGAACGGGCGTTGCGCGTGGCATCGCTCAAGTCCGCGAGGTACAGCATCGAGCAACCTCTGGTTCTCGGCGGCGCGTTCGCCGGGGCCGAGCCTGATCAGACGGAGGCGCTGCGCCGCTTCGGACATCCCGTCGGCATGGCCTTCCAGCTGCGCGACGATGTGCTCGGAGTGTTCGGCGACCCGTCCGTCACGGGCAAGCCGACCGGGGACGACCTCCGGGAGGGCAAGCGAACCGTCCTGATCGCTCTCACCAGGCAGACGCTGGACGCGTCCGCGCGGAACCTGCTGGACGAGATGCTGGGCGACCCGGAGCTCACGCCGCAGCAGGTGACGTTCCTCCAGGCCACCATCCGCGACTCGGGGGCCGTGGATCAGCTGGAGGCGATGATCACCGGCTATGCCCGCGACGCCGATCGCGCCCTGTCAGGCGCCCGACTGGACAACGCCGCGGTCGGTGAGCTGCGTGATCTCGCACGAGCGGCGACGGTGCGCTCGGCCTGACGGATCAGGCGAGCGTGCGCGCCAAGCGCCGCACGGAACTCTTGTGCCCGGCCAGCAGGGCGTCGATCGGGGAACGCCCCAGGCTCTCCTCCTCCGCGAGAAGCCAGTCGATCAGCTCGTCGTCGGTGAACCCGGCGTCCTGAAGCACGATCACGGTGCCACGCAGTGAGCTCAGCGGGTGTCCGTCGACGATGAAGACGGACGGCACCGCGAATGCTCCGTTGCGACGAGAGCCGACGAGATAGTGCTCATCGATCAGACGGCGCACACGGCCGAGGGGTTCGTCGAGCACCTCGACGAGGTCGGGCATCGTCAGCCACTCGACGGCGGCAGGGGTTCCGGCAACGTTCTCAGACACGTCGCCCACTATCTCACCTCCGGATGATCTGCGCATGTCGGCACTCCAGTCACACTGTTCACTTGCGTCACTTCTGTTGACTTCTGTTTACATCCGTGTCAGCGTGAAAAGCTCGAAAAAAAGGGGGCAGACCTTGATTCTGAAGACCGCCACACGGCGAACGCGACACCTGCAGATCGGAGTGCCTGCAGCGATGCTCGGAGCACTGGCGACCACTCTCACCGCTGCGCCGGCCGGAGCGACTGTGCACGCGGACACGACTGCCGTCGAGCGGCCTCGCCTTCTTCCGGCAGGCGTCGCACCCGCCGAGGCCGCACCATCGACCTACCGCGTCCAGCCCGGCGACACAGTTTCGGCGATCGCCTCGCGCTTCGGATTGCGCACGGTCGATGTCCTGACCTGGAACGGACTCTCCTGGCGCTCGGTGATCCACCCCGGCCAGACACTCACGCTCGCGCCCTCGCCCGCGCCGGCAGCCCCTGCGACGCCCCAAGCCTCCGCTCCCGCGGCCGCCGCGACGCATCAGGTCGTCTCCGGCGACACCGTGTACGCCATCGCCCGGAAGTACGGGACCTCCGTCGATGCCGTCCTCGCGGCAAACGGGCTCACACGCGCCTCGGTGATCTACCCCGGCCAGAACCTCGTCATCAGCGGCTCGGTCGGCGCGCCGACTGCTGCCGCTCCCATAGCGGCCGCGGCGCCGACCCCGGCTCCGGCCCCGGCGTCCGCCGCGTCCCATACCGTCGTCGCAGGCGACACCCTGTTCGGCATCGCGCAGAAATACGGCACCACCACGCAGGCGCTGTACGCCGCGAACGGTCTCGGGCCGTCGTCGATCATCTACCCGGGCCAGGCCCTCTCCCTCCAGGGCACGCCGCCGACAGCGCCTGCACCGGCCCCGTCGGCGACCCCCTCGGCGGCGAGTGGCCCGCAGACAGCGGTGCTGACGGCCGAGCAGGCCTCGAACGCCGCGCTCATCATCCGCGTCGGCCGCGAGATCGGGGTGTCCGATCGGGCGATCTCGATCGCTCTCGCCACCGGCATGGTCGAGTCGGGTCTGCGAAATCTCGACTGGGGCGACCGCGACTCACTCGGCATCTTCCAGCAGCGTCCGAGCACCGGCTGGGGAACGCCGGCCCAGATTATGGACGCCGATCGGAGCACTCGCGTGTTCTACGGAGGGCAGAGCGACCCCAACGGCCAGGTGACCCGCGGGCTTCTCGACATCCCCGGCTGGGAGAACATGGCCTTCACCGACGCTGCTCAGGCGGTCCAGATCTCGGCCTATCCCGAGAGGTACGGACAGTGGGAGGCGCAGGCATATGCCTGGCTCGCGCTCCACGGTTGACGACATCCGGGAAAACCCGCAGGTGCGAGGGGTGAGCCGCTCCCCTGTCTTTCAGGCAGTTCTCCATAGAATTCTGACGTGACGACCAATCAGCAGGCCGACCCCCTCATCGGGCGGCTTGTCGACGGCCGGTACCGCGTCCGCGCTCGCATCGCTCGGGGTGGCATGGCGACGGTGTACGTCGCGACCGACCTCCGCCTCGAACGACGCATCGCTCTCAAGGTGATGCACGCGCACCTCAGCGACGACTCCGCTTTCCAGAGCCGCTTCATCCAGGAGGCGAGAGCCGCTGCCCGCCTGGCCGACCCCCATGTCGTGAATGTGTTCGACCAGGGGCAGGATGGCGAACTCGCCTATCTCGTGATGGAGTACCTCCCCGGCATCACGCTGCGTGAGCTCCTCCGCGAGCAGAAACGTCTGACGATCCCGCAGACCATCACGATCATGGACGCGATCCTGGCGGGCCTCTCTGCGGCACACCGCGCGGGGATCGTGCATCGCGATGTGAAGCCGGAGAACGTCCTCCTCGCGGAAGACGGTCGCATCAAGATCGGCGACTTCGGATTGGCACGGGCGACCACCGCGAACACCGCGACCGGACAGCAGCTGCTCGGGACGATCGCCTACCTCGCCCCCGAACTCGTCACGCGCGGCACCGCCGATGCCCGCAGCGACATCTACGCCCTCGGCATCATGCTCTACGAGATGCTGGTCGGCGAACAGCCGTACAAGGGCGAGCAGCCGATGCAGATCGCGTTCCAGCACGCCACGGAATCGGTACCGCGTCCCAGCGTGCGCAATCCTGCCGTGCCGGAGCAGCTCGACGAGCTCGTGCTCTGGGCCACCGAGAAGTCACCGGACGATCGACCGGACGATGCCCAGCAGATGCTCGAGCGCCTGCGGGAGATCGAGCGCGACCTCGGCATCGCCCCGACCGCGGCCAGAGCCACCGCCCCGCAGCACAGCCACGGTGATTCCGGAGACCTCACCAAGGTGATGCCGGGCACCATGCCCCCCGCCGACCCTACGGCTCCCGTCCCTGCGACACTGGACAACGCGACGCTCCTGCGCAGACGCGCATCCAAACGTCGCGCCCGCGGTGCCTTCCTGCTCGCTCTCGTCCTGCTGCTCGCGGTGCTCGCCGGCGGGGTCGGCTGGTGGTTCGGTTCCGGCCCTGGTTCGCTCATCGCCGTACCAGCCGTCGCCGGCGGCACGTACGACGCGGCAGCAGCAACCCTGACCGAAGCCGGGTTCGTCCCCACGCAGAAGGACGAGTTCTCCATCGACATCCCCGCCGGAACGGTGATCGAGACCGATCCGGCCGAGGGCGTGCGCCTCGACAAGGGCGCCTCGGTCTCCGTGATCGTTTCCGCAGGACCGGCGTCCCACACCCTCGATCCGCTGAACGGACGCGCCGAGCAGGATGCGCGCGACTACCTGGCCGGACTCAACGTCAATGTCACGGACACCTCGCTCCTGCTCTTCTCCGACGCCGACGCCGGCATCGTCATCAACGCCTCCGTCACGCCCAGGGCGGGCGGGGAGTCATACATCTGCGGCGACGGGTGCGAGATCTTCGAGGACGACACCGTCGAGCTGTTCGTCTCGGCCGGCGAGTTCCCCGACGTCGCCGGCATGTCGGTCGACAAGGCGACCTCCACCCTCACGGACAAGGGACTCACCGTCACCGCCGACCCGCAGTACGTCTTCAGCGACAGCGTGTCCAAGGATGTGGTGATCGGGGTCGCCGATCGCGCAGAAGAGGGCAACTGGCGGCCGGGAGACAGCGTGCAGCTGATCGTCTCGAAGGGCCCGGAGCTCTTCCCCGTGCCCGACGTCTCGGGCAAGACCCTGAACGAGGCGAAGAAGATCCTCTCGGACAAGGGTTTCAAGTCGACCTACGCCGCCTGGGGAGACCTGCCCGGTTTCGCCGAGATGGCCAAGGTCACGGGCCAGGATCCGGGCTCGGACAAGTCCCTCCCGCGTGGCGGCACCGTGAACCTCTCGATTCAGCTCAGCGGCTGAGAGGCCCTACCCGTTCGGTCGAGCGCTCGCATGTGCGACGAAGAACGAAAAGGAGCCGCCCTCCCCGATGGTCTCGGGGAGGGCGGCTCCTTTTCGTCCCGTGTGGGAGGTCAGCGCTTCTCGAGCTCCTCCGCCACCAGGAAGGCGAGCTCGAGCGACTGCATGTGATTCAGACGCGGGTCGCACAGGCTCTCGTAGCGAGTGGCCAGGGCCGCCTCGTCGATCTGCTCGGACCCACCGAGGCACTCGGTGACGTCGTCGCCGGTCAGCTCGACGTGGATGCCGCCGGGGAACGTGCCGACCGCGCGGTGCGCTTCGAAGAAGCCCCGCACCTCGTCGACGACGTCGTCGAAGCGACGCGTCTTGTAGCCGGTCGGCGTGGTGATGCCGTTGCCGTGCATCGGGTCGGTGACCCACAACGGCTGGGCGCCGGAGTCACGGACCGCTTCGAGCAGCGGCGGCAGGGCGTCGCGGATCTTGCCCGCTCCCATGCGCGTGATGAAGGTCAGGCGCCCGGGCTCGCGCTCGGGGTCGAGCTTGTCGATCAGCGCGAGGGCGGTCTCGGGCGACGTGGTCGGTCCGAGCTTCACCCCGATGGGATTGCGGATCTTGGAGAAGTAGTCAACGTGCGCACCGTCGAGCTCACGCGTGCGCTCTCCGATCCAGAGGAAGTGGGCGGAGGTGTTGTACGGCGTGTCCGTGCGCGAGTCGATGCGCGTCATCGGACGCTCGTAGTCCATCAGCAGACCCTCGTGCCCCGTGAAGAACTCGACGCGCTTGAGTTCGTCGAAGTCGGCTCCCGCCGCTTCCATGAACTTGATCGCGCGGTCGATCTCCGCCGCCATGCGCTCGTACCGCTGGTTGGCCGGGTTCTGCGCGAAGCCCTTGTTCCAGGAGTGCACCTCGCGGAGATCGGCGAACCCGCCCTGCGTGAAGGCACGGATCAGGTTCAGCGTCGATGCCGCCGTGTGGTAGCCCTGCAGCAGTCGACCGGGATCGGCCGTGCGGGAGCCCTCGGTGAAGTCGTAGCCGTTCACGATGTCGCCGCGGTACGCGGGCAGCGTGACGTCGCCACGGGTCTCGGAGTCGCTCGAGCGCGGCTTCGCGAACTGCCCCGCCATGCGGCCCATCTTGACGATGGGCATCGAGGCGCCGTACGTGAGCACGACCGCCATCTGCAGCACCGTCTTGATGCGGTTCCGGATCTGCTCGGCGGTCGCTCCGGCGAAGGTCTCGGCGCAGTCGCCGCCCTGGAGCAGGAACGCCTGGCCGGACGCCGCGCGCGCGAGCCGGTCGCGAAGGTTGTCGACCTCGCCGGCGAAGACCAGCGGCGGGAGGGTCGCGATCTGCTGGGAGACGTCGGCGACGCGGTCCGCGTCGGGCCACTGCGGCTGCTGCTTGATGGGAAGCGAGCGCCATGCATCAAGGGCTTCGATGTGGTGCGGGAGCATGCGTTCCAGCCTAGTGGTCGCCGGTACCACCGAGATCCGCGTCGGGCCTATGTGACGCGGGTCGGGATCCGGTCCTTGACCGTCGACGCGTAGACGTCTTCGTACTTCTGCTCACCGAGACGCTGGAGCGCCACCATGATCTCGTCCGTGACCGAGCGGAGGATGTACCGATCGTTCTCCATGCCGGCGTATCGGGAGAAGTCGAGCGGCTCCCCGATCACGATTCCGACCCGCACGATGCGGGGCAGTCGCCTTCCGATGGGCATCGCTGTGTCGGTGTCGACCATGATCACCGGCACGACGGGGACCTTCGCCTCGAGCGCCATCCTGGCGATGCCGGTCCGGCCCCGGTACAGCTTGCCGTCGGGGCTACGCGTCCCCTCGGGGTAGATCCCGAGCAGATCGCCCCCGCCCAGCACCTGGAGCCCCGTGTTGAGTGACGCCTCGGAAGCCTTGCCACCCGATCGGTCGATGGGGATCTGCCCGGTGGCCTTCATGAAGAACTTCGTCGCCCACCCTTTGAGGCCCCGACCGGTGAAGTAGTCGCTCTTGGCGAGGAAGGACATCGACCGGTCGATGACCAGTGGAAGGAAGATGGAGTCTGCGAACGAGAGATGATTGCTCGCCAGGATCGCCGCCCCGTTCGCGGGCACGTTGTTCCTCCCCACGATCCACGGGCGGAACACCGCCTTGACCACGGGGCCGATCACCACGTACTTCATCAGCCAGTAGAACATCGTGGTGAAGTCTAGCGCCGCGCCCGGGCTCCGACCGAGCGGTCTCTTCGGCTCTCCCGCTTCCGCGACCCAGTTCCACCTGGAGAGCGACTGGGTTCCATGCCCTAGACTCGATGGAAGTCCGTGCCCGACCGGTACCGAAGGAGCTGCCGTGGTCCAGTTTGAAGTCCCCGCGATCGTCCCCGCCGATCCCGACGCGAACGTCGCCGACCTCCTGGTGAAGCGCGTGGAGGCGACGCCGGATCGGGCGTTGTTCTCCGTCCCGGAGGGAGACGGGTGGCGCGACATCTCCGCCGCCGACTTCCAGACCGCGGTGATCGCGCTCGCGAAGGGCTTCGCCGCAGCAGGCATCCAGCCCGGAGAGAAGGTCGGCTTCCTGGCGCGCACCACATACGAGTGGACCCTCGTCGACTTCGCGTTGTTCTACACCGGCGCCGTGATGGTGCCGATCTATGAGACCAGCTCCCCCTCGCAGATCCAGTGGATCCTCGAAGACTCCGGTGCGATCGCGCTCATCGTGGAGTCGCCGGAGCATTTCGCCCGCGTCGACGAGGTGCGCGGCGACCTGCCGCTGCTCCGCGAAGTCTGGCAGCTGCACCTCGGAGCGATCGACACTCTGACGGCCCAGGGCGCGTCGGTGAGCGACTCCGAGATCGAGCGCCGGCGAAACCTCGCTGTCGGTTCCGACATCGCGACGCTCATCTACACCTCGGGGTCCACAGGCCGCCCGAAGGGATGCGTCCTCACGCACAGCAACTTCGTCGAGCTGTCGCGCAACTCGGCGAAGGCACTGGACGAAGTCGTCCAGACGCCCGGCGCATCCACACTCCTCTTCATCACCACCGCGCACGTGTTCGCGCGATTCATCTCGGTCCTCGATGTCCACGCCGGAGTGCGCACCGGGCACCAGCCCGACACGCGCCAGCTCCTGCCTGCACTCGGGTCGTTCAAGCCGACCTTCCTCCTCGCCGTGCCGCGCGTCTTCGAGAAGGTCTACAACTCGGCGGAGCAGAAGGCGGAAGCCGGGGGCAAGGGGAAGATCTTCCGCGCCGCCGCCGAGGTCGCGATCGAGCACTCGAAGCTGCTCGAGGAAGGCAAGCCGATCCCGTTCGGCATGAAGCTCAAGTTCGCGCTGTTCAACAAGCTCGTCTACAGCAAGCTCCGTGAGGCCATGGGCGGCAACGTCGTCTACGCGGTGTCCGGCTCCGCTCCTCTGGGCTCACGACTCGGACACTTCTTCCACAGCCTCGGTGTGGTGATCCTCGAGGGCTACGGCCTGACGGAGACGACGGCCCCCGCGACGGTGAACCTGGCGGACAAGTCGAAGATCGGCACCGTCGGTCCCGCTCTCCCCGGCGTCGGTGTGCGTCTCGCCGACGACGGCGAGATCGAGGTCCGCGGCATCAACGTGTTCAAGGAGTACTGGAACAACCCGGAGGCGACGGCCGACGCCTTCAGCGAAGGCGGCTGGTTCCACACGGGCGACATCGGCAGCTTCGACTCCGAGGGATTCCTGACGATCACCGGCCGCAAGAAGGAGATCATCGTCACCGCCGGCGGCAAGAACGTCGCACCCGCCGCGCTCGAGGACCCGATCCGCGCGAACCCGATCATCGGGCAGGTCGTCGTGGTCGGCGACCAGCGTCCGTTCATCTCGGCCCTGGTGACGCTCGACCCGGAGATGCTCCCGACATGGCTCGCGAACAACGGACTCGAGGGCACGATGTCGCTCGCCGATGCTTCGAAGAACGCGGCGGTGCGCGCGGAGGTGCAGCGTGCGGTCGATGCCGCGAACGGCCGTGTCTCGCGCGCGGAGTCGATCCGCAAGTTCACGATCCTCGACTCCGAGTGGACGGAAGCCTCCGGTCACCTGACGCCGAAGCTCTCGATCAAGCGCAACATCATCATGAACGACTTCGCCGACGAGATCGCCGCGATCTATGACGAGCCCGTCGCCACCACGAACGTGCCGATCGGCGGCTGACCCTGAGGACACGAAGAAGGGCCCCGCAGGTGCGGGGCCCTTCTTCGTGTGCTCATCAGAACCAGGAACTCTCCCGCACCTCCCGCATCGCGATCTTGCGCGTCTCCGGGTCGAGGCGAGTCAGGAAGAGCTTGCCGTCCAGGTGATCGGTCTCGTGCTGCAGAGCCTGGGCGAGGAGGCCCTCGCCTTCGAGGACCACCGGGTTGCCGTCGAGGTCGATTCCCTCCACGCGTGCCCATGGATGGCGCTGCGCGTCGTGCCACAGGCCGGGGACCGAGAGGCAGCCCTCCCCCGTCGGCTCGGGCTCGCCGCGGACTTCGGTCAGCACGGGGTTGAGGACATATCCGATGTCACCGTCGATGTTGTAGCTGAACGCGCGCAGGGCGACGCCGATCTGAGGCGCGGCCACGCCTGCGCGCCCGGGGAGCTCGACGGTATCGACCAGGTCTGCGACGAGGGCGCGCACTCCGTCGTCGATCTCCTCGATCGGGGCGCAGACCGTGCGCAGGACGGGGTCGCCGAAGATGCGGATCTCACGGACGGCCATCAGGCGGCCTTCGCCCGGAGGCCCTCGACGAGCAACGCGGCGAGTTCGCGGGCGGCGATCCGTGTCTCCGGCAGGAGGTTGGCGAACACGATCGCCCCTCCCCCGGCGATCTGCGGGTCGTACGGCACGCGGACGACACTCCGGGCCCGCGTGGCGAAGTGCGCCTGCAGTTCGTTCAGACGCACGAGCGGAGCGCCCGGCGTGGACTGATTGAGGACGACGATCGCCTCCCGCGCCTGCTCCGCGTACCCGTTGGTCTCGAGCCACGTGAGCGTCTCGGATGCGAGTCTCGCCTCGTCCACGCTGAGCCCCGAGACGATGACGATCTGATCCGCCAGGTCGAGGGTCGCCGACATCACCGAGTGGACGATCCCCGTCCCCGTGTCGGTGAGGACGAGCGAGTAGTAGTGAACGGCGACGTCCGCGACGTCGCGGTAGTCGCTGTCGCTGAAGGCCTCAGCGATGCGCGGGTCGGCATCGGAGGCCAGGACGTCGAGGCGTGTCGCGTCACGCGCAACGATCGCGGAGATGTCGTGGTAACCCCTGATGTCGTCGTGAATCCGGACGAGGTCGCGCACCGACTTGCTGTGGTTCGGTCGCACGATCCGCTCCGCGAGCGTGCCACGGTCGGGGTTCGCGTCGACCGCGATCACCCGGTCCTCACGCGCATCGGCCAGGGCCATGCCCAGGAGCGCGGTGATCGTGGTCTTGCCCACCCCTCCCTTGCGGGAGAGCACCGGCACGAAGCGCGCTCCGCCCGCGATCGGCGCCGCGATCCGCGCGGAGAGGGCTTTGCGCTCCCGCGCGCGGCGCCCGTCGCCGATGTTGATCCGCCGGCCGGAGACCGCGTACAGCAGATGACTCCACGCTCCCTCAGGCTCGGGCTTGGTGATCTGATGCGGATCGAGCAGTCGGTCTGCCGTCAGCAGATCAGCGGATTCGCGTGAGGATTCGCCCAGCTCATCCAGGCGCTTCGACGCGAGTGTCACGTCCGCGCGACCCGCCGGGCGTGCCGGCTGGGCCACGACGGGCCTCTCTTCGGGGATGGACACGGTGGTCTCCTTCTCAGCGGGTGTCCGCACGGCGGGTGCCGGTGCAGATGCCGTCGTCTCGGTCCGGGCCTGAGCGAGGAAACGCGCCGCAGCCTCTTCCTCGGCAGCCTCTTCCTCGGCAGCCGCTTCCTCGGCAGCACGCTCACGAACGGCGTCGGGATCGTCGGCGATCGAGTCGCCGGGCTCCTCGTCATCGACGATCACGGCATCGATGACGGCGTCCGCATGCGGACGCGAACCGATCGCTGTCGCATCGATCGCGATCGGCTCGATCACGGGCGAATCGATCACACCGGTGACGACATCGGGCTCTGCGGGCGGCTCCTCCGCCGACGCCGCATCGATCGAGGGTGCCTCGGGCAACGGCTTCGTCTTCGTCTTCGTCTTCGCCGGAAACGCCGTCTCCTGTTCGACGGCAGGCACCGGATCGATCACGAGGTCTCCGATGACCTCGCCGTCGATCACCTCGTCGTCGGCGAGATCGTCGTCCTCGTTCATGGGCAGGGTCACACGGACCTGGGCCGTCCCGCCGAGGATGCCGATACCGGCCGTGTCGAGAGACGCGGCTTCGTCGAGCACCCCCAGCGAGTCGTCCTCGGGGTCGGTGGTGTTCTTCGGTGTCACGATGTCGCTCCAAGCCTGCGCGAGCCCCGGGTGCGCACGGATGCGCGGCCCTCGCCCGCACAAGATTAGTGCGCCGGGCGGATCACGACCAAAAGATCTCCGGCGTCCACCTGCTGCGTCTCGGCGATGGCGTGCCGCTCGATGACACCGTCGACGGGTGCGGTGATGGCCGCCTCCATCTTCATCGCCTCGATGGATGCGACCGGTTCACCGGCGTGCACGGTGGCCCCCACCTCGGCCTTCAACGTGACGACACCGGAGAACGGTGCGGCGACCTGGCCGGGAACCGAGGTGTCCGCCTTCTCCACCTCGATCGCATCGACCTTGACCGCGCGATCACGGACGAACACCGGACGAAGCTGCCCGTTGAGGGTGGTCATGACCGTGCGCATGCCCTTGTCATCCGCGTCGCCGATGGCCTCGAGTCCCACGTAGAGCCGCACGCCCCGGTCGATCTCGACCTGATGCTCCTGGCCGGCGACGAGGCCATAGAGGTAGTCGCTGGTGTCGAGCACCGAGAGGTCGCCGAACAGTTCACGGCGCTCGGCGAACTCCGCACTCGGCGCAGGGAACAGCAGGGTGTTGAGCCGCGCTCTGCGCTCAGAGCTGGTGCCGCCGAGCGCTGCTTCATCGTCCGCGGTGATCGCCGTGATCCCGGTGCGCACCGACCGTCCTGCGAGGACCTTGGTACGGAACGGCTCTGGCCATCCGCCGGGAAGGTCGCCGAGTTCACCCGCCATGAATCCGACGACCGAGTCCGGCACGTCGTACTTCTCGGGGTTGGCCTCGAAGTCGGCCGGATCGGCTTTCACCGCCGCGAGATGGAGCGCGAGGTCTCCGACGACCTTCGACGACGGCGTGACCTTGGGCACCCGCCCGAGGATGCGGTCCGCGGCGGCGTACATGTCCTCGATGAGTTCGAAGTCGTCGGCCAGACCGAGTGCCTTCGCCTGCTGCCGGAGGTTGGAGAGCTGGCCGCCGGGGATCTCGTGGTGGTAGACACGGCCCGTGGGTCCGGGCAGTCCCGACTCGAAAGGCGCATACTGGCGACGGACCGCCTCCCAGTACGGCTCCAGGTCGGAGACCGCCCCCAGGGAGATGCCGCTGTCGCGCTCCGTGTGGGAGAGCGCAGCCACCAGGGACGACAGCGAGGGCTGGCTCGTGCTCCCCGAGAGGGGTGCCGATGCGGCGTCCACCGCGTCGACGCCGGCCGCGCTGGCGGCGAGAAGCGTGGCGAGCTGGCCTCCGGGGGTGTCGTGCGTGTGCAGATGCACGGGCAGGTCGAAGCGCTCGCGCAGCGCCGTCACCAGCTTGGCCGCCGCCGCGGGTCGCAGCAGACCAGCCATGTCCTTGATGGCGATGATGTGCGCGCCAGCTTCGACGATCTGATCCGCCAGGCGCAGGTAGTAGTCGAGCGTGTAGAGGTCTTCTGCCGGATCGAGCAGGTCACCGGTGTAGCAGAGCGCGACCTCGGCGACGGCGGTCCCCGTGTTGCGGACGGCCTCGATCGCCGGACGCATCTGCTCGACGTCGTTGAGGGCGTCGAAGATGCGGAAGATGTCCACCCCGCTGGCGGCCGCCTCGGCGACGAACGCCTCGGTCACCGCGGTGGGGTACGGGGTGTATCCGACCGTGTTGCGCCCGCGCAGCAGCATCTGGATCGCCACGTTCGGGAGCGCGGCCCTGAGCTTGTCGAGTCTCTCCCAGGGGTCTTCGCCGAGGAAGCGCAGCGCGACGTCGTATGTCGCCCCTCCCCACGCCTCGACCGACAGCAACTCGGGAGTCAGCCGTGCGAGATAAGGAGCCGCGGCGACGAGGTCCTTCGTGCGCACACGCGTGGCGAGGAGGGACTGATGCGCGTCGCGGAAGGTGGTGTCGGTGATCGCCAGCGCCGTCTGCGCACGGAGACTGCGGGCGAAACCCTCCGGTCCCCGTTCGAGAAGCCTCTGGCGAGAGCCAGGAGCAGGCTCGGTCGTCAGATCGACGGAAGGAAGCTTGGCGACCGGATCGATGACGCCGGGGTGCGCACCGTGCGGCTTGTTCACCGTGACGTCGACCAGCCAGTTGAGCAGCTTCGTTCCACGGTCCTTCGAAACCCGGCCACGCAGCAGCTCTGGACGCTCATCGATGAAGGACGTGCTGACGTCACCAGCGATGAACGCGTCATCTTCCAGGAGAGCCTGGAGGAAGGGGATGTTGGTGGAGACACCCCGGATGCGGAACTCCGCGAGCGCTCGACGTGCGCGGGCGACCGCCGCAGGGAAGTCACGACCGCGGCACGTGAGCTTCGCGAGCATCGAGTCGAAGTGAGGGCTGATCTGTGCGCCCTGGTGCACCGTGCCGCCGTCGAGACGGATGCCGGCGCCTCCCGGCGAGCGGTAGGTGGTGATCTTGCCGGTGTCAGGACGGAATCCCTGAGTGGGATCCTCCGTCGTGATCCGGCATTGGAGCGCCGCTCCGCGCAGGTGCAGATTCTGCTGCTGCAGACCGAGGTCGGCGAGGGTCTGGCCGGAGGCGATGCGCATCTGGCTCTGCACGAGGTCGACGTCGGTGACCTCCTCTGTGACCGTGTGCTCGACCTGGATGCGCGGATTCATCTCGATGAAGACGACCTCGCCCGTGCGCTCCCCCGCGGTCTCCAGCAGGAACTCGACGGTTCCCGCGTTCTCGTAGCCGATCGACCGGGCGAAGGCCACGGCGTAGCCGTGCAGCGCCGTCCGCACGCTGTCGTCGAGGTTCGGCGCCGGAGCGATCTCCACGACCTTCTGGTGGCGCCGCTGCACCGAGCAGTCGCGCTCGAACAGGTGGACCGTCTCACCCGTCTTGTCGGCGAGGATCTGCACCTCGATGTGCCGAGGGCGCACGACCGCCTGCTCGAGGAACATCCGGGCGTCGCCGAATGCGCTCGCAGCTTCCCGCATGGCCTCCGCGAGAGCGGGCGCGAGATCACCTGCCGTCTCGACACGACGCATCCCGCGGCCTCCACCACCGGCCACGGCCTTGGCGAACAGCGGGAAGCCGATCTCCGCCGACTGGGCGACGAGTGCATCGACGTCGTCGGAGGCTTCTGTGGATCGCAGCACCGGCACTCCGGCCTCGACCGCGTGCCGCTTCGCCTCGACCTTGTTCCCCGCCATCTCGAGCACATTCGAGGGTGGGCCGATGAACACGATGCCGTTCGCTGCGGCCTTCTCGGCGAGCTCCGGGTTCTCGGAGAGGAACCCGTACCCGGGGTAGATCGCATCGGCGCCGGACTCCAGCGCGACCCGGATGATCTCGTCGACATCGAGGTAAGCACGGACGGGGTGACCGCGTTCGCCGATCTCATAGGCCTCATCGGCCTTCAGCCGATGCACGGAGCCGCGATCTTCGTAGGGGAACACCGCGACGGTGCGCGCTCCCACTTCGACTGCCGCACGGAAGGCACGGATCGCGATCTCGCCGCGATTCGCCACAAGGATCTTCTGGAACATGCACACCTCTGGAAGCTCGATGCGCAGCTTTTTCGATGCGCATGGGGCGGGGCTGAGTGTTCCCCCAGCCTAGGGGAAGGTAACGTTGTCTCCGTGCACGTACTCAGCGTCAGCTCTCTCAAGGGAGGCGTCGGCAAGACGACCGTGACACTCGGGCTGGCCTCAGCGGCTTTCGCCCGAGGAGTCCGGACGCTCGTCGTCGACCTCGACCCGCAGTCCGACGTCTCCACCGGGATGGACATCCAGGTGGCCGGACGACTCAACATCGCCGATGTCCTGGCGAACCCGAAGGAGAAGGTCGTCCGTCAGGCGATCACGTCCAGCGGGTGGGCGAAGGTGCACCCCGGGACGATCGATGTCCTCATCGGCAGCCCCTCCGCGATCAATTTCGACGGCCCGCACCCGAGCGTGCGCGACGTGTGGAAGCTGGAAGAGGCTCTCGCATCCGTCGAGTCCGAGTACGACCTCGTGCTCGTCGACTGCGCACCGTCGCTGAACGCCCTGACCCGCACGGCGTGGGCGGCGAGCGACCGCGTCATGGTCGTCACCGAGCCCGGCCTCTTCTCCGTCGCCGCAGCCGACCGTGCCCTCCGCGCGATCGAGGAGATCCGCCGCGGTCTCTCGCCGCGACTCCAGCCGCTCGGCATCGTGGTGAACCGCGTGCGTCCGCAGTCCATCGAGCACCAGTTCCGCATCAAGGAGCTCCGCGACATGTTCGGCCCTCTCGTGCTCTCCCCCCAGCTTCCGGAACGCACGTCTCTGCAGCAGGCGCAGGGCGCCGCCAAGCCCCTACACATCTGGCCGGGCGACTCCGCTCAGGAACTCGCCGCCGACTTCGACCAGCTGCTCGACCGCATCATCCGCACCGGACGCATCGCCGTGCCCGAGAGCGGTCAGCAGAGCTGACACCTCCGACGCATACAGCGAAACGGCCACCCTCTTCGAGGACGGCCGTTTTCTGTCTGTGGGTGAGGCGCTGTATCACGCCGAGCGCTTGGTCCGGCGAGCCGACAGCTCGTCGACGGGGTCGGGCGCCGTCGCGTCGAAGGAGACGAGCGTCGACTCCACCTCGCGGAGGACCTTGCCGACGGCGATGCCGAACACACCCTGCCCGCGGCTGACGAGGTCGATGACCTCGTCGTTCGACGTGCAGAGGTAGACCGAGGCTCCGTCGCTCATGAGCGTGGTTCCGGCCAGGTCGCGGATACCGGCACGCCGGAGCTCTTCGACGGCCGTGCGGATCTGCTGCAGCGAGATGCCGGTGTCGAGAAGGCTCTTCACCAGCTTGAGGACGAGGATGTCACGGAAGCCGTAGAGACGCTGCGAGCCGGAGCCGTTCGCGCCGCGCACGGTGGGCTCGACCAGCTCGGTGCGCGCCCAGTAGTCGAGCTGACGGTAGGTGATACCGGCGGCACGCGCTGCGACCGCACCACGGTAGCCGACCTCGTCATCCATGGCCGGGAGTCCGTCGGTGAAGAGGAGTTCGGGTACGAACCGCGGGTCGCCTGCGAGCTCATCCGCATTCATCTGAAATCCTCTCTGGAACGGTTTCTTCCACGGTAGAGCAGTGCCAGGGCACCGGCAATCACATCCGTGTGGCCGCGAAGGTGTGTCGCAATCAGTTCGTTACGAAAGCACGCGCGAGAGCGCATCCTTGACGAAGAGCGATCGCACCTCGTCGATGCGCGAGGCCAGTTCGGGGGCGAGTTCGCTGGCCTTCGCCCGTGACGCGGCGTCGGTCCGGCGCAGCAGCGCGGACATGGCGGATTCGATCAGGGCGACCTCACGTTCGGCGCCCTGACGCAGCGAGCGCAGGTGCCGTGGCTCGATGCCGTGGCGGTCGAGCGCGACCAGGCCGCGCAGCAGCGTCACGGTCGCCTCGGGATAGCTCTCCTGCGCGGTGATGACCCCTGTGCTGATCGCGTCGTTGAGAAGCTGCGGTCCCGCTCCCGCCGCGGCGAGGAGTTCGTCTCGGCGATAGCGACGGGGCGACGGGGCGATGGACGGCGGTGGCAGCAGCGGGGTCGAGTCCCCGGCGGCATCGGCCTCGTCGAGTTGCTCGCGGATCACGCTCAACGGAAGGTAGTGATCGCGCTGCAGGGTGAGCCCGAGACGGAGACGCTCGATGTCGGACGCCGAGAACTTCCGGTAGCCGGAGTCCGTGCGAGAAGGACTGACGATGCCCTGCACCTCGAGGAACCGCAGTTTGCTGGAGGTCAGGTCGGGAAACTCCGGGGTGAGCCTCGCGAGCACCTGACCGATACTCAGCAGGCCCGCGGACGCAGAGCGTTCGCGGGCGGGAGAGGCCGCCATCAGGCGTTCGCCGCCTGGCGGTCCTGCGGGGAGGCGAAGAAGTTCAGACGGAACTTGCCGACGCGGAGTTCGGAGCCGTCAGCCAGAGTGCTGCGGTCGACGCGCTCACCGTTGACATAGGTGCCGTTGAGCGAGCGCTGGTCGATGATCTCGAACGTCGATCCCGTGCGGGTGATCTCCGCATGCCGACGGGAGACGGTCACATCGTCGAAGAAGATGTCGGCCTCGGGGTGGCGACCCACGGTCGTCACATCGGTGTCGAGGAGGTACCGTGCCCCGGCGAGAGCGCCGGAACGGACCAGCAGAAGAGCCGATCCTGCAGGCAGCGCGGCGATGGCCGTCTGCTCGACGTCGGTGAGCTCCACACCGAACGGCACGAAGGACAGATCGGAATCGTGTCCGAACGTCTGCGTCACGTCGTGTCTCTGCTCACCGGAACGGTGGATCGCGGCTTCTCCGGCCGGTCGGCTGTCGCTGTCAGTCACTGTGCCCTCCTGGTTGTCCAGACTAACGGATGCCGAGGGGCTCGCGGGAGGGCGCATCCACACTCAGCCGTCCCATACCGAGGATTCATAGGCTGTACTCGTGAAGACCAAAGCTCTGAGCCGCTCGGCCGCACCGATCGCCCTCGCCGCGACCCTGCTCGCCGCCTTCCTCGTGTTCCTCTCCCCGCTGTCGGCCTCGGCGCACGACGCGCTCGTCTCGTCGTCACCGGCAGCCGACGAGTCGGTCGAGACGGTCCCCGACACGCTGACCCTCACCTTCAGCGCGAAGCTGATCGGCGGCGAGGGCGCGACCGAGGTCGTCGTGACCGACCCCGCGGGGAGCCCGATCACGGACGGGCCGGCGACGGTCGACGGTGCGATCGTCACGCAGCCCCTGCAGGGCGCGGGACCGGCCGGTGCCTATCATGTGATCTGGAAGGTGGTGTCGAGCGACGGGCACCCCACCTCCGGCGAGTACTCCTTCACCGTGACCGTGGGGGACGAAGGAGCCGCCACGGAGGAGCCCAGCGCCGCACCGACGACGGCCGCGCCGACCGCGGAGCAGACGGCATCCCCCGAGGTGACGAGCACGCCGACCGCGAACGCGGATGACGAGGCGGGTGGATCGGCGGCGATCTGGATCGTCGCGATCCTCGCTGTGCTCGTGGTCGCCGGCGTGGTCGTCTGGATCGTCATGAGCCGCCGCCGAGGCGCGGCCGCGACCGATTCCGACACCCCCTCGGAGCGATAGGCTTAAGGCATGCCACACTACGACGTCGTCATCCTTGGTGCAGGTCCTGGCGGATACGTCGCTGCGGTTCGCAGCGCGCAGCTCGGTCTCTCCACCGCCATCATCGAGGAGAAGTACTGGGGTGGTGTCTGCCTCAACGTCGGCTGCATCCCTTCCAAGGCGCTCCTGAAGAACGCGGAGCTCGCGCACACCCTGAACCACAAGGCCGACTTCTTCGGGATCTCCGGTGAGTTCACGATCGACTTCGGCAAGGCGTTCGACCGCAGCCGCGAGGTCGCGGAGGGTCGCGTCAAGGGCATCCACTTCCTGATGAAGAAGAACAAGGTGACCGAGTACAACGGTCGCGGCACCTTCACCGGCCCCAAGGCGATCTCGGTCGCCAAGGCCGACGGCTCCACCGAAGAGGTCACGTTCGACAACGTGATCATCGCCACCGGCTCCAAGGTGCGTCTGCTCCCCGGTGTCACGCTCAGCGAGAACGTCGTCACCTACGAAGAGCAGATCATGACCCGGGACCTGCCCGAGTCGATCGTCATCGTCGGCGCCGGCGCCATCGGCATGGAGTTCGCCTACGTCCTGACGAACTACGGCGTCAAGGTGACCATCATCGAGTTCCTCGACCGCGCACTCCCCAACGAGGATGCGGACGTGTCGAAGGAGATCACGAAGCAGTACAAGAACTACGGCGTCGACATCCTCACCTCGACCAAGGTCGAGTCGGTCGTCGACAACGGCTCGTCCGTCACCGTCACCTACACCGGCAAGGACGGACAGCAGTCGTCGATCGAGGCCGGCAAGGTTCTCATGTCGGTCGGGTTCGCCCCGAACATCGAGGGCTTCGGCCTGGAGAAGACCGGCGTGAAGCTGACCGAGCGCGGCGCGATCGACATCGACGACCACATGCGCACCAATGTGGAGGGCATCTACGCGATCGGCGATGTGACCGCCAAGCTGCAGCTCGCCCACGTGGCCGAGGCCCAGGGTGTGGTCGCGGCCGAGACCATCGGCGGCGCCGAGACCCAGACGCTGGGCGACTACCGCATGATGCCGCGTGCGACGTTCTGCTCCCCGCAGGTCGCCTCGTTCGGCCTCACCGAGCAGCAGGCCAAGGACGAGGGACGCGAGATCAAGGTCGCGACCTTCCCGTTCATGGCGAACGGCAAGGCACACGGCCTCGGCGAGCCGGTCGGCTTCGTCAAGCTGATCGCCGACGCCGAGCACCTCGAGCTCATCGGCGCGCACATGATCGGCCCCGATGTGTCGGAGCTCCTCCCCGAGCTGACGCTCGCACAGAAGTGGGACCTCACGGCTCTCGAGCTGGCCCGCAACGTGCACACGCACCCGACGCTGTCGGAGGCGCTGCAGGAGGGCTTCCACGGCCTCGCTGGCCACATGATCAACTTCTGATCGAGACTCCGCAGAAGGCCCGGTCCGCGCACAGCGGACCGGGCCTTCTGCATCCCCGGAGCCGGCGTCAGATCCCGCGCATCGTGAGCAGACCCGTCGTCCAGCCCCGCAACGGCGCCGAACCGAGGGCGCGCATCACCAGCTCCCTGCCCCGCACGACCGCAGCCGGCGCCGGCGCGCCCATCGACATGTAGAACCTCGAGCGTCGTCCGGCCATGGCGGCAGCCCGGCGCACGCGATGGTCGTAGGCGGCGAGGTCGGGAACCCGTGTCGGGAGGGAACGGACGAGCTGCTCGGCGAGGCGCACGGCGTCGGCCCACCCCAGGTTCATCCCCTGCCCTCCGATCGGGCTGACCTCGTGCGCGGCATCGCCCAGGAGCACGGCCCTCCCCCGATGCACCCGTGTGGCCATGTGCTGCGCGGCGACGAACGACGCCGGTTGCGCGCCCACCGGGAGCTCGAGGTCGATTCCGGTGCGCTGCCGGACGGCCGTGCGGAAGCCCGCTGCGGAACCGACCCCCTCGTCCCCCTCCCTCACCACCCATCGGCGCCGCCCACCCGGCAGCGGGAAGCACTCGACGAGTCCATCCGGCTCGCAGTGCAGGATCGCGCGGTCACCCGGAGTCTCGTCGTGCACGTCGAGCATCGAATACGACCCGCGCCCCGGCCGAGGACGCCAGCCGATCCGCAGGTCACCGCGCAGTCGGCTCCGCACCCCGTCGGCGACCACCACCATCGATGCGGTGACCTCGCGTGATCCTTCGATCGTCTCCGTCGCGACGACGACCTCGTCATTGGTCTGGCGCACCTCGCGCACCTCGCAGCCGACGACCAGAGCGTCGGGAGCGAGCGCGCGCAGACGGGCGCGCAGCACCGCATCCGTGTGAGGTTGCGGAAGCACCAGGACCGGGCGGTCGCGGTCGAAGGTCAGCGTCGCCAGAGTCCGCCGACGGCTACGCACCTCGCCGCCCGCGAGTCGCAGCGCCTCCGCCCGCACCTCGCCGCCGACCCCTGCCGCGTCCAGGGCATCCAGGCCGGGACGGTGGATGCCGATGGCTCTGGTCCGGTCGTCGGTCCCCGTCCGCCGCTCGCAGATCGTCACCCGCAGCCCCTCCTGCGCCAACAGACAGGCCAGCAGCAGACCGACAGGACCCGCACCGACGATCAGGACGTCATGTTCGGGCATGCGCTCCCACCCACCGCAGCTCCAGTCGAGAGGGCACGCCGCCGCGGACGACCCATCCGGGAGGAGCGATCGCCCTGAGCTCGGCCGTCGTGTACGAGCGGCGGATGCTGATGAGACCGTCCTCACGGATGAACGAGTCCGCGAGGAGGGTGCTCGAGATCGTCCAGGTGGCTGCGGAGAACAGCGCATGAGCAGTGCGGCTCCGAGCGATGTCACGGTGCGAGACCATCCCGCCGGGAGCGACGAGCCGCACGGAGTCGTCGAGCACCGTCCGCAGCTCGGCATCGTCGAGATGATGCAGCACGTGATTGGACAGCACCATGTCGTAGATCTCTCCCGCAGCCACCAGCTCGGTCGTGAGGGCACGACGGTAGCGGATGCCCGCGCCGCGATCGTGCGCCGATGCCCAGCGGATCGCCCGCACGTCGGCGTCGAGCGCGGTGACCTCTGCATCGAAGCCGTCCCGACGCAGTCTCCAGGCGAGCAGCCGACAGAGATCTCCCCCACCCGCACCGATGTCGAGGATACGCAAGGCGCGCGACTGCTCCCTGGCGTGCGCGGCCCGTGGCCGGACGTCACGCCGGTAGAGGCTACCCGGGCGGGAGACCAGAGCGTTCACGAACCCGAACCGCCCATAGGTCCGGGCCAGCATCCGTGCATCGGCGTCCGGGACGTCCATCAACTCGCGGGTGTCGACGTCCCGCGTCGCGAGAGGCCGGGTCATGAACGAGGCGGTGCCACGACGGTCATCAGCGCGCTCTCGGCGGTCAGCCCCGGCCCGAAAGCCATCGCGGAGACGCGGTCACCGGCACGGGCACCCTCCTCCTCGAGGATCCGTTTCAGGATGAACAGCACGGTCGCGCTGGACATGTTGCCGTTGTTCCGCAGCACCTCCCTGGCCGGGTGCAGTTGAGCGTCGCTGAGGTTCAGCCGCTCCTGAACCTTGTCGAGGATGCTGCGTCCGCCCGGATGGATGGCCCAATGCTGCACGGCTTCCCCCACGCCGCCGCCTTCGAAGGCCTGCCCGAGGTCCTCTTCCGGACTGTACAGCGGCCGGAGCGCACCGATGATGGTCTCGCCGATGATCTGCGGGACGGCCGTGGAGAGGATCATCTCGAAACCGGTGTCTCCGATCGTCCAGGCCATGTCCTTCTCGCCCTCCGGCGCGATCGCGGTGTGGAAGCGATCCAGGCGCAGTGCGGGAACCGGGGAGGGAAGGTCGCGTGCCGTGACGATTCCGGCGGCCGCACCGTCGGCGAACAGCGAAGACGCGACGATCGTGTCGGGGTTCTCCGAGGTGCGAAGGTGAAGGGTGCACAGTTCGACGCTCACGACCAGGACGACCGCGTTCTCGTCCGCGGCGCAGAACTGACTCGCGGCCCGGAGCGCCGGCATCGACGCATAGCAGCCCATGAATCCGAAGTGGAAGCGCTGCACGGCATCGGAGAGGCCGAGCGCGCGCACGATCTCGTACTCGGGACCAGGGGCGTGGAACCCGGTGCAGGAGACCGTGATGACGTGTGTCACATCGGCGGGGCGGAGGTCGGGGTCGGCGTCGATCGCCCGCCGCGCGGCCTCGACGAAGAGCACGGTGGCCTCACGGGTGTAGAAGTCGTTGCGCGCTTTCGTGCCCGGAGCGAGCAGCATGCCCGTTCGGCGGTCGAAGAAGACGGGGTCGGTGACGTCCGAATCGGGTGACAGCTCATCGATCACCGTGTGGCGGGTGTCGATGCCCGAGACGTTGAACGAGGTCGTGACGATCCGTTGCGCGAGTCTTCCCAGGTCGGGCTGCTGTGCGAAGACGTCACGCACCTGCTCCTGCACGAGAACGGTGTCGGGGACGATCGTCTGCAGCGATCGAAGCACAGGCGTTCGGCTCATGGTGTCACTCAAGCACTGCGCACCGCTCGGGGGGAAGGGGTTGCGCCCGAGCGCTGTCCGCCCTAGACGCCGAGAGCTCTGGCGAGCTTCGACCCCGACGCCGACTCCGTGCCTCCGGCAGCAGCCACCGCCTGCTCCACCGCGTCGAAGAACGCGGTGCGTCCCGCCTCATCGGAGGGCGCGGCTGGACCGAGTTCCATCTCCCACTCACGCCATTCGCGCGTCACGTTCCCGCGCAGATCGGTCGCTCGCACCCGATCGTCGACGAACTCGGCGACCACCCCGTGCGGGCCGCTGAGCAGATAGGCGGTGCGGTCGTTCTCGATCCGGGCGAGCGGGGTGAGCGGAGCTGTCGTCCATTCGGAGATGGTCTCGGCCACGGCGGGAGGGAGCGTGTCGCCCTCTCCCAGCGGCCAGCCGAGTTCGAGTCGACCGTCTCCCTGTCGCGACCCCTTCACGTGCCAGCCCTCGTCGGGGCCGCCGGTGCGACGACGCAGCGCCACTCCGGCACGCGAGAGAGTGCCCTCAGCGGTGTCGAAGTACCGGGCGTCCAGGGCGCGGACCTCTCCGGTGCTGACCGCCTCGACGCCGGGGATCCTCTCCCACCGGGGCAACGGGGTCTCGAGGTCGACGTCGTACTTGCGCTCGACCTCGACCGTGCGGGACGGCTCAGTCATCCTCGAGGGTGAGGTCCTCGAGCGACTCCTCGAACCAGTAGTCGACCTCGGTGGGACCGTCGCCCTCTCCAGTGTTCTGCGGTTCGCCGCGGCGGTTGTACACCACCTGCGTCTCGCTGTAGGGGACGATCAGCTTGTCGTCCGCGTCGCCGAGGGGGATGATCTGCCCGTCGAGCGGGCCGCCGTGAAGTCGTGCGAGTGCCATGTGCTCAGGGTAGCCCCGTCGTCGCAGAATGCGGGCGAGGCGTGCAGGTTCAGCCGAAGGCGACTCCGAGCAGGGCGCCGGCGATCATCCAGGGCCCGAAGGCGATGCGGGTCGCTCCGTCGGCTCTGCGCAGCAGGATGAGCACCAGCGCATAGAGCGCGCCCAGCACGAATGCCGAGGCCGCCCCGATCATCAGCGCCTGCCAGCCGTGCCATCCCAGCACCAGGCCGATGACGGCGGCGAGCTTCACGTCTCCCCCGCCCATCCCCGCGCGGCTGACCATCCGCAGCACGGCATAGAAACCACCGAGGAGCACAAGGCCGATAGCGGCGCGCACGGACGACGCCCACTGCCCTGCGGCGAGAGCATCGATCGACACGAGCACCAGGAGGACACCGAGCGTCGGCAGCACGATCCGATCGGGGAGACGGTGAGTGCGGGCGTCGATCACGATGAGCCAGCCTCCGACACCGATCAAGGCAGCATGCACGAGCGCGATGAGCGTGAGCCGGATGTCCATCCCGGCAGGTTAGGAGATCGAGGGAGCACTCTCCGACAGCCTGTGGACAACCCCCTGGCGAATGTCCGATGTACGAACTATCGTCGATCAGACGACTTGTTATATTAGAATATATCTTCGAGAAAGGATGCAGGTGATCGGGCTCGACGCAATCGCCTCGCTCTCCCCCGCGGGCGACTCCCGTGCGGGAGAAGTGCTGCGGCTGCGTCGCGAGATCAGCCGGATGCAACGACGGCGCAGCGAACAGGCGCTGCTGCCCCTCGACCCTGCTTTCGCCTCACTCCTTCCGGAAGGGGGACTGCAGACCGGCACCTCCTACTCCGTGTCCCCTTCACCGAGCCTCGTCCTCGCGCTGCTCGGCGCCGCGTCGCAGAAGGGGCTGTGGTGCGCCGTGGTCGGCATGCCGACCCTCGGCGTGGAAGCCGCAGCCGCATTCGGCATCGACCTCGCCCGCCTGATCCTCGTACCGACGCCGGGAGATCGCTGGCTCGCCGCGACATCCGCTCTGGCCGAGGTCGTGCCCCTGATCGTCGTCTCCCCCGGCTCACGCGCACGAGACGCCGATGTCGCCCGGTTGAGCGCTCGTCTGCGCGATCGCGGTTGCACACTCCTCGTCACCGAGACACCGGGGGCGGAGCGCTGGCCACAGAGCGAAGGAACCATACGCCTGCATGACCCGCACTGGCACGGACTCGGCGCCGGATGGGGACTGCTCTCGGACTGCACGGTCACGGTGACCGCCCGGACACGGCACAGCCCTCGTCCGTCGAGCGTGCGCGTGCAGCTGCCAGGAGGACATGGTGCGGTCGAGACCGTCGGAGCCGAGCTCACCGCGCTGCCGGCGCTCGCTCCGGAGACCGCCATATCGAGCGGATCCCCGCCACCTGAACTCCTGCGATGGGCGGAAGCCGGATGAACAGCCCGCTCCGTGTGCTGGTGCTGTGGTTCCCCGATTGGCCGATGCGGGCGGCGCTCGGCATCGCTCCCCCGCACCCGCCCACCGCCCTGGTGCAGGCGAACACGATCGTCGCCTGCACCGCGTCCGCCAGGGAGCACGGTGTGCGCACCGGTCAGCGCCGCAGGATCGCGCAGGGGCACCTCGCCTCTTTGCGCGTGCTCCCCCACGATCCCGACCGCGACGAGCGGGCCTTCCTGCCGGTGCTGCACCTGATCGAGAAGCATGCGCCAGGGGTCACGCTGCTGCGACCGGGACTCGCGATCCTCCGCGCCAGAGGCATCTCCCGCTATCACGGAGGAGAGACGGAAGCCGCCGAAGCCCTCACCGCCGTCCTGGCCGATGCAGGGTTCCCCGAGGTGCGGGTCGGCGTCGCCGACGGCCCGTTCACGGCTGAGATCGCGGCGCGCGGCACCGCGCCCTGCACTGTGGTGCCGCAGGGGGCGTCCGGAGAGTTCCTGGCACCGTATCCCGTCCAGGTGCTGCGCGACGAGCAGATCGCCGGACTCCTCGTCAGGCTCGGCGTGCGCACGCTCGGTGAATTCGCATCCCTCACCGCGCTCGACGTGCGCGACCGTTTCGGCGAGCACGGCGCCCGCTTGCACGCCCTCGCCGCCGGTGCCGACTCCCGTCCGCTGACGCCGCGCCCGCCCGATCCGGAGCTGGTGCGGGCCATCGAGTTCGACTTCCCGCTGGGGGGAACGGACCAGGTGGCCTTCGCGGTGCGTCAGACGGCGGACGCGGTGATGCTCGCTCTGGGCGACGCCTCCCTCGTCTGCACGGAGGTGCGGATCGATCTGACCGACGACAACGGTGCCGTCTTCTCCCGGTCCTGGCTGCATCCGACCTGTTTCGACGCCTCCGACCTCGTCGACCGGGTGCGCTGGCAGCTGGAATCCCTGGCCGCGCAGTCCGCGAAGGAGCCGGTCGACGAGGCGCGGGCGTTCGGCGGCATCGTGGCGGTGCGGATCGTTCCCGCGGCCGTGGACGATGCCGCGCACCACCAGCCGGGGCTCTTCGGCTCCGGCACGGATGAACGTCTGCACCATGCGGTCTCGCGCGTGCAGACCATGCTGGGCCATCAGGGCGTGGTCACCGCCGCCGTCGCCGGTGGTCGCTGGCTCGCGGATCGCCAGGTGCTCACCCCGTGGGGAGAGCGCACCGTCCCGCCCCGCGACCCCGGCTCCCCGTGGCCGGGGAGCCTTCCCGACCCCCTGCCGGCCGAGGTCTTCCGACCGCCGAGACCCATCGGCGTGGTCGCTGCGGACGAGAGCACCATCAGCGTCGATGAGCGGGGTTCGCTCTCGAACGACCCTGCCCGCATCGACGGATCCGCCGTGCAGGCCTGGGCAGGACCCTGGCCCGTGCACGAACGACGCTGGGCGCCAGGGGGCGGGAAGCGGGGACACCGGCTCCAGATCGTCGACGACGACGACCGTGCGTGGTTGGTGTTCTGCACCGGCGAGCGCTGGTGGGCCGAGGGGAGGTACCGCTGATGGGCTGGCACAATCCGCCCCTGTCCTGGAACGATCTGGAGCGCACCCTCAGCGGCGAGGAGTCGCGCCCCCCGGTCGCCGAGCCACGAGGGCAGCGGACGGATCCGGGACCGGTGAGCCGCCGGCGCAAGCGCACTCCCCCCGTCGCCGTCCCCCGTCCCGCGGACGCGGTCCCCTACGCCGAGTTGCATGCTCATTCGTCGTACTCGTTCCTCGACGGGGCGTCGTCCCCCGAAGACCTCCTCGCAGAGGCCGAGCGACTCGGCCTGACCGCTCTCGCCCTCACCGACCACGACGGCTTCTACGGAGCCGCGCGCTTCGCCGAGGTGGCCGATCTCATGGAGAGCCCGCTGCAGACGGTGTTCGGGGCAGAGCTGTCGCTCGACCTGCCGGCGCCGCAACGGGGTTCCGCGGATCCCGCAGGCGAGCACCTGCTGGTCCTCGCACGAGGCATGGAGGGATATCACCGACTCTCGGGGGCGATCACTTCTGCGCAGCTGCGGGGAGGTGAGAAGGGGCGCCCGGTCTACGACCTGGACGATCTCGTGGCACGCGCGGACGGGCACTGGACGATCCTGACCGGATGCCGGAAGGGCGCCGTGCGTCGCGGACTCGAAGCGGGGGACGCGGGCACGCCGCTGCGGTCGCTCGTCGACCTGTTCGGAAGCGACAACGTCGTCGTCGAGCTCTTCGATCACGGCGACCCCCTCGACACTCGACGCAACGACGCTCTCGCCGACCTGGCGCGTCGGATGCGGCTGCCGGTGGTCGCGACCAACAACGTGCACTACGCCACACCGGCACAGGCGCCGCTCGCCGAGGCCGTGGCCGCGGTCCGCGCGGTGCGCAGCATGGACGAGCTCGACGGCTGGCTGCCCGCGCACGGAGGGGCGCATCTGCGCAGCGGTGCGGAGATGTCGGCGCGCTTCCAGCGGCACCCCGGGGCGATCTCGTACGGGCTCGAGCTGGCCGCGGCCTCGGCCTTCCCGCTTCGCCTGGCTCGACCGGCCCTGCCGCAGCAGAAGGTTCCGGAGGGGCACACTCCGATGACCTGGCTGCGTCACCTGGTGTGGGAGGCCGTGCCGTCGAAGTATCCACGACTGGACGATGACGGCCGGCACCGGATCGCCCGCGAGCTCGACGTGATCGAGGAGAAGGACTTCCCCGGGTACTTCCTGATCGTGCACGGCATCGTCGCGGAGGCCCGGAGGCGCGGCATCCTCTGCCAGGGCAGGGGGTCGGCTGCGGCGAGCGCGGTCTGCTACCTGCTGGGCATCACCGCGGTCGATCCGATCCTCTACCGTCTGCCCTTCGAGCGGTTCCTCGCGACCACGCGGACGGAGGAGCCGGACATCGACGTCGACTTCGACTCCGACCGCCGTGAGGAGATCATCCAGTGGGTGTACGCGGAGTACGGGAGGGAGCGGGCTGCCCAGGTGGCGAACGTCATCCAGTACCGCCCCAAGAATGCGGTGCGCGACATGGCCAGGGCTCTCGGGCACTCCCCGGGCCAGCAGGATGCCTGGTCCCGCCAGGTCGACGGCTGGGGAGCGGGACTGGAACCCGCAGAGGGGCACGACATCCCCGAGAACGTGCTCGCCTACGCCGGAGAGCTGCTGAAGGCGCCACGACATCTCGGCATCCACTCCGGGGGCATGGTGCTCACCGCGCGCCCCGTCGGAGAGGTCGTTCCTGTGGAGCACGCCCGCATGGAGAACCGCACGGTCATCCAGTGGGACAAGGACGATGCCGCCTTCATGGGGTTGGTGAAGTTCGATCTGCTGGGACTCGGGATGCTCGCCGCCCTCCAGCACTGCTTCGACCTGATCCGGGAGACCACGGGTGAGGAGTGGACGCTCGAGACGATCCCGAAGGAGGAGGCCGGCGTCTACGACATGCTCTGCCGCGCGGACTCGATCGGCGTCTTCCAGGTGGAATCCCGCGCACAGATAGGGTTGCTCCCCCGCCTGCAACCGCGGAGCTTCTACGACCTCGCCATCCAGATCGCCCTCATCCGGCCCGGCCCCATCCAGGGCGGGGCCGTGCACCCGTTCGTCCGGCGCAAGATGGCGAAGGACCGCGTCGACGAGGAGAACCGGGAACGGGTGTCGCGGGGGGAACCGCCGGCGGAGTTCACCATCCCCTACCCGCACAGCGATCTGGAGGACATCCTGAAGCGCACGCTGGGCATCCCGATCTTCCAGGAACAGCTCATCCAGATGGCCACCGCCGTGGGCGACTGCACAGCGGACGAAGCCGATCTGCTGCGCCGGGCCATGGGCTCCAAACGAGGCCTCGAGAAGATCGAGAAGGTCAGGGACAAGCTGTATGCGGGGATGGCGAGGCGCGGGCTCGTCGACGAGGCGGCGGATCGCATCTATGCGCAGATCCAGGCGTTCTCCAACTTCGGTTTCGCCGAATCGCACTCGCTGTCGTTCGCACTCCTCGTCTATGCCAGCTCCTGGTTGAAGCTGCACTACCCCGCCGCGTTCCTCGCGGGACTCCTGCGCTCGCAGCCCATGGGCTTCTACTCCGCCGCGACCCTGACCGCGGATGCCCGACGGCACGGAGTGGAAGTGCGCCGCCCCGATCTGCATCTCTCCGGTGCGATGGAGCTGCTGGAGCCGCTCTCCTCGGACACCCCGAGAGGGCCGACCGGCCAGGTTCCGTGCCTGAGCGTCCCTCAGCCGCCGGTCCTGCGCTTCGACAGGTCTGCCGCGGATGAATCCGCCGCGCACCGCAGAGACAGCGGGTCCGCTGTGCGGCTGGGGCTCGGCGGCATCCGTGGGATCGGCATGGCGATGGCCGAGAAGATCGTCGCCGAGCGCGAAGCGAACGGCCTCTATCGGGACCTGAACGACCTGGTCAGACGCACGGATGCCACGGCCGCCCAGCTGGAGGCACTCGCCACCGCCGGGGCCTTCGACTGTCTGGGCCTGGAACGCCGGGAGGCCATCTGGATGGCGGGAGCCGCCGCCGAGGATCGCTCCCGTTTCCTCCCCGGGACCACGGTCGCGGTGCAGCCGCCCCTGTTCGCCGATCAGAGCAGCTACGAGCGACTCTCCGCCGACCTGTGGGCGACCGGGGTGTCGACCGACGACCATCCCCTGACGCACTTCCGGGAGGCTCTGCGCGCTCGCGGCGTGCTGACAGCGGTCGACCTGCAGAGGCACGAGGCGGGTCGACGCATCGAGGTCGCCGGGCTCGTCACCCATCGTCAACGACCGGCCACGGCTTCCGGGATCACCTTCGTGAACCTCGAGGACGAGAGCGGGCTGGTGAACGTCGTCTGCTCGGCCGGGGTCTGGAACCGCTACCGCCGCGTGGCCCGAGACTCACCGGCGCTCATCATCCGCGGCATCCTGGAACGATCGGCCGAGGGCGTGGTCAATGTGCTGGCCGATGGGTTCGAGGATCTGCGCACCGGTCTCACGCATCGCTCCAGAGACTTCCGGTGACGATGCGTGCCGGGTTCACCAGAAGCGCTCCGGCTCCTCTGCCGGCGGGCGATCGGCTCCGCCCCACCGGTCCGCTTCGGCCTTGGCGGCATCGGCAGCGGCATCGGCTTCGTGGAGAGCCACCTTGGCACCGGTGTACCCGGGACCGAGGGGATCGACGAGCAGAGTGGTGTGCGCTCCTGCGCCCCCGATGGTGACCGTGCACCTCAGCACCCGCCCGATCCAGCGGGAGAAGTCGCCACTCGGGTCCTCTTCGCGTCGGTAGCGGATGCCGGTGTCGAGGTCGACGATGGCGAGGACCACCGGCTCATCGGTGAGCGGATCGACCTGCTCCGTCACGTCGATGCGATGGCCGTGGGGGATGGCGACCTGAGCGGTGAGCACGAGCAGTCTGTCCATGAGTCCACCCTAGAGAAGCGCCAGAGGAAGACAACAGCGAGTCCCCGCTACCCGAATTCGAAAATTTCTTTGTCCCCCAAATGGCGGACAAGCCGATTAAGCGATATTCTGCTCTCGTAGCGGGGGCTACGAGGCTGATGACCTGGGGAAATCAGCCGTGAGCGCAGCGAGATCTTCGCCGCCTCCCCTACCGTCCGGGAAGGGCGGTGAGCCCTCTCGGCGGCACCGTCTGGGGCGGGTCATCGAGAGGGCAAATCTCCCCATTGCACTGCACTGGACTGGACTCGATCCACGGCCTCCTTCGCATCGCCTCGGCGATCGTGCACCTCCGGCGATCAGCGCGCAAGTCGTGTGCGCAGGGATTCCAGGAGAAGGTCAGCCCCGAGCTCGAAGGTGCGATCGGAGCGGGCACTCCCCCGCTCGGCCCCGTCGATGAGGCGTCCGAGCGTGCGGGTCGGCTCCCCCGGCTGCCAGATCTCGTCAGGCGACGCGAGATCGAGACCGAAGCCGATCGCGAAGGCGTCGATGACGGCGATCACCGAAAGCACCTCGTCCTCGGGGAAACCGCCGTCGACGAGCGCCGAGGCGAGGTCGTCGTATGCGGCGATGACGGCCGGATGCGTGATCGTCTTCCCCACGAGCAATGGAACGAGCTGCGGATGGTCGGCATACATCCGGCGCTGGGTTCGCAGCACCGCGAGCACGAAGACATCCCAGGGTTCGCCGTCCCACTGCACGAGGTATCCCTGCACGAGCTGCCCGCGGATGAGTTCGAGTATCCCGTCCATGCCGTCGACATGGTTGTACAGCGACGAGGGGCGCACGCCGAGCTCGCGGGCTATGGCATTGACCCCGAAGGGCCGGTCGCCTCTCGCGAGAGCGAGGCCCGCGGCGCCGATGATCTCCGGAGACAGGAGTGGTGTGGAGGGCCTCGGCATCGGGGGCTCGCTTTCTCCGGCGGACCGGTCGTGAGTTCGGGGGTTCCGCAAGAACCCCCTCCTGTGCATAATAATGAACACCATTCGTTTACGAACACCATTCGTTTATGAACTCGTGCCCCATCCGACGCACACCCGTTGTCTCCCCTCCCCGCGCACAATGCCGTGCCGACTCCCCTTGGAGCTCCATGACCACGCTCGATCTCCGCACCAGAATCCCTCTCCGCTTCCCGACAGCGGCCGCGACCTTCGCGATCGGCATCGCCGGGTACCTGGGCGTCAACCTGTCGCCGTACATGATCACGGCCGCCCAGACCGGCCTCGGCCTCGACGTGCTCGCCGCCAGCTGGCTCGTGACCGCGACACTCCTGCTCACCGCCGTGACCGGACTGGCGATCGCTCCGCTGTGCGCCGGCACGCATCGCCGAACCGTGGCCCGCGCGGGACTAGGTCTCGCCGTCGTCGGCTTCGCGACCGCCGCACTCGCACCCGCCGCCATGCTCCCCGGCCTCCTCCTCGGCGGCGCCGGAGCGGGCGGAGCGGTCGCCGCGTCGGGCGCAGCGCTCGCCGCGTTCCGCAACCCGGACCGGGTCGCCGGCTTCAACGGACTCGCGAACCGGGGCGTCATCACCGTGGTGCTCGCCGTCATCCCCCTGATCGGCCTCGCGCCGATCGATGTGTTCGGCGCGCTCGCCCTGTTCTCCCTGATCGGGCTCGTCGCCACCGCCTGGCTGCCCGCCGCCCCCGTCGTCGCCCCGCAGGCCGGAGCAGCCGTCGCCGAGGCGATGCCGATCGAGGTGCCGCCGACTGGGACGGTCAGGACGTCCCCCACCCGCACACGGACCGTCACCGCGGCCGGCGTCGGCCTCCTGCTGGTGTTCGCGCTGTGGGCGGCCAGCGAGGACTCGCTGTGGGCCATGGCGGGCGTGATGGGTGCGGAACAGGCCGGATTGACGCCGGAGGGACTCGGCATCGCGCTGAGCGGCGCGACGGCCGGCGGACTGCTCGGTTCGCTGCTCCTCATGATCGTGGGGGCACGTCTCGGGCGCGCGGTACCGCTCGTGATCCTGCTCGTCGCCGGCGGCGCGCTCAAGATCGTGGAGGGCTTCGTGACCGATCCCACCACGTTCATCGTGATCTTCATCGCCTGGAACTCGGTGTACGCGATCGCCTTCATGTACTTCGTGTCGACATCGGCGGCCCTGGATGCCGACGGCCGCTGGTCGGGCCCCCTGCTCGCGGTGTACCTCGTCGGGTCGGCCCTCACCCCCGTCATCGGCGCAGCCCTCGTCGGCGTTCTCGGCTATCAGGGATTCGCGGTCGCCCTCGGCATCGCGAGCTTCGTCCTCGCCGTACCCGCCGGGGCGATCGCCCTCCTATCGACGCGTCCGGAACGCATGACCTCTCAGGAGACCACCGCATGACCCGCACCCTCTATCGCAACGCCCGGATCTTCACGGGAGACGAGTCCCGCTGGGCGGAGGCCATCGTCGTCGACGGCGAGGAGTTCATCCACGTGGGCTCCGAGGCGGAAGCCCCGCACGCCGACGCGGAGGTCGATCTCGGAGGACGCGTCGTCCTTCCGGGGTTCACCGACGCGCACACCCACCTGCTCATGATGGGCGAGGCGCTCGGACAGGTCGGACTCACCGACGCCGCATCGCTCGAGGAGATCCAACGCCGGTTGGACGAGGCCCGCCGCACCACGTCGGGAGTACTGCGCGGACGCGGCTGGCTGTTCGACGCGATCCCCGACGGGGAGCCGACCGCGACGATGATCGATGCCGTCGTCGCCGACATCCCCGTCTACCTCGATGCCAACGACTACCACTCCTGTTGGGTGAACACGGCGGCGCTGCGCGAGCTGGGGATCACGCGGGACACCCCCGACCCGCTCGGCGGACGCATCGCCCGCGACGCGTCCGGCGAGCCGACGGGGATGCTCTATGAGACCGCCGCACAGCAGTACGCGTGGGCGCAGCGCGACGCCTCCACGACGGACGCTCAGCGGGATGCGGCAGTCGCACGGGTCGTGTCCGCCTACCTCTCCGCCGGCGTGACGGGGGCCGTCGACATGGCGTTCGACGAGCTCGGACTCGCTGCGCTCGAAAGGGCAGCCGAACGCGGCGAGCTGCCCCTGCGCGTCGCCGCGCACTGGTTCGTCGCGAACAGCGGAGACGATGCGGCGAACCTCGCGCAGGTCGCTCAGGCGTCGGCGCACGCATCGGCGTCGACGGCGGGTGTTCGCGTCGTCGGGATAAAACTCGTGCTCGACGGCACGATCGACGCGTGCACTGCCGCCATGGGAGCTGCCTACGCCGACGGCTCGAACGCCGAGCCGATCTGGCCGGCCGCGCGGCTGCTGCCGGTGGTCGCGGCGGCGGACGCGGCGGGACTTCAGATCGCGATGCACGCGATCGGCGACGCCGCGAGCGCACTCGCCCTCGATGCGATCGAGCACGCCGTCGCGGTGAACGGCGACCGCCCACGTCGGCACCGCATCGAGCACCTCGAGTACGCCGCGCCGGGAACCGCCGGGCGGATGGCGCGGCTCGGGGTGACGGCCTCCATGCAGCCCGTGCACGCCGACCCCGCGATCTTCGCGAACTGGGCGGCGCAGATCGGCGACGATCGCGTCGCCCGCGCGTTCGCGTGGTCGGAGTACGACGAAGCAGGAGCACTCCTCGCCTTCTCGACCGATGCGCCGACCGCCCCCTACGAGGCGCTCGCGAACATGTACGTCGCCGCCACACGTGCCTCGGCGCTGGTTCCGGGTGTGCCGGCCGTCGACCCGACTCAGGCACTTCCGCTGGAACGGGCCATCGCGCACGCCACCAGGGACGCCGCGGCATCGATCGGCGACGGCACCTGGCGCGGCCGCATCGCGGTCGGATACGCCGCTGACTTCGTGGTGATCGACACCGACCCGTTCGCGGGCGATCCTGCCCTCCTGCTGGGGACACGCATATCGCAGACCGTGATCGCCGGACGCACCGTGTACGAGAGCTAGGGCGAAGAGCACCTCTCCTGCGCATTTCCAGGATATCGCCGAGGTAGGGGCTTGCCGCAAGGCCCCCACCCTGGGGCAGAATCGACCCTCGCTCGTGCGAATGACGCCCGGCGTGAAGGAGATCCATGCCTTTCGACCCGTTCCACCTCGCGGATGATCTGCGCGCGAAAGCCGCTCCGGAACTGATCGCCGATGACCGCGAGCATCTCCGGAGGATCGCCGACGCTCTCGAGCTGCAGCGCGCAGATGTGATCTCGCGACTGACGCAAGCGCGCCGCCGGGAAGCGGACCTCGGAGATGCCGTCGTCGACCGGGACCTGGAGATCCGCCGACTGAGCGGACGCCTTCGCGTGCTCGAGCGCTTCGGCCTCGACATCTGCCTCGGCCGGATGACCCTCGACGATGGCGAACATCGGTACATCGGCCGCACCGGCCTCGCGGACGCGGACGGGTCCCGGCTCCTCATCGACTGGCGTACTCCTGCCGCAGAGCCGTACTTCGCGGCGACCCTCGAGCATCCGCGCGGTGTGATCTCCCGACGTCGCTACCGCTGGACCGACGGACGCATCCGTGACTACTGGGATGAGGCGCTGAGCGACGCGGCGTTCGACGGCGCGGCCTCCCTCGACGATCAATCCGCGTTCATCGCCAGCCTCGGAACTCATCGCACGGCCAGGATGCGCGACGTGCTCGCGACTATCCAGGCCGACCAGGATGCGATCATCCGCACCTCGTCCAGGGGAGCTCTCGTCGTCGACGGCGGCCCGGGCACGGGCAAGACCGTCGTGGCACTGCACCGCGCCGCCCAACTCCTCTACGCGGAGCCGCGCCTCACGCAGAGTGCGGGCGGCATGCTGCTGATCGGCCCTCATGCGCACTATCTCGCATACGTCGAGGACGTGCTTCCCAGCCTCGGCGAGGACACCGTGCGACTGGCGACCATCCGCGACCTCGTCCCGGAGGGAGCCTCGGCCTCCGACGAGCGGAGCGCCGAACACGACGCCCGAGTGGCGCGGCTGAAGGGCACGCTCGACCCCGTCTCGCTGCTCGACGCTGCCGCGAGGTGGTTCGAGCGCCCGCCGCATCACGCCATGCGTCTGGAATCGCCGTGGGCCGACCTGTGGCTGAGTCGCGACGAATGGGCTGAACTGTTCTCGAACGCCGACCCTGCCATCTCGCACAACGAGGCACGCGACGAGGTGTGGGAGGAGATCCTCGAGCTGCTGACGGACCAGGTGGACGACGAGGATGCGCCGCCCCACATGGTGCGGAGGTGGCTGCGTCAGGACGAGGAACTCACCGGGACGTTCATGCGCGCCTGGCCGATGCTGTCCCCGACATCGGTCGTCGCACGACTGTGGAGCTCACCCGAATTCCTGCGGCATTGTGCGCCGGAGCTGTCACCGGAGGAGATAGCACTCCTGCAGCGGGACGAGTCGACGGCCTGGACCGTGTCGGACCTCCCGTTCCTGGACGCCGCGCGCCGCCGCATCGGCGACCCCGATACCGTCCGCGAGGAGCACCGACGCCAGGCCGTGATCGCTTCCGCCCAGGAACAGATCTCCCACGTGGTCGACCACCTCATCGAGGACGACGACAGCGAGATGAAGGTGATGTCGATCCTGCGGGGCCAGGACGCACGGAATGTGCTGCTCGGTGTCGACGCTCCCCCCGCGCTGCGACCCGACGAGCTGTCCGGGCCGTTCGGACACATCGTCGTCGACGAGGCACAGGAGCTCACCGACGCGGAGTGGCGGATGCTCATCGCCCGCTGCCCTTCGAGGAGCTTCACGATCGTGGGAGACCGCGCGCAGGCACGTCACGGATTCACCGAGAGCTGGGAGGCCCGACTCGCCCGCGTCGGACTCCGCGACGTCAGGATCTCTCATCTGGGGGTGAACTACCGGACGCCGACCGAGGTGATGGAGGCCGCTGCTCCGGAGATCCTCGCGGCGATCCCCGACGCGAACGTCCCGTCCTCGGTGCGCGAGAGCGGAATGCCGGTGCGTCATGACGTCGTCGCCGCACTCCCACGCCTGCTGGAGGCTTGGGTCGACGCGCATCCGGACGGCGTGGCGTGCGTGATCGGCGACCCCGACTTCGCCCCGACCGCGCGCGTGCGATCCCTGACGCCCGAGGGTGCGAAGGGCCTGGAGTTCGACCTGGTCGTGCTGGTCCATCCCGATCAGTTAGGACGCAACGTGACCGGCGCCGTGGACCGCTACGTGTCCATGACCCGATCCACCAGCGAGCTCATCGTGCTCCGGTGAAGCGACGCTCCGACCTCACCCGACGAGGACGCGACCGGTGAGGGCCTGCCAGCGCTCCTCGCGCCGCTCGATCCGTATGGGGTATGCGAACGCCGCCGTCACCAGGGGTGTCGTGAGCACGGCGTCGGCCTGCCCCATGGCAACGATCTCCCCCTTCGCGATCAGTGCCGCATGCGTGGTCGACCGGGGCAGCTCCTCCAGGTGATGCGTCACGAGGACGGTGGCGAGTTCGGGCTGCGTGCTGTGCAGCAGATCGAGCGTCTCGAGGAACTGCTCCCTCGCCGCGACGTCCAGACCCGTCGAGGGCTCGTCGAGGAGAAGGAGGGCGGGGTCGGCAAGCAACGCGCGAGCGATGAGGGCTCTTCCGCGCTCTCCCTGGGACATGGTGGGCCACGTTGCGGCCTCGATCGCCTCGAGACCCAGTAGCGCCATGAGGTGCTCGACGCGCGCCAGGATCGCCGGGGAGGGCTCCCATCTGTTCATCATCTCCGTGGTCCCCGTCGCTCCGGTGAGCACGACCTCTCGCACCGTCAGCGGCGAGCGCAGCGGGTGACGCGGATTCACGTGACCGATGGACTCCCGCAGCTGTCGGATCTCGACGCGTCCGAGCTGCTGTCCGAGCACGTGGACCGAACCTCTGGTCGGGTGCGCCTGCGCACCGCACATGCTCAGGATCGTGCTCTTACCCGCTCCGTTCGGCCCGATGACGGCCCAGTGCTCGCCCTGCCTGACGGTGAGGTCTATGCCGGTCAGGATCTGCCGCGCGTTGCGGACGACGTCGACGCCCCTCAGCGCGAGGACGTCGCGGGGGACGGAGCCGTCGAGACCCTTCGCCGACATCACGACAGCGCCTCGCGAAGGGTGAGGAGATGAGCCCGACTACGTTCGGCTGCGGCAGCTTCGTCGTGGTCGGCGATGGCTTCCACCTGCTCGGCGTGCGCGTCCTGGTCGGTGTCGTCCCCGAACGACCGCCGAATGCGGAGCATCTCGACCATGGCTTCACGCAACCGCGGGGTGAAGCTGTCGAACAGGTCGAGGAGCACCGGGTTGTGCGCGGCGGCCACGATCGTCCGATGAAAGGCGGTGTCGGCGTCGACGTGTGCCTCGATATGGGAGCGGTGCGCGGCGCGATCGGCGAGAGCACGGCGGATGCTGCGCAGATCCGCGGGAGTGCGTCTCGCGGCGGCGAGCGCGGCGGCCTCCGTCTCGATCGCGATGCGTGCCTCGATCACCGCGACGATGTCGGCCTTGCGCAGGACAGCATCCCAGTCCTCCGGGGCTTCGAGCGCGGTCACATAGACTCCAGCCCCCTGTCGCGAAGCCAGCACTCCGCGCCCGGCGAGCTGCCGGATCGCCTCGCGCACGGTGGATCGACCGACGCCGAGCTGCAGGGCGAGCGTCGTCTCGCCGGGGAGCTTCTCCCCCAGCGCCCATTCCCCGTCCGTGATGCGTCGCCACAGCAGCTCGGCCGCCTGGTCCGCCAGCGGCGCCCGTCTCACCTGTGCCATTCGCGTGGCCTCTCGTCTACTTGTCTGAGGAGTTCTGCTACAGTCTAGCCATGTTCTCGTCAGAGCACCTCCTTCTTCGCCGCCACGGCGGGGTGTAGCCGGACCGGCACCCCGCCGTGGGGTCGAGTGTGCCGGTCGCCCCTCTCCGAGAAGGACGCCGCATCACCATGACCACGACATCGCCCATCCATGACTCCGCCGCCGGCATCGACGGCGCTCCCGCCTGGAACCGACAGAAGAACTCGCCGATGCCCTCGCACCGCTACCGCGACGTCTACTCACGCGTCGAGGTGCCGCTTACCGAACGGGACTGGCCCACCCATCGACTCACGGCCGCCCCGCTGTGGGTGCCGGTCGACCTGCGCGATGGCAACCAGGCTCTCGCCGAGCCGATGGATCCAGCCCGCAAGCGCCGGTTCTTCGAGCTGATGGTGCGGATGGGGTACAAGGAGATCGAAGTGGGATACCCGTCGGCGTCACAGACCGACTACGACTTCGTGCGGCTGATCGCGGACAGCGACATCGCGCCGGAGGACGTGACGATCGTGGTGTTCACCCCCGCGCGCCGCGATCTCATCGAACGGACGGTCGACTCGATCCGCGGCATCGCCAACCAGGTCGTGATCCACATGTACACCGCGACAGCCCCCGCGTGGCGCAGCCTGGTGCTGGGGCACGAGCCCGAGGAGCTGAAGCAGCTCATCCTCTCCGGCGGCCGCGACGTGTGGGAGCTCGCCGGGCATCTGCCGAACGTGCGCTTCGAGTTCTCCCCCGAGGTGTTCAACCTGACCGAACCCGACTACGTGATCGACATCTGCGATGCGATGACCGAGCTGTGGCAGGCCACCCCCGAGCGGCCGGTGATCCTCAATCTGCCGGCGACGGTCGAGATCGCCACCCCGAACGTGTACGCGGATCAGATCGAGTACATGCACAAGAACCTCGCACGCCGTGACTCCGTGATCCTCTCCGTGCATCCCCACAACGACCGCGGGACGGGTATCGCCTGCGCCGAGCTCGCGGTGCTGGCCGGAGCGCAGCGGGTGGAGGGCTGCATCTTCGGAAACGGCGAGCGCACGGGCAACGTCGACATCGCGACGCTCGCGCTGAACCTCCACGCGCAGGGCGTGGATCCCATGATCGACTTCTCCGACATCGACGAGATCCGCCGCACCGTCGAGCACTGCAACCGGATCGAGGTGCACGCCCGCCACCCCTACGTCGGCGATCTGGTGCACACGGCGTTCAGCGGCACGCACCAGGATGCGATCAAGAAGGGCTTCGCCGAGCACCGCGCCCGCGCCGCCGCGGAGGGCCGCGATGAGCGGGAGATCGAGTGGCGGGTCCCCTATCTGCCGATCGACCCCGCGGACATCGGTCGCGACTACGACGCCGTGATCCGCGTCAACTCGCAGTCGGGCAAGGGAGGTATCGCATATCTGCTGGAGAGCGAGTACGGGGTCGAGCTGCCTCGGCGCCTGCAGATCGACTTCGCCCGGCACGTGCAACGGCACACCGACGCGACCGGAGCCGAGGTCACGGCGGCAGAGTTGTGGGACGTCTTCGAAGCGGTCTACCTCCGCGCCGTTTCGGGCAGTGATTCCGGGATCTGCCTCATCTCCTACGACTCCGCCGACGGCGAGGGGAACCCACGCACGCGCATCACACTCCAGGTCGAGGGCCGCGAGCACACGACGGTCCACCGTGAAGGCGGCCCGATCGAGGCTCTCACTGCGGCGCTCTCCGCCCATGGCGTGCGCGTGAACATCGTCGGGCTCCACCAGACGAGCGTCGGATCGGGGGCGGAGAGCGATGCTCTGACATTGCTCGAGCACCGCACCTCGGCGGGAAGCTCGTGGTCGGCCGGCCGCGGACGGTCCGTGCTCTCCGCGAGTCTGTCCGCAGTCATGGCGGCAGTCGCCCGCTCCGGAAGCTGACTCCTGCCTCGAAGCTCAGTCCTGGTCACCGACGTGGCCGGGTGCCGTGAGGGAGAGCACGCGTTCGACGAAGGCGGCGTACTCCTCCATGTAGTGCTCGAGGAACTTCTTCGTGCCGGCATCCTCGACCGTGCCGTCGGGGCCGAACATCTCAGGACGGTAGGTCAGATACGCCTCGGGGGCGTTCAGCTGAGGGGCGTTGAGGAAGCTCAGCACACTGCGCATCGAGGACTGCATCACCGCGGTGCCGATGGCGCCGGTGGAGGCTCCGATGATGCCGGTGGGCTTGCGGGCGAACGAGTTGTGACCCCACGGCCGCGACCCCCAGTCGATCGCGTTCTTCAGGGCGCCGGGGATCGAGCGGTTGTACTCCGGCGACACGATCAGGAGCCCCTCCGCGCGCTCGACCGCGTGCTTGAACGTGGTCACAGCGGCGACCGGATCGAGTTCGTCGTCACGGTTGTACAGCGGCAGATCGCGGATCGGGATCTCGACCATCTTCAGGCTTGGCGGGGCCAGCTTCACGAGCGCGGTCGCGACGACGCGGTTGATCGAGTCATGGGCGAGGCTTCCGATGAGGTAGCCGATCCGGTGTGCCATGCGGATACTCCTTGCTTGTTCGGATGTGCTTGTGCGGATGTGTCCGTCGGATGTATTCGCGTTCAGGCTAACCCTGTGCCACGCCGGCGCAACCCCCTCCTGGGGCGATGAAGTGCTCGATTTCTGCTGAACACTCCGCGCGGCGACGGGTCGAGATCCCCGCGAGGGGCGACCCGGACCGCTACATTCGAAGGTATGAATCCCCGTCGCCCCACACGTCTGATCGCGGTCGTCGCACTCTTCGGCGCTCTGGCCACCGTTGCCGCCGGGTGTGCTGCGGAGCCGACAGCACCGACGTCCACCGCCACTCCCACCCCCACCGCCACCGCGACCTCGACCTCGACCCCCCAGCCCGAGCCGACCGGCGACCCCACCAGCACTCCGACGCCGCCGACCGATGACGCGGACTACGGGGCCTTCACCTACGACGAGCTGGCTCAGATCTGTGTCGATGCGACCGTGTCGACGTTCGCTCCCGACGTCCGGTTCGACCTCGACAGTGCCCGGATCGAACACCGCACGGTCGACCCGGAGTGGCTCGTGATCGTCCCCGCTCACACTGGAGGAATCGACGGGCACTCACTGTGCACGATCGGCGGCACCCCTTCCGCTCCCGTGCTCGAGCTCTCTTCCGGATCCATCACCGACCTGCCCGAAGACCAGATCCAGCGGCTGATCCGAGGCGAGAACGAGGGAGGCGACCGCTAGTGTGCGGCACGGACGCAGATGACTCGCCACCGACACCGCGACCACAGCCGACCCTCTCCCGGCGCGCCATGCTCTTCGGGGCGGGCACCCTGCTCGGCGCAGCCGCGGTCAGCGCGGACGTCCTCTCCCCAGGGCTGAGCGCCACCGCCGCCGGAACCTATCTCCGCCCCTGCGGCGATGTTCGCATCTCCGATTCGTGGCAGGGACACAAGAACCGCAATCCCCCGTCCGCGGAGCCGGGGACGGACTACGCGGTCGAGGTCGGCACCGCCGTCAGGGCCGCGACGGACGGTGTGATCATCGACCGCAAGGACTCCACGTCGACGGCGACCGGTCGATACCTCGCCCTTCGCGCAGACGACGGAAACTATCTCCGGTATCTGCATCTGTTGTCGAGCATCGTTGCCGTCGGGACACGGGTCACGCGCGGGCAGGTCATCGCATACTCCGGCGCCTCCGGATTCGGCAGCGAGAACGGGTACGGGGCCCATGTGCACGTCTCACTCTGGGTCAACGGCACACCGTCGCAGCAGGGGTTCGCCGCGTCGGTGGACTTCGAGAACTACGTGGTGGGTCCCACACAGCCCAGCGAGCCCGTGAAGTACTACGTCACGAGGTACGACAACACCGTGTGGGCCGTGACGCCCTCGGCGATCATCCCGCTGACCTTCGCCCAATGGCAGGCGGCCGGCTCTCCCCCTCCGTTCTCCGCACCGACCGACTACGTCAGATACCCCTGGTCGACGACGATCAGCGCCGTCACGATGTTCGGCACGCCTCAGTCGCGCTGGATCTGGCGGCACCTCACACTCGACGAGTGGAACAGGGTCGGGCGCCCAACTCCGCGAATCGCCGGCTGGATCAAGGACTCGGTCTACTACCAGTGGGCCGGGTCGTCGCAGATCTTCGTCCAGGACGCGGGCGGGGTGAAACACGCGCTGACCTACGCGGAGTGGCAGGCGTCCGGGTTCCAGCCGTTCGAGAAACGCTCGACGCAGGGCTTCGTGAAGCTCTCCTGGGATGGGAACATCGCCTTCCTGACAGACTTCGCTGCGGGCAAGGGCGGGCCGATCACTCAGAAGCAATGGGCGGCTGAGGGGTATCCGACTCCGACGGTCGCGATGCGCTTCCCCGGAGATCAGCTGTACAAGTTCAATGGCGACCCCACCATCTGGTACGCGGGCCCCACCGTGAACAGGCCGATCACCTACGCGGAATGGGGCATGCTGGGCTACCCCACTCCGACCATCCGTCGCTGAGGTCCGAAAGGGTCCGCTACTCGTGCGGAGCGAAGCTGATGCGCTCCGCTCCCCCCAGCCGCAGGGAGAGAATCGCGGCAGGGGAACGGGTCTGCCGCTTCGTCTCAGTTGCCTCTCGGCGCACAGAGGTTCACAAGAACGCTCACGCCTCCACTAACCCGCAAGGTCCGCGGCCGTCAGCGTGGGAGGCAGATCGTCGCCGCTGCCTCGATCGACGTGGGTGTACGTGACATCGCCGCCGCGCGCACCAGCGGAGCTCTCCGTTCGATAGATCCCTGCAGACACGCCTGTGACGTAGAACTGGGAGGCAGCGTCGCCCTCGAGCTTCGTCGAGGTGATGAAGAGGAGATATCGGTGTCCGACTTCCAGAAGCGGCGCAGGAACTTCCTCTTCGTCGACGGATCCCATCTGCCGGATGACGATCTGCTCCTCTGGAGTCACCTCTGCCGCCGCCTCCCTGTTCGAGGCGAGACCCTTGGGCCGGAGAGGTGCGATGACCGTTACCGTGGAGAGCGTGTACGGGATCTCTTCCTGCACGACCTCCTGGCTCTTCACGACGACGTCGACGATCGCCTCGCTGTCTCCCGAGAGCACGGACACATCCGAATAGAGGGTGTGGCGTGAACTGTCGATCGTCGTCGTCGTGGAGCACGCCACCATCGCGAGGGACAGCGAGACGAGCGCTACGAGAACGGCAGTCCGGCATCCAGCGTTTCGCATCTTTCTTATAAGCCCTCCGCTGATGGATCGTACCCCCGTTGTCACCAACCTAGGGAACACAGCGACCACCGTATGTAGGCCGTTCGGCGGACGCGCGAACGAGGTCATCGACGCCGCTGAGACGGCATGAAGAAAGCCCCGGAGTCCCGCGTGTTCTTGCGGTCCTCCGGGGCTTATCGGTCGGGCTGACAGGATTTGAACCTGCGACCCCTTGACCCCCAGTCAAGTGCGCTACCAAGCTGCGCCACAGCCCGTTGTTCTGCACTCTCGCGCAGGCAACTCCCCTATCTTAGCCGTATCCGCACCCCCTCCGCGAACCGAGGCGTTGCGAGTGTCGGATGCCCCGCGTAGCGTCGCGTCATGGCGACGATCACGACCGAGCTGGCGACGACGGCACGCTGGGATGATGTCCAGCACGCGCTCACGGGTGGCGGGGACGGCGCCAGTTGCCAGTGCATCTGGCCCGTACTGAGCAACAAGGACTGGAGCGCGACCACGACGCCGCAGCGCACCGAGATGTTCCGCACCGAGATCGACGAGGGGCCGCCTCCGGGGATCGTCGCCTACGTCGACGGCGAGGCTGCCGGTTGGATCCGCATCGGCCCCCGCACGCGCCAAGCCAGGGTTGCTCGCACGCGCATCATCGCGGCGGCGAGCACGGAGCCGTTCGATGACGAGTCGGTCTGGGCGGTGACGTGCTTCGTGGTGCGTCGAGAGCGCCGTGGCGGCGGGCTCAACCTGGAGCTCTTGCGCGCGGCCGTGGAGTACGCCCGAGAATCCGGGGCGCGCCTCATCGAGGGGTATCCCGTCGATACCCGCGGCGAGAAGCAGCGCTCCAACGACCTCTTCCACGGCACGCTCGGAACGTTCCTCGCGGCCGGCTTCATGGAACGGGTCGAGCTCAAGCCGGGCCGCACGCTCGTGGCACTCTCCTTCGATGACGACGGATGATCGCAACCGATGAGAAGCCGCTAGCGTGAAGTCATGAGCAACGAGACTCCGACCATCGACGATCCCGAGCTCGGCACGTTCACGCGTGCACGTTCGGAGCTCACCGATGGGACGGTGCTGACACACGATTGGTTCGTCGGCACGATCTCGGTCCACGGCACCGACCTCGAGTTGATGATGGAAGGCACGGCCCCTGATGAGGTCGAACCTCTGCTCCCCCGACTGCGCGACACGGTGAAGCGACTCGACATCGTGCGACGCATCGCCACGGATGCCGTCGTCACGAAGTTCAGCGCCGGCGAACCGGGAAGTCTCGAACTCGACGAGGCCAGCACAGACCTCGCCGTCGAGGCCATCGAAGCGGCCGCCGACGGCACGGTCGTTCTCCATCTGACCGACGGCTGCGGCGAGCACTTCCCCGAGGGATACTGGCCGGCTGTGCATCTCGATGTCGACGACAGCGTCGTCGAGGTCACCGTCGAATCGTGAACAGCAGCGCCATGAGGGACAGGTCGCAGGCCCCGTCGGTGCCGCGACACGACGACGAGTTCGAGCGGCGCCGCGTACTCTTCGCCTCCGCGTTCCTCCCCTACACCGTCGTGTCTCTCCTCCACGTCGTCCTGCTGGCGGTCGACAGCCCGCTCGCCGCACCCACCAAACTGCTCCTGATGCCACTGCTGGCCGTTCCGGTCGTGGTCTCTGCGCGACGCCTCGTTCCGCGCTCCGCGCTGATCCTGCTGCTTGCCGCCGTGTTCTTCTCCTGGCTCGGCGACGGAGCCGGGACATTCTTCCCCGGCGGCCCCGAACTGCCCCTGATGCTGCTGTTCTTCGGCATCGCCCACGTGGCCTACATCCTGCTCTTCGCACGTCACCTGTCGACCCGGCGCATGCCCTGGTGGGCTCTCGTGTACGCCGGCTGGTGGGTCGCCATGATCGCCGTGCTCGGTCCGCACACCGGTGGCCTTCTCGTCGCCGTCGCTCTCTACGGACTGGTGCTCGCGGGGACCGCCGCCTTGTCCGCGCGCTGCCATCCCGTCATCGCCGTCGGAGGGTCGTTCTTCCTCGCGAGCGACACGATCCTCGCTTTCCGACTCTTCCTCCCCGATTCCCTGCCGCCCTGGAGCAGCCCCGCCGTGATGCTCACCTACACGATCGGGCAGGGACTGATCGTCGCCGGCGCTCTCGTGGCACTGAGGAAGAGGAGTTCCTGATGGATGCCGCACGCATCGACAGCTGGCTCTGGGCGATCCGCGTCTACAAGACGCGCTCGGCGGCGACGACGGCATGCCGCGCGGGGCATGTACGCGTGAACGGAGACAGGGTGAAGGCCGCGCAGCAGATCCGGGTGGGCGACGAGGTCCGCATCAGGATCGCCGGGTTCGATCGAATCCTCTTCGTCCGCCAGCTGCTCGTCAAGCGTGTCGGCGCTCCCGTCGCCGCTCTCGCCTACGACGACCGGACGCCCGAACGAGAGCCTCAGGCAGCACTGGGCGTACGCGACCGCGGAGCGGGGCGACCGACCAAACGCGAACGACGCGACATCGATCGGTTGCGCGGCCGCAACGACGATCTCCCGAGCTGATATCTCGGCATGCATCGCGGCCGCACCTTCTCGTTTTCGAAGCTTTGTTCTAAACTGAGTGCATGGCGAACGATAAGAAACCCGACCTCGACCTCGATCTCGAGGAACGTCGTCGAGTTCTCGACGCCTGGGTCGCGACCCGTCGCCGCATCGCCGCACTCGAAGCTGAGGCAGCCGAGCTGCTCACGGAGCAGATCGCCATCCACGATGCCGATGTCGCCTCGAGCCCGTTCCACCGCGAGGCGATCTACCGGTCGATGGTCGCGGAGTTCTCGGCCGCCGGCCGCCTGCCGAAGGGGTCCATGGAGTTCGCCTTCGCAGACGCCCAGGCCCTGGTCGGCCATCTCCCCGCGACCCGCTCCTCGTTCTCGCGCGGCACTGTCAGCGCTGGACACGTTCGCGAGATCGCCAGGGCCAGCGCCATCGTGGCCGAGGCCATCCGCAACCGCAAGATCGATCCGGCAGTCATGGAGCTGTTCGAGACGGCGGTGCTGGTGGTCGCCGAGCAGGACACCGCAGCGCGCACCAAGGCGCACGCTCGACAGGTCGTCGCCGCCCTCGTCGGCGAGACGCTCGTCGACAGACACCGACGTGCGGCCGAGGAACGGTGCGTGACGGTGAAGTCGCTCGACGACGGGCTCGCGCTGCTCACCGCCGTGCTGCCCGAGTGGATCGCCACCGCCATCGCCGACCGACTGAATCAGATGACACGAGCGGTCGTACGCGCCCGGGATGACAGAGATGTCGTTCCTCCGCCCTGGTGGTTCGACGACGGGCGTGAGGGCATCAGCCCCGAGGACATCCCCCTCGACGATCCGGTGTTCGACATCCTCGATGACCGTGTGATCCGTGGCATCGACGTGAGCACGTTCACGGCCGACCCCGACGTCGTGCGTTTCCCGGCGGACACCCGTACGTGGGCACAGACCCAGGCCGACCTCTTCGCTGATCTGCTCCTCACGGCAGACCCGAGCGCCGCCCACGGGGACGGCCTCGACGGCATCCAGGCCCGCGTGCAGGTGACGATCGCAGCCAGCACCCTCACCGGCGCTGACGACGACCCGGCGGAGCTCGACGGGCACGGAGCGCTGCACCCCGACGTCGCGCGCGAGCTCGCAGCGCGCAACACGGGCTGGAGCCGCCTGTTCCTCGACCCGTCCGGCATGGTCGTGGAGACCGACACCTATACGCCGACCGAGGGCATGCGGCGTTTCCTCCGCGCGCGCGACCGACACTGCCGGTTCCCGGGATGCCGGATGCCGGTGCACCGCTGCGAGATCGACCACAACCACGATCATGCGAAGGGCGGCACGACCGCGCTCGACAATCTCGCGCACTTCTGTCGGAATCACCACACGCTCAAGCACCCGGACATTCCGGAGGCGCATCGGTGGACCGCTCAGCAGGAGAAAGACGGCAGCGTCACCTGGCACAGCCCACTGGGCCGGGACTACGCCGATTCGCCCCCTCGAAGGGTGATATTCGTCTGACGCCGGGCTTCCGGGTCGACGGTGACCGGACCGCGACGCAGGGACTCGACGTCAGCCCTGCGCGTCGAGCAACTCGAGCAGCCATCCCGCCGATCTGATGTACGCGGCACCCGCGTGCTCGGCCCGTTCCCGGAGGCCGCGGTCGCTGGTGACGGCGACGACGGATTCCTCGCCCGCGACCCGACGCTCGATCTCAGCGACGATCGCGTCGTCGCCCTCAGCCTCGGCACGTACCAGGCTGACGGGTCCCGGTTCGTCGGGGAGGCCTCGCGCCTGTCCCTCGACCACCAGCGAGACCTCGGGGAACCACGCATCTCCCCCGAGCTCCAGCTCCTCGGCGGGAACAGCCAAGCGTTCGAGACGGCCGCGAAGTCGAGCCGCCGCTCCGGCGCGGTCCTTCCACCAGCCGTCCGGGACCGAACCGACGACGTTCGCCGCATCCACCACGATCGCAGGACGCGTCCCGAGCAGCGCCCGCAGCGCAGGCCACGACGCCCCGAACCCCGGGTGCAAAGGGCGGGCGTCGACCTCATCCACCGGCACCCATTCCAGGGCGACGCTCTCGGGGTCGCTGATCACCGGCTCGAACGGCACCTGCACGTCGGCGATGACGGTCGTGTACGACCAGATCCCGAGGTCGAGCACGCTCGTGAACCGGGCGCGCACAGCACCGTCGGGCACGCCGGCCTCTTCCTGGGCTTCGCGGACGGCTCCGTCGATCGCGCTCTCCCCCTCGTGCAGCGCCCCGCCGGGAAGCCCCCACGTCCCCCCGAAGTGGCTCCAGGAGACGCGGTGCTGCAGCAGGATCCCGCGCGCGGGATCGTACGCGAGAAGACCGGCGGCGCCGAAGCGCCCCCAGTACTTCTCCCCCGACTCCGAGATCACCCAGGCATCGCCGGGATTCCGCGGCCCCTCGGGGCGACGCGGCTCACCGGAAGCAGGAGGTACGACAGTCACACACTCAGCCTTTCACAGCATCGGGGCGACGGCACCACGGCGCGACATGCGCCGGAACAGATCAGCGCTGACGCTTCTCGCGCACGCGCATGTTGATCACGATCGGCGTGCCCTCGAACGAGTAGAGCTCGCGCAGACGCCGCTGGATGAACCGGCGGTACCCGGGGTCGAGGAAACCGGTCGTGAACAGCACGAACGTCGGCGGGCGCGTCGATGCCTGCGTACCGAACAGGATGCGCGGCTGCTTGCCTCCACGCAGCGGGTGCGGGTGCTCCGCCACGAGTTCCGCGAGGAACGCGTTGAACTTGCCCGTCGGAATACGACGGTCCCAGTTCTCCAGCGCGGTCTCCAAGGCGGGAACGAGCTTGTCGAGGTGACGCCCGGTCTTCGCGGAGATGTTCACGCGCGGGGCCCAGGCGACGTGTGCGAGGTCCTGCTCGATCTCCCGCTCGAGGTAGCGACGACGATCGGCGTTCTCGAGATCGTCGTCGTTGAGGCGGTCCCACTTGTTGAACGCGAGGACCAGTGCACGACCCGACTCCAGCACCAGGTCGATGATGCGCACGTCCTGCTCGCTGATCGACTCGGAGACGTCGAGCACGACGACAGCGACCTCCGCCTTCTCCAGCGCAGCGGAGGTGCGCAGCGACGCGTAGAAGTCCGCGCCCTGCGCCATGTGCACGCGACGACGGATGCCGGCGGTGTCGACCAGACGCCACATCTTGCCGCCCAGCTCCACGACCTCGTCGACCGGATCGCGCGTGGTGCCGGCGAGATCGTTGACGACCACCCGCTCCTCGCCGGCCGCCTTGTTCAGCAGCGACGACTTGCCGACATTCGGGCGACCGAGGATGGCGACCCGGCGGGGTCCGCCGATCTCCTGCTTGGCGACCGCCGAGACCTCGGGAAGCTTCTTCATCACGGCGTCGAGCAGATCGGCGACACCGCGTCCGTGGATGGCGGACACCGGGTGCGGTTCGCCGAGACCGAGGCTCCACAGAGCTGCGGTCTCCGGCTCCTGCCGGGCGTCATCGATCTTGTTGGCGACCAGGAACACGGGCTTGCCGCTCTTGCGCAGCAGCTTCACCACGTGCTCATCGGTCGAGGTCGCACCCACCATGGCGTCGACGACGAACAGCACCAGGTCGGCGAGGTCGATCGCCACCTCCGCCTGCATCGCGACAGAGCGGTCGATGCCGCGAGCGTCCGGCTCCCACCCGCCCGTGTCGACGAGCGAGAAGCGACGGTCTCCCCACTCCGCCTTGTACGTCACGCGGTCGCGGGTCACACCGGGGGTGTCCTCCACGACGGCCTCACGGCGACCAAGGATGCGGTTCACGAGCGCGGATTTGCCCACGTTCGGCCGTCCGACGATCGCCACCACGGGAAGTGCGGGACTGTAGTGGATGCCGTCCTCGCCGAGCGTGATGCCCGCGAGGAGCTCCGCGTCCTCGTCGTCCAGCTCGTAGTCGGAGAGGCCGGCGCGGAGGGTCTCCGCACGCTGCTCGGCGAGATGCTCGTCGAGCTGGTCCATCTTCTCGGCGAGCTGGTCGGGGCCGCCTTCGTATTCGTCGTCAGCCACGGGGTGCTCCTTGGATTCGTTCGATCACCGTGAGGACGGCGTCGATGGTCTGGGGGAAATCGAGCTCCGTCGAATCGACGACCTCGACGCCTTCTGCAGCGTTCAGGAAGTCGACGACGGCACTGTCTGAGGCATCGCGCTTGTGCAATGCCGCGGCGACAGCAGCCGCATTCTCGCCGGCGAGTTCACCGGCACGTCGCGCAGCCCGCACTTCGGGGGCTGCGGTGAGAAGGATCCGTACAGGGGCGTCCGGTGCCACCACGGTCGTGATGTCACGTCCCTCCACCACGACGGCGGGGTACGACGACTCGGCTACCAGCCGGCGGAAGAGCTCGTTGACCTGTGCTCGCACCTCGGGCACGCGCGCCACGCCGCTCACCGCTCCGGAGACTCGCGGGTCGCGGATGGCCTCGGTGACCTCCACGTCTCCGACGAGCACCGTGCGGTCGTCGGGGTCGAGGCCCAGTCGCACGGGGAAGTCGGTCGCCGCAGCGAGGACGGCCTCGGAGTCGTCCGTGTCGGCCCCGCGGTCGAGCACATGCCAAGCGAGCGCACGGTAGGCGGACCCGGTGTCGAGGTACCCGAAGCCGAGCTTGCGCGCCACAGCCTTGGAAACGCTGGACTTGCCGGAGCCGGCGGGGCCGTCGATCGCGATGAACTTGTGCGCGTCGGTCACGTGCGCCTCCGCGGCGGAGAATGAGATGTCAGTCATTGGTGCTCCCCGCGATACGCCAGCCGCGTTCCTGGAGCCCGGTGATCGCGCCGTGCAGAGCCGCCGGGTCGACGCTGATCTCGGCGAGGCCAAACTGCGCTCCCGGCGAATGCTCGAGGCGCAGGTCCTCGACGTTGACTCCGAGTTCACCCAGCTCGCCGAAGAGCCGCCCGAGTTGCCCGGCGGTGTCGTCGATCATGACGACGAGGGTGTCGAAGCGCTGGTTCTGTCCATGCTTGCCGGGAAGACGCTCGACCCCGTCGTTGCCCTGGCGGATGGTCTCGGCTACCGTGCGGCGGGCGCCGGGGGCGGCCGGATCGCGCAGGGCGTCGGAGATCTCACCGAGGTCGGAAGCGAGGGCATCGAGGATCTCGACCACCGGTTCGGCGTTCGCCCCGAGGATCTGCACCCAGAGTTCCGGTGCCGACGCAGCGATGCGCGTCGTGTCGCGGACGCCCTGGCCCGCGAGACGGAGCGCCCCTTCCTCGGCCTCTGCGAGGCGACCGGCGAGCAGACTCGCCACCACCTGCGGCACATGCGAGATCAGCGCGACAGAACGGTCGTGCTCCTCCGGGGTCATCTCGAGCGGCGTCGCTCCCACATCGAGGGCGAGGGCCTCGACGAGCGCGAGATCGGAAGCTCTCGTCTCCGCGTCTCGGCACACGACCCAGGGGCGACCGATGAAGAGGTCAGCGCGGGCGGAGATCGCCCCACCGCGCTCACGGCCGGCGAGGGGATGCGAGCCGATGTAGCGGGCGAGGTCCACGCCGCGCGTCTGAAGAGTGCGGAACGGCTCGAGCTTCACACTGGCGACATCGGTGACCACCGCCTGCGGGAACCGGTCGAGCTCGGCCTGGATCACGTCTGCCGTGACATCGGGCGGAACGGCGACCACCACGAGAGAGGGGGCGTCGTCCTCCGCCGCGATCCGGCCGGCGCCGTAGTCGACCGCGAGGCGCAGTTGGGCCGGCGAGGCGTCGGACAGCACCACGTCGACCCCCTTCGCACGGAGGGCATGACCGATGCTCGCGCCGAGGAGGCCCGCGCCGACGATGCGGACGGTCCCGGAGAGACGCGGCGCGACGAAGCCCGCTCTCCGCCCCGCGGGCGCACTCGTCGTATCGGTCATTCGCTCTCCTGCTCGCCTGGCGCCTCGGCGACACCGGAATCACGGCGCGACAGGGTCAAAAGCGCGCCGAGTTCGATTTTACTCAGTTCCCGCGTCTTTCCGGCCGGGAGGGTTCCCAGGTGGAGCGGACCGAACTGTCGGCGGACCAGTTCCGTGACCGGGTGGCCGACGGCCGCGAGCATCCGACGGACGATGCGGTTGCGACCGGAGTGCAGTGTCAACTCCACCAGGCTCGACCCTCGTGAGGTGTCCAGAAGCCGCGCCTTGTCGGCGGCGATCGGTCCGTCCTCCAGTTCGATGCCCTTGGTGAGCTTCGAGATCGTCTGTGGCAGCACCGTTCCCTCGACCTTCGCGATGTACACCTTGGTCACGCCGAACGACGGGTGCGCCAGCACATGAGCGAGCGCGCCGTCGTTGGTCAGGATGAGCAGACCGCTCGTCTCGGCATCCAGCCGTCCGACGTTGTACAGCCGCTCCTCGTAGTCGGCGGTGAACCGGCGCAGATCGGGGCGGCCATTCTCGTCCTTCATGCTGCTCACGACACCGGTGGGCTTGTTGAGCATGACGTAGCGCTTCGAGACGTCGAGCTGCACGGCGGTGCCGTCAACGTCGACGAGGTCGTTCTCCGGGTCGATCCGTCTCCCGAGTTCGGAGACCACGATGCCGTTGACGCGGATGCGGCCTTCGGTGATGTACTGCTCGACCACGCGGCGTGAAGCGACTCCTGCAGCGGCGAGCACCTTCTGCAGGCGCACGCCTTCGGGTGCAGCCCCGGAATCGTTCGAGGCTGCGTTCGAGGCTGCGTTCGAGGCTGCGTTCGAGGCGTCGTGGCCGGTCATCGGATGGTCCCTTCGTCGAATCCGTCTGCACCATCGTCGAGCAGCGGGGAGATCGGGGGCAGCTCGTCGAGGGAGTTGATGCCCAGATGCTGGAGGAGCGCGTCGGTGGTTCCATAGTTGATCGCACCGGTCTCGGAGTCTGCGAACAATTCGGTGATCAGTCCGCGAGCGACGAGCGTGCGGACGACGGAGTCCACGTTCACCGCGCGGATGGAGGCGACCTGGCTGCGCGTGACCGGCTGCTTGTAGGCGATGACGGCCAGGGTCTCCAGGGCGGCCTGCGAGAGACGTGCAGGAGCCTGACCGCCGATGAATGCCGCCACCACGTCGTCGAGCTCTTCCCTGACGTAGAGACGCCACCCGCCGCCGACCTCCCGAAGCTCGAAGCCGCGTCGCGGCCCCTTCCCGCGCCCGTCGTAGTCCTCGACCAGCATCTCCAGGGTCTGGCGCACGGCCGGGACCGGCGAGCCGACCGCGGCGGCCAGGGCGACGAGACCGATCGGCTCATCCACGATGAAGAGGATCGCCTCGATCCGCTCGGTCAGAGGAATCTCCTCAGCACCGGCCAGGTCGGCGTTCGTCTCGTCCGTCACGTCATCGGTCATAGTCGGCTCCCAGGGTCGCCAGCGTCTCATCCGACCAGGAGTCGGCTGCCCAGCGCAGCGTCAGCTCGCCGAGCGGTTCCAGTTGTTCGAACGACAGCGCCGCGTGCCGGTAGAGCTCCAGCACGGAGATGAACCGTGCCACGACGATGCCCGGCTCGGTCACGCCGGCCACGAGTTCGCGGAAACTCACCGACTCGGTGCCGCGCAGCAGCGTCACCACGATCGCCGCCTGTTCGCGGATGCTGACCAGGGGCGCGTGCAGGTGATCGAGCCCGACGTGCGGGATCTCCTTCGGGGCGAAGGCCAGGAGGGCGAGAGCGGCGAAGTCGTCCACACTCAAGGACCACACGAGCTCCGGCGTCTGACGTCGGTGCTTCTCCTCCAGACGGACAGCGCGCACGTGACGACGGTCTTCGCGCTGCAGACAGCGGGCGAACCAGGTCGAGACCTCCTTGAAGGCCCGATACTGCAGCAGGCGCGCGAACAGCAGGTCGCGTGCCTCGAGCAGAGCCACCGCCTCGGCGTCGACCAGCTCGCCCTGAGGGAGAAGACCGGCGACCTTCATGTCGAGCAGGGTCGCGGCCACGACCAGGAACTCGGACGCCTGATCGAGGTCCTCGTCGTCGTCGAGTTGGCCGAGGTACGCGATGAACTCGTTGGTGACCGCGCTCAGCGATACCTCGGTGATGTCCATCTCGTGCTTCGAGATGAGGTTCAGCAACAGGTCGAAGGGGCCGTCGAAGTTCGACAGCGAGACCGTGAAGCCGCTGGCTTCGGCGGACGCTCCTTCGTCTGCGCTCTCCTGGAGCGACGGGTCGACGGGTGCTTCGTCAGGCGACGGCGCCACGGGCGACCAGCTCCCGCGCCAGCCGCAGATACGCCTGAGCGGCGGCATGCTCGGGGGCGAACTCGGTGATCGGCACGCCCGACACGGAGGCGTCAGGGAACTTCACGGTGCGGCCGATCACGGTTTCCAGCACATCGTCGCCGAATGCCTCGACCACACGCTCGAGCACCTCACGGGAGTGCAGCGTGCGCGGGTCGTACATCGTCGCCAGCAGGCCGTCCATCGTGATCGAAGGGTTGAGCCGGTCGCGGACCTTGTCGATCGTCTCGATCAGCAGCGCGACCCCGCGCAGGGCGAAGAACTCGCACTCGAGCGGGATGATCACACCGTGGGCCGCCGTCAGCGCGTTCACGGTGAGGATGCCGAGCGAAGGCTGGCAATCGATCAGGATGACGTCGTACTCCCCCGCCACCTGGCGCAGGACGCGGGCGAGGATCGTCTCTCGCGCGACCTCGTTGACGAGGTGCACCTCGGCAGCGGAGAGATCGATGTTCGCCGGCATGACATCGAGGCCCTCGACGCTCGAGTGCACGATCGCATCGTGGGCGTCGCGCTTGGTGTCCAACAGCAGGTCGTAGATCGTCGGCACGTCGTGGGTGGGGATACCGAGGCCCGCAGAGAGCGCGCCCTGGGGATCGAAGTCGACCGCCAGCACCTTCCGGCCGTATTCGGCCAGCGACGCGGCGAGGTTGATCGACGTGGTCGTCTTTCCGACGCCGCCCTTCTGGTTGCACAGCGCGATGATGCGTGCAGGGCCGTGGGACTTCAGCGGCTCGGGGATCGGGAAGCCGTGATACGGACGGCCGGTGGGTCCCATGGGGGTCTCGTCGGCCTTCTGCGCCTTCGCCCTGGACTTCGCCACTTTCTCAGCCACCCGTTCTCCTGCTCCGTCGTGCTTGGTCGATTGTACCGGCCATGCGGTTCTCCGGCCGCCTCGGCACGCGGCAGAGCGATCGGCGCGCGGCAGAGCGATCGGGCCGGTGCGGCACCCCTCATCGGGCGCGCGGGTGCGACGTCGCGTAGATGTCGCGGAGCGCGTCGACGGAGACGTGGGTGTAGATCTGCGTCGTCGCGACCGATGAATGCCCGAGGAGCTCCTGGACCACGCGCACATCCGCCCCACCCTGCAGGAGATGCGTCGCGAACGAGTGCCGCAGGGTGTGCGGGGAGACGTCGACCGTGATCTCCGCTCTCTCGGCGGCAGCGCGGATGACGAGCCAGGCGCTCTGGCGTGAGAGCGGGGCGCCCCGAGCGCCGAGGAACAGTCGGGCAGAGGCACGTCCCTTGGCCGCCAGTCCCGGACGCACGCGCGTCAGGTACGCGTCCACGGCGGCGCGCGCGTAGGAGCCCACCGGAACGATGCGCTCCTTGGCCCCCTTCCCCCGCAGTCGCAGCACGTCGCCGTGTGCCAGGTCGTCCACGTCGAGGTCGATGGCCTCCGACACCCGGGCTCCGGTCGCATACAGGAGTTCGAGCAGCGCGCGATCGCGGATGCCGAGCGGGTCCTCGGGCGATGGCGCGGCGAGAAGGCGCTCGACCTGCTCGATGGTCAGGGCTTTGGGGAGCCGTCGCGGCGCCTTGGGCGGGCGGAGCCGGCCGCTGGGGTCGTCAGCCTCGATGCCCTCGCGTGCCAGGAAACGGTGCCAGCCCCGGACCGACGACTGCAGGCGCGCGAGGCTCGTCGAGGCGGGCGGCGGCTGGGCAGATGCCCGCTCCGCGATGAACCGGTCGATCACGGCAGGGGTCACTTCAGCCGTGTCGGCGATCCCTTCTGCGACCAACCACTCCTGATAGACGCCGAGGTCACGCCGGTACGCCGCGACCGTGTGGGCACTCAGGCCCCGCTCGACCGTGACATGACGCAGGTAGGCGTCCAGGGCGCGCTCGAGCTGCATCGTCAGTCCCGGTCGCGCAGCCTCTGCGATGCCGCGAGCACCCCGATGGCGAGGATGCCGTTGCGCATCCGCCCCTCGAGCACCGCCGAGACGGCGTCCGAAAGCGGCACCCACGCAACCCGGATGTCCGCCTCCTCGTCCTCCCGGTCGTGTGCCGCGTCAGCCGAGGAGACCCCGGTCGCGAGGAACACGTGGATGATCTCGTCGTTCCCGCCCGGAGTCGTCCAGGAGGAGACCAGGGGTTCCCAGCGCTCGGCAACGAGGTCGGCCTCTTCGGCGAGCTCCCGCCGGGCTGCGGCAAGAGGCTCCTCCCCCTCCACATCCAGCAGTCCTGCAGGGAGCTCCCAATCCCGATGCCGAATCGGGTGACGGTACTGCTGGATCAGCAGGACGCGCCCCTCATCGTCCAGGGCGACGATCGCCACCGCGCCGGTGTGATCGACGTACTGTCGGACGATCTCACCGTCTCCGTAGCGCACACGGTCGGAGCGGACGTCCCAGACCCTGCCGCGGTATACGAGGTCGCTGTGAAGGACCTCCGGTTCGAACGGCTCGTCGCGGAGGTCCTGCGGCGACTCAGTCATCCGCACTGACGTCGAACAGCTCGCTCGCGCGGTTCCGCTCGATCGCTGCGCCGACCAGTCCGCGGAACAGCGGGTGCGGAGCGGTCGGACGCGAGCGCAGCTCGGGGTGCGCCTGAGTGGCGATGTAGTACGGGTGCACGTCGCGGGGAAGCTCGACGTACTCGACGAGGTCGAGCTCCGGGTTGAGACCGGAGAACACCAGTCCGGCCTCCGAGAGACGGTCACGGTAGGCGTTGTTCACCTCGTAGCGGTGACGGTGGCGCTCGGAGGCTTCGGGCGCACCGTACAGTTCACGGGCGAGCGATCCTTCGGCGAGGGCGGCCTGGTACAGACCGAGGCGCATGGTGCCCCCGAGGTCGCCTCCGTCGAGGATGTCGACCTGCTCGGCCATAGTGGCGATGACGGGCTCCGCCGTCTCCGGGTCGAACTCGCTCGAGGACGCGCCTTCGATGCCGGCGACGTCGCGTGCGTACTCGATGACCATGCACTGCAGGCCGAGGCACAGGCCGAGCGTCGGGATGCCCTGCTCACGCGCGAACTTCAGCGCGCCGAGCTTGCCCTCGATGCCGCGGATGCCGAAGCCTCCCGGCACGCAGATGCCGTCGAGCTGGGCCAGCTGCTCCCTGGCGCCCTCCGGGGTCTCGCAGAGGTCGGAGGGGATCCAGCGGATGTTGACCTTGGTCTCCTGTGCGAAGCCTCCGGCCTTGAGAGCCTCGGTCACCGAGAGATAGGCATCGGGGAGGTCGATGTACTTGCCCACCAGGCCGATCGTCACCTCGTGCTTGGGGTTGTGCACCGCGTGCAGCACCTTGTTCCAGCGTGTCCAGTCGACGTCGGCCGCCTTCTGGTCGAGGCCGAGGCGGCGCACGATGTACGAGTCGAGTCCCTGCTCGTTCAGCGTCGAGGGGATGTCGTAGATGCTCGGCAGGTCGACGGTGTTGATGACGCCCTCGACATCGACGTCGCACATCAGCGCGATCTTGTTGCGGTTGCTCGCGCTGACCGGGCGGTCGCTGCGGAGCACCAGGGCGTCCGGCTGGATGCCGACCTGGCGCAGGGCCGCCACGGAATGCTGCGTCGGCTTGGTCTTCTGCTCCCCCGAGGCGCCCATGAAGGGCACGAGCGACACGTGCACGAAGAACACGCTGTCGCGGCCGAGCTCGTGACGCAGCTGGCGCGCGGACTCGAGGAACGGCTGCGACTCGATGTCGCCGACGGTGCCGCCGACCTCGGTGATGATCACGTCGGGACGCGGGTCTTCCGACGCCTGCAGGCGCATCCGGCGCTTGATCTCGTCCGTGATGTGCGGAATGACCTGCACCGTGTCGCCGAGGTACTCGCCGCGACGCTCGCGGGCGATCACCTGCGAGTAGATCTGGCCAGTGGTGACGTTGGCCGCCTCCGACAGGTTGATGTCGAGGAAGCGCTCGTAGTGGCCGATGTCGAGATCGGTCTCGGCGCCGTCGTCCGTCACGAACACCTCGCCGTGCTGGAACGGGTTCATCGTGCCCGGATCGACGTTCAGGTACGGGTCGAGCTTCTGCATCACGACGCGCAGGCCGCGGGCCGTGAGGAGGTTTCCGAGGCTGGCCGCCGTCAGTCCCTTGCCCAAAGACGAAACGACACCACCAGTCACGAAGATGTGCTTGGTCGTGTCGTTCTTGGGTCCCGCAGAAGAAGAGTTCATCACGGGCTTCGATCCTATCAGGCGGTGGGCACTCGGAGGCTGAGAAGTTCACGCGCGTGGGTCAGAGCGGCGTCGGAATCGGTGAGCCCCGACAGCAGACGTGCCATCTCGGCTTCGCGCTCCTCCCCCTCCAGACGCCGCACGCTGGAGGCCGTGACCGCGCCGTCATTGGCCTTCACGACCGACAGGTGGTTGTTGGCGAAAGCTGCGACCTGCGCGAGATGTGTGACCGCGATGACCTGCGACTTCTCGGCGAGTCGGGCGAGTCGGCGTCCGACCTCGATGGCCGCAGCGCCACCGATGCCCGCGTCGACCTCGTCGAACACGAACGTCGGAACCGGGTCGGTCGCGGCGATCACGACCTCGATGGCCAGCATCACACGGGAGAGCTCGCCGCCAGAGGCTCCCTTCGAGACCGATCGCGGCTCGGCGCCGGGGTGGGGCGCGAGGAGGATCGCGACATCGTCTCGGCCGTGGGCGCTCTCGGTGCCCTCGGAGACCGCGACTTCGAGGCGGGCGTCCGGCATGGCGAGAGCGTGGAGCTCCTCCGTCACAGCGGCCCCCAGACGAGAAGCCGCCTCGGTGCGCACCGCAGTCAGTGCATCGGCGTGCGCGTCGAGCTCGACCCTGGCCGCATCGCGCTCGGCGATCAGCCTTTCGATGCGGTCACCGTCGTCGTCGAGCTCGGCCAGCCGCGCGGATCCGGTCTGCCAGAGAGTCAGAGCCTCATCGAGCGAGCCGTGGGCACGGATCAGGGTCCCGAGCGCCGCACGCCGCTCTTCGACCGCCGCGAGCTCATGCGGACCGGTCTCGTCGAGGTCGGCGAGATAGGCGGAGAGGAGCCCCGCCGTGTCGGCGATCCGGTAGCCGATGTCGGCGAGGTTCTCCCCGATCTCGGTCAACTTGGCATCAGAGGCTCGTTCGAGCACGCGACGTGCCTCCGCGACGAGCGCCGCGGCATCGGGCTCACCGTCTTCGCTCGACAGCGCGGCGTGGGCGAGAGATGCTGCGAGACGCAGCTCCTCGGCGTTGGCGAGACGCTCGGAGCGCTCGGTGAGCTCCTGGTCCTCCCCCGGCTCCGGCGCGGTCGCCTCGATCAGTGCGATGGCCTCCCGCAGTCGCGTGGCTTCCTCGGCCCGCCGATCCCGGTTCTCGGTGATCTCCGAGATCTCGGCGTCGAGCGCACGCCAACGAGCGAAAGCGGCCGCATAGGTGTTCACGGCTTCCGCGATCGGAGCACCACCGAAACGATCGAGCGCATCGCGCTGGGCGGTCGCTGATCGCAGCCGCAGCTGCTCGGACTGGCCGTGGACCACGACAAGCTCTTCCGCGAGCGAAGAGAGTACTCCCGCCGGAGCGGCGCGGCCACCCACACTCGCGCGGGAGCGCCCTTCCGCGCTCAGCGTGCGCGACACGTAGAGTTCGGCGCTGCCGCCACCCGCGGGCTCCAGCTCTCCGCCGGCGTCGGCGACGATCTCTGCGACGCTGCCCTGTTCGGGGACGATCCACACGCCGGCGACCGATGCCTGCGACGCACCGGCGCGCACCGCCCCGGAATCGGCGCGCTGGCCGAGGAGCAGCCCGAGTCCGGTGACGACCATGGTCTTGCCCGCACCGGTCTCACCCGTGACCGCGGTGAAGCCGGGGCCCAGCGGCAGAACGGCATCGGCGATGACGCCGAGCCCCTGCATCCGCATCTCCTCGATCATGACGACCTCTCGCTCACGACGTCGCTTCCGTCGCCTGGCCACGCCACCCGGCGACGGGCAGCTGGAACTTGCGCACGAGACGGTCCGTGAAGGCCGTGGGGTGCAGGCGCGCGAGCCGCACGGGACGTGAAGAACGACGCACCACCACACGAGCGCCCGGCGGCAGTTCGTGCGAACGGCGTCCGTCGCACCACAGGATGCCGGAGCCGTCCGTGCGCTCGAGCATCTCGATCGCGACCGACGCGTCCGGGCTGACCACCAACGGCTTGGCGAACAGCGCGTGCGCAGACAGCGGCACCACGGCGATCGCTTCCACACTGGGCCAGATCACGGGGCCTCCCGCCGAGAAGTTGTAGGCGGTCGATCCGGTCGGAGTGGACACGACCATGCCATCGCAGCCGAAGCTCGACAGGGGGCGTCCATCGATCTCCAGCACGATCTCGATCATCCGCTCACGGCTGGCCTTCTCGACCGTCGCCTCGTTGAGCGCCCAGGTCTCGTAGACGACCGTGCCATCGACATCTTTCACCCGCACCGACAGCGCGAGCCGTTCTTCGACCTCGTAGTCGCGATCGATCACACGGCGCACCGCTTTGTCCATGTCATCGCGGTCGATCTCCGCGAGGAAGCCCACGTGCCCCATGTTGATGCCGAGCACGGGTGCGCCGCTGTCCCGCACCAGTTCCGCGGCACGCAGGATCGTCCCGTCCCCGCCCAGCACGATCGCCAGCTCGAGGTCGGCCGGGTCGACGGAACGCCCGAGCACGTCGGTGTCGACGAAGAACGGGTCGACGGCCGCGAGGTCCTCGTGATCGTCGACGGCCAGAACGGGTCGCGCTCCGGCCTCTCGAAGAGCGTCGATCACCCGACGGGCGGCCTCGACGGTGTCGACACGGCCCGCGTGAGCGACGACCAGGATGCAGCGCTCGTTCATCGTCCTCCTGCCAGTCGGTTGATGGTGTCCAGCCATTCTGTCGGTGTACACTCAGAGGTACCAAAACCCGCGTGATTCCGGGGTTTTTCGAGGGCTTGAGACAACTTGTGCCCACGACGTGCCCACGAAATCTGAGGAGTAATCACAACACCGAGCGTACTAGGGCGTGTCTCTTAAAGCCTTGAGCCAGATGGTGATGGCGCGTAGGACGACGCCGCCGCGATAGGTCAGGGCGAGTTTGTCGTAGCGGGTGGCCAAGGCGCGCCATTGCTTGAAGATGTTGAATCCGCGCTCGACGACGTTGCGGCGCTTGTAGGCCTCGGTGTCGTAGGTGACCGGGCGACCACCCTTGGCGCCGCGGCGCTTGCGGTTGGCGATCTGATCATCGCGTTCGGGGATGACGGCCTGGATGCCGCGCCGGCGCAACAGCTTGCGGTTGGCCCGGGAAGAGTAAGCCTTGTCACCCAGCGCCCGGTCGGGCCTGGTGCGTGGCCGGCCCCCACCCAGGCGCGGTACCCGCAGGGCGTTCATCACGTGCTCGAACATCGGGGAGTCCCCGCCCTGCCCGGGCCCGAGCAGCATCACCAGCGGCCGCATGTTCCCGTCGCACAGGTGGTGGATCTTCGTCGACAGGCCGCCGCGGGAGCGGCCGATGGCGTGATCAGGCGGCTCGATGCGCAGATTCGTGTAATTCGTCAGGTCCCCCTGTGTCCCGGGGCAGGTTGGTGGCGTGCTGATGGGCGCGGTTGATCGTGGAGTCCACCGAGACTTCCCAGTCGATCAGCCCGGCGGCGTCGGCATGGGCCAGCAGGACGCTGTGGATCTTGTCCCACGTCCCATCACCGCTGAAGCGGCGGTGCCGCTTCCACACCGTCTGCCACGGCCCGAAGCACCCGGGTAAGTCCCGCCACGCGATCCCGGTCCGGTAGCGATAGATGATGCCCTCCACCACGGTGCGATGATCGGCGAACGGCCGACCACGACGCCCCTGCGAGGACGGCATCAACGGAGCAATCAGCTCCCACTGCGCATCAGTCAGCAACTCCGTTCGAGACACACACCGAGCGTTCCAGCGACCAGCCCAAACCTTTGGGAGACACGCCCTAGGAGACCCGACATGCCAAGGAAGACAGCATCCGGGAAGTGGCAAGCAAGAGTTGTAGACCCCATCACCCGAAAGAGGCTGGCACTCGGAACCTTCAACACCGAGAAGGAAGCCAAGGTTGCTGAGGTCACCGAGTACGCCCGGATCAAGAGCGGCGAGATTGTCGGCGGAGGACGCATCTCCTTCGAAACGTTCGCGTTGCAGTACCTAGAGACACGGAAGATCGACCTGGCTCCCGACAGCTACAGGAACTCTCTGTACAACCTCAACAACTGGCTCCTCCCCACGTTCGGCAAGAGAGAGCTTCGCAAGATCACCCCCGCCGCTGTGCGCGCATGGTTCCTCACGCTCCCTGAGACACCTGGACGTAAGGCCATCTACTCGCTGATGAGTCAGATCATGAAGCAAGCTCTGTACGACGGCGAGATAAACCGGAACCCCGTCCTCATCCGTGGGGCCATGAAGGACACCAGCACGCCGCGTGAGTACGTGCCACCCGCTGACATCCACATGTTGCGCACCATGGCCGGGGACTCCTCACAGATGGGCGTACTTCTTCTTCTTGTCATGGGCGGCGCTCTCCGCATCGGGGAAGCCCTCGCGCTGAACTGGGAGGACGTGGACCTGACCAACGGCACAGTCCATGTCTACAAGCACCTGGTGCCCAACCACGGGATGCAGAAGGGCACGAAGCATGATCCTGAGGGGGATCGCACGATTGCAGTTCCTGAGGCCGTCACAGCCGCCTTGAAGGGCTTGAAGAACACCAGGACGACGGAGCACGACACGCCTGTGTTCATCAACACCAAGGGGACGCGCTACTCCTACAACTCATTCCACCGCGAGTTCAACAAGCTGAAAGCCAGCATTGGCCTGGACCATGTGCACGTTCACGACCTCCGTCACACGGGCCTGACACTCTACGCACAGACCGGGGCAACCCAAGGCGAAATCATGAGCCGAGGTGGCCACCGGGATCACCGAAGCTCTATGCGCTATCAGCACTCCAACCTTGAGCGAGATAAGGCCAATACCGAGCGAATGAACATGAGCTAATGAGACAATAGAAGGATGCTGAAACGTGAGCTTGAAACGATAGTGAATGAAGCGCGGCACGCCTTCTCCACCGACACCGCGTATGCAATCGAGATAGCCAAAGCAGGAACGCAACTCCTTCACTTGCGCTCTCAGGAGGCGTACACCGCTCCCGAGAGACTGACACCCCCTCAATGGTCATTGAACTCAATCGGCGTCCGCGCAAGCCAGCGGAACGCACGTAGAGGCGGAAGAAGGCCGTCAGTGAGCCTTGAGGACCATCTTCGAACTAAACACCTCAGTAAAGAAGAACAGGCACGCACTCTGAACGTTTCAAGAAGTGCCATTCAGCGCGCAAGAGTTCGTTATCGTGTTGTACAATAGAATTACCTCTTGTGGTGAGAGATACCTAAGCCCTTCACTTCCGTAGTCCAATCCGGAAGTGAAGGGCTTTTCTATATACCCCTTAGTGGATTCACAGCTAACTAACAGCAATACAGCCCCACCTAACATGAGGCCAATGATTGCAACGAAGCATATAGCACAGCTCGGAACTCACATATCACAAAGACCATGAAAGCGGGAGAAGATCAGTTGCGCGAAGGTGGCCAATGAACGATAGTGGCTTTAAAGAAGTTCTTCGAACGAAGTGAGATGAACTCTTATCGAATTATCCCTTTATCTTTATCTCCTTATTGTGATTGGACACACATCATGGGAACTCAGAAGCAAGCTGATGCCCTTATCAAGATCGCTCGCCAGACTGGACGAGTCTTCACCCCTGAACAACTAGAGATGGCCAAGGCTCAAGTGCTCGCTATGGATCATGCATCGATCCAAGCAATGTTCGCTGAGTACAACGCCAAGACCGGCTTCAACCGCGACTACGCGAACGCCTCAGACTCTCAGCTCCTTCTGATCGGACGCCTTGAGAAGAAGCTCTATGGCACGGTCACTCCTTTCAAGGAAAAGAGGCACTTGACTTTCACCGAAGCTGACGCCAAGATCAAGACCCTTAACTCACTCCTACAGATGGAGAAGGCGGCATGAAGAAGCTACTGGCCATAGGAGCCGTTCTAACGGCCTCTCTTCTCTTCGCCGGGTGTGCACCTACTCCTGAGACAGATACGCGCGTAGAGCGCACGGCAGCCATGCTGGAGGGGCTTGTCTCAGCCGAGAGTGAAAGCATCGCGGAAGCGTACAAGGCAGATGGCCTCTTCCTCTCAACAGCAGAAGACCTTGTAGAACTCTGCGACTCGGGTGGATCACTCACGGCCTATGCATCGGCCATGGCTGACGTGGGTATGGAAGACCACATCTACGCAGTGAGTAGCATCGCGTGCCCTAGCTAACCAAGAACAAGAACTACAGGCCCCGCTCAATGGCGAGTGGGGCCTTTTTCGTGCCTTGACGCGAATCTGAGTGTTTCCTGAATGTGTCGATAGTAATTGCAGGAGGACACATCATGTCTGAAGCAATCAAGGCACTAGAAGAGTATCGAGACCGGCTCATCAGTGAAGCCGCGATGTCTGCGAAAGACGTTGACGAGGCCATTCGCCTTCTCACTGAATGGAACTCCAAGTGAGTCTTCTGGAAGCGGTGGACTATGAGCACCCGCGTGTGAAGTGGATCAACAGAAGCTCAGGCATCAAGACCTACGTCACCGCACATCGAAAGGTGCGCCGCTGGTATGGCCGTCCCTCCGAATACCTCTGTGCCAGTGGCTGTGGCAAGCCAGCAGGGGACTGGAGCTATGACGGCCTTGACCCTCACGAGATGGTCGGGACTGGACGGCTAGGCACATTCATGAAGTTCAGTCCTGATCCACGCCACTACCAACCACGGTGCCGTGCCTGTCATCACGAATATGACAAGGCGCTACGTAGATCATGACTTCCTATCACGCTGGAGCCGAGTGGAAGCGATTCACCTCTAAGGCTCGCCCCATCATAAAGGCACAACTCCCCCTCCCCTGTGTCAACAGATGCGGACACCTGGTCTATCCAGAACAGAAGTGGCATGTGGGCCACCTTCCCGGCCATGACCGTGCACTCACGCACGAGCGCCCCTCACTCGAAACAGTGGGGCCATCGCATCAGAGATGCAATACCCAGGCCGGTGCACAACTGAAGCATCAGCTACAAACCAAGCGCACAACGCGCAATAGCAGAGACTCTGCACGACTAGCAGACAGGTAATCCCCATGACCGTACGTATGACCATCACTCCCCGAGAGGGAGTAAGCCTCACCATCGAGGTGGCCAAGATGTCCCAGCTACTCAAGGAGCTAGGCACCGCTGGTCTGACCAGTGCTCTACCTGCACAGGGTGACAGCGATGAGTAACCCAACAGACACGTACCGCTATCCGATCACCGTCGATGGGATCACGTTCATCTATCACAGTGCTTCGCCTATGAACACAGAAGAGCTAGAAGCCCTAGTCATCGAGCAAGAGAGCACGAACGAACTCGAACCGTGAAGCTTCTTTGACTGAAACGCCGGTAACCCCAGCGTATGCCATGAAGCTTTTCTATTCGTTTCCGACAGAGATTATGAAATGACAGCCGATCTAAGCACGCAGAAGGCGTGGACAGCGCTACGCAAGAAGGCGCTAAAACCACGTCAAGTGAGCACGTTGAAGACGACGCAGAAGGATCGGGACGAGTTCCTGAGGGGAGCAGAGCTTTTGCGCTTCTACGGAGAAGCGGCCATGCCAGGACGCTCCCCTCAGGCTCAACAGCTTGTAGTGGCTGACACTCTCGCGTGTGGTCATCAGCGAAACGTCATCCTCCTCCCCCGCCGTAGCTCCAAGTCCACATCGGTCATCGCTGTAGGGCTAGGACGTGCAGAAGCTCGCGAGGACTACCGCGTAGGCATCCTCACGCTCACTTCTGGAAAGGCAGGACGAAGCCGCTTCCTCAAGGACGTTGCTCCCGCTATCGAGCGCCTGTATCCAGACAAGACCACACGACCGCTCAAAATCGTTCGGAGTGCCGGTCAGGAGCGTGTGGAGTTCCCGTCCGGTGGGTCTGTCTCCTGGCTCTCCAGCATGGATGACCTACGAGGCGAGGCATTCGACCTGGTGATTCTGGACGAGGCAGGAGAGCCAGACCCCGAGAAGGTTCTAGAAGTTCTCGCCGCCGCTCTCCCGACCTTGGACACCCGCCCTGGCGCTCAGATCATTGCGGCGGGTACGGCTGGCCGGTACCGCGCCGGGAACCTCCTGTGGACATGGCTCGCGCTTGCCCGCTCCGGTAGCTCCGGGGTCCTGGACTACTCCGTTGACGACCAAGACGTGACGGACGCTCAACTTGCCGCGTGGGAGCCGACAGCCGAGCACCCGGAAGGCAACGTCAAGAATCTTGTTCTCGCCTCTCACCCCGGCGTCGGCACCCTCACGACGCTGGAGAGCATCAAGAACAACTACGAGACCTTGCCCATCGAGAAGTTCGCACCTGAGTACCTAGGAATCTTCGGAGACAGCGGCAACGCGGGTCTCCTCATCAAGCCGAAGACGTGGACCAACGCCGGTTCGAGCGCTCCCCTTCCCTCCCCCGAGCACTACGCCCTGGGGCTGGTCTGTCACCCCGACCAGCAGAGCGCCGCGTTGGTAGCCGCATGGCGCGACGAGAACGGCATAGCTCACATCCTTGTTGACCGTCACGATCGTGGCACCGACTGGGTAGCGCCGTACCTCAAGAAGCACGCGAAGGACCGTGTGCCCATCGCCTACGACTCCTTTAGCGCGGTCACACAGGTAGAGGTCAACAAGGCCGAGAAGAGCGCCCCTAGACCCCGCACAGAGCCGCAGAGAACCGCCTTCATCAAGCAAGCCGCTGCTCTGTTGATGGATGACCTAAACAACGGTCGCGTCATTCATTACGACCAAGGCCCGCTGAACCGAGCCGTCGAGGTTGCTGTGAAGCGCAAGGTCGGAATGTTCGGGTGGGCCTTTGGGCGCTCCCTCGCAGAAGACGACATCACGGCCTTGGAAGCTGCCTCTCTCGCACTCCGTCTATTTGACGAGATGCCTAAAAAGAGAGAGTTCATGTCGATGGTCGCATAAACGTACCACGTTGCATTTGCAACCCGGCCGATTGTAGAGGTAACGGCAATCGGAGTACGTATATGTGGCCTTTCAACAAGCAAGGGAAGCTAGAAGAGTTTCTAGCCAATAACCCTCGCTCCCTCAGCATCGCTGAGGTGGAATCGCCATACTTCACATCTAATGCTTCGATAGTCGCCTGGTCTGATCACTTCAAGGGATATGACGACGTAGTTACCCGTGAAACCGCGGTACAGATTCCTCCTGTAGCCAAGGCCGAGAAGGTTCTAAAGACCCTCGCTGATGTGCCGCTAGTCGCGTATCGCGGCATTGATCCGGTCGCTACTCAGCCCGCCTGGCTACAGCGCACGGACGGTGCCGTGTCGCCATGGCACCGCATGGCCTACACGATCACCGACCTCTTCTACGACGGCTGGTCCGTTTGGTATGTCGAGCGGGGAGCCGCTGGCCAGATCATGCGCGCCGCTCACGTTCCGAAGAGCCGCATAGAGGTTGTTGACGGTGGCTTGAAGATCGACGGCGAACCGATGAAGCGGGAAGATGTCATCTTCTTTGCCGGTCCTGATCGCGGTCTCCTCTTCGAGGCCGCCGACACCATTCGTGGAGCACGCGCCATCACTAAGGCGTGGGTGGGCCGCACGCAGACTCCTATCCCCCTCACGGTCATCAAGGAAGCGCTTGAGAACCACGGACTCACCAAGGACGAAATCAAGACCGTCATTGACGACTGGGTAGCCGCGCGACAGTCCCCCACGGGTGCGACGGGCTTCCTGCCGTACGGCCTAGAACTCGAAACTCACACAGGCGTTGACGACGCCCTTCTCTTCACAGAAGGCCGGAACAACATCCGCTTGGACATCGCGAACTTCGCGAACATTCCCGCCGCCATGTTGGACGGCTCCACGGCTACCGCCTCCCTCACCTACGTCACGCAGGAGGGACAGCGCTCCACCTTCAACGAGCAAAGCGTCCGCTACTGGCTCGCCCCGATTGAGCACCGCCTGTCACTGGACGACTGCGTACCCGCAGGTCAGCGAGTCCGCTTCGACATCGCGTATCTCAACAACTCCCCGCAGGAGGTCACAAGTGACTGACGCAATCGAGACCACCGGCGCACTCTTCGCCAACGTCGAGGACCGCACCGTAAGGGGACGCCTCTTCACCTGGGGCGAACAGTCCCGCACATCGCAGACCGGGCATCAGGTCGCCTTCGCCAAGGGCACGCTCAAGACCCCTCGCGATATCACGGCGCTGAACGCCAATATCTCGCACGACCACTACAAGCCCGCCGCTCGCTTCACGTCAATTGAGGACGACGGTATCGGCCTTGTAGCGGAGTTCAAGATTGCGGATTCCGAGGAAGGCGACGAGCTCCTAGCTGGCATCGCCTCAGGACGCCTGGCCCGCCTTTCTGCCGAAGTCTCGCGCCTCATCACGCGCGGCAAGGAAGCCGTGTCCGGCGTGCTCAGCGGAGCCGCGTTCGTGGAAGAAGGCGCATTCGCTAGTGCCGCTCTCTTCGCCATCGGCGATGTCACCGAGGCCGACGAAGAGGAACCGCAGGCGGTGGAAAAGACGCCCCTGGCTCAGGCAATCCAAGAGGCCGTACAGGCCGTGGTGGACGAGTACACGGACTCCACGAACGCCGACGCAGAACCAACGGTCGAGGTAGTCACCGACGCCGAAACAGACGCTTCTGAGACTCCCTCAGAAGAAACCCAAACAGAGGAAACGATTATGACTGACGTTGTAATTCCTGAGGGAGTCCAGGTACAGACTCCAGAAGACAAGAAGGCTGACACTAGCGCCGGTGCGCTATTCGCCGCACTTGCCTATGCAAAGCAAAGCGGCGACCAGAGCGTACTTGCTCCGTTCGCTGGCGGTAACGCCAACTTTGCTATTGCGAACATCCAGCAGAGCGGTCCTTCCGCCGTCACCATTGGTGCCGATACCGGAGTACCCGCCTTCCTTGGTGAGATGTGGACCAAGAAGAGCTACAGCCGCAAGTATTGGAACCTTGTCCAGAACGCTCCGCTCACGAGCTTCAAGGTCACTGGCTGGAAGTGGGACGCTGGCAAGGAGCCTGTAGTTGCCGCTTACGCCGGTAACACCGCTGAGGTTCCTTCCAACGCCGTTGACACTGTGCCAGTCTCCGCCGATGCCCGCCGCATCGCTGGTGGCCACCGTATCGACCGTAAGTTCTTCGATTTCAACGATCAGGAAGTTATCGCTTCCTACTTCCGTCAGATGACGGAGAGCTACGCCCGCGTATCCGACCTTGACATTCTCGCCAAGATCGTAGCCGCCGCGACCACCACGACACCCGGCACCGTTCCTTCTGGAATCGCCAAGGGTCTAGCCGCTGTCATCGACGGTGCCCTAGATGTCATCCAGACCGAGAACACCCCGTCATTCGCCATCGTCTCCCCCGAGCTGTGGCGCGACATCGTTCTCACTGGCAAGAACGACGTTCTTGGATTCCTGTCCGCTGGCTTCGGTCTTGAAGAGGGTTCACTTTCGGGCTTCTCCATCATCCCTGGCGCTGTCGGTACCGGAAAGGTTGTTGTTGGCGCTCGCGAAGCCATGACGGCTTTTGAGCTTCCTGGCTCGCCTATCCGTGTTGAAGGTCTCGCACCGCACAACGGCGCGATTGATCCTGCCCTTTACGGATACATCGCGGACATCACCAACAACGCCGCCGCTATCCGCATCGTCACCACGGCTTCCTGAGGACGAGGGAGCGTAGGCAATGGCTGAGTGGCACACAATCTCTAGCATCCGGGCTGAATGGCAGGATGCAGAGCAGATTGACGACGCCCTTCTAGAGGAACTTCTAGAGGTCGCTCAGGATGCCGTCATTGCCTACGCTCCCGCCCGCCCTTCCGGGGGTCCGCCGCCGACCAACTATCGCGTAGCTCAGATGATGCACGTTCGCAATCTATGGAACGCGGCACGAGTAGCCGCAGATGGCACAGCCGGTGGCGAGACCTTCGAGCTAGCGGCACGCCCTCTGGATTGGCACGTAAAGCAGGTTCTGCGCCCGCTCAGAGCGCTTTGGCAGGTGGGCTGACATGTCGGTACGCGAGTTCCTAAATGAGAGCCTACGGCCACTTCTTCCGAGTAGCTGGGTTGTTTACGACTTCGACAAGACCATAAGCAACATCGCGAAGGTCACCGTCCTCTACGTGCACAAGAGCGTAGAGCCAGGGCCACAGGTGAACAGCCTCAGCCATGTGGTTTCGATTCTTGTTCTTGATCCGACGCAGGCCGAAAAGACCGCGGACGATCATCTCGACGACCACATGGAGGACTTGATTCCTGCCATGCGCAATGTACCCAACATTCAGTTCCTTCGAGCTGAGAAGGGCACCCGCGATGGGTTCCCTTGCTGGGACATCCAACTTCAAATCCAGACCACTTCCTAAGGAATCATCATGGCAACTATCGCCGTAAACCCCTTCATCTTGAAGGACGTTCTACTCACTCTCGATGCTGACAACTACGAGGCTCACGTTTCGCAAGTCGAGTTCACGCCTTCCTCAAGTCCTCAGACCTGGCAGGGTCTCACCCCTACCGCCACTTTCACCGACGTGACCACGGCTACGTGGACATGTGTCCTGAACTATGCACAGGACTGGTCCAACCCGGACAGCCTCAGCTACAAGCTCCACGCCGAAGAGGGCGCGGAATGGCCTGTGGTCTTCAAGCCTGTATCCGGCTCCGGTCCGACTGTCACGGCCACGCTCATCGTCAGCCCTGGTGCCATCGGTGGAACGGTCAACAGCTACGCCACCGCCTCCGTGACGCTAGCCGTCAAGGGCAAGCCCGCTCTCGTACCTGCCGCCTGATTCTGATGGTTGTCCAGATCGATGTTTCTGAGAGCCGGGAGATGCAAGCCGCCCTCCTGGCTCTCAAGACCGTCGGTAAGGAAACCAAGGCTCAAGTACGCAAGTACACCCGGCCAATGGTTCAGCAGGAGTGGAAGAAGGGTCTTGAAGCTAAGTCCTCTTCCAAGCTGGATCAGAAGGTACTAGTCAAGTCCGCGTCCGTCACCGTTCGAGATACCAACGTTGTTCTCAAGTCCGGTGCCAAGGGCAAGCTCAAGGAATTGACGAAGCCGGTTGAGTTCGGTTCAGACCGTGACTCCTGGCGTGAGTATCAAGGCCGCTCCCCTAAGGGCAAGTCCTACAAGGTCAAGCGCCATACCCGCCGCCAGTTGGCGTGGCACAGGCGAGAAGGACGACTTGTCTACCCGACAGCTAACGACCTCATCCCCCGCATTGCATCGCTCTGGGTGCAAACCGTCATCAAGACGTTCTACGAAGCTCTCGAAAGGAAGTGAGCCATGGCTGATGGAATCAACATCCCCATCAACGGTGATGCTTCTAAGTTCGTCAACGCCGCTGGCGATGCTGAGAGCGCCCTTGAGAAGGTCAGCGACTCTCTCGATGACATGGCGAGGGACACCAAGAAGGGTGCCGACAAGGCCGAGGACGCAGTAGACAAGCTGGCTGACTCGTTCGATGACGCACGCCGCGCGGTCAAGAATCTGGAGGACGCCGGCGACAAGGCCGGCGACTCTGTACGCAAGTCCATGAAGCACGCCGAAGAAGGCGTTGATGAGTTCAAGTCCGAGGCCGCACAGACGGCCAAGGAATCCGCCGCTTCGTTCGATGGCTCCTTTGAGTCCATCGGTGACGTAATTCAGGAAGTAGCCGCCAACGCTTTTGCTGGCTTTGGTCCAGCTGGTGCCGCCGCTGGTATTGCTGTCGCTGCCGGTGCTGGTGTGATGATCGAGGCCATCACCAAGGTTGGTGAAGCGTTCGACGGTGCTCGCGAAGCCGCCTTCACCATGGCCTATGACGTAGGTGGCGCTCTCACACAGGCGGGTGTGCAGGCCCGTATGGCTGAGTGGACCAGCGACACCGAGAAGTGGAAGCAGGTCACAGACCTTTCCGTTGCTTCTGGCTGGGAACAGATCGACGTGCTCAAGGCACTGGCCAACGGTGGCGATGACCTAGACCGCCTATCCACCGCGTTCGCCAAGAACGGCGCACAGTCCATGCTCACGCAAGGACGCCTCTGGGAGCTAGAAGCCGCCATCGCGGGAACCAAGGACGGATACATGTCCGGCTCTCAGGCCGCTGAGGTCAACGCGGCGGCTCTCTACGACTATGCACAGTCGGTGGGTACCGCGACCGGTGAAACCGACGCTCTAGGTAACGCCATCTACGCATTGCCTGATGGCACGGAAGTTGTAGTGAACGCCGAGACAAAGCGTGCTTCTGACAACATCAACGCCTTCCAAGGTCGCGTCAACGCCGTCACCGGAAAGACCGTTGGTGTGAATGCGGATACGTCTGCCGCGTCCGCTGGACTCAATAACTGGATCAGCCAGAACAACGGCAAGACGATCAAAGTCTACGGAAAGTACATTTCCCCGGCAGGAAGTAACGTGCCATGACCTCTGCAATCACTGTAAATGATGGATTGGGGTTCACGCTCAATCCCTCCCTCGTACTGGGCTACCAGACCTCCCGTGAGTCTCTGAACACTATTCACGACCTCATCGGCGGAGGGATCGCCGTCACGCTCGTTCGTCCGCGTCCCCGCTCGGGCACGTTGGCTCTCTTCTTTCCCACAGAAGGCGGGGCGTTCTTCGCGCTTGAGAAGCACGCGCTGGAAACCACGTTCACACTGACTGACACTGACCGTCCTTCAGTGAACATGACCTACGTAACGCACGGCTCCACAGACCTCGCTCTCGATCCAGAGACCCGTAACCGCTGGGTACTGACCGTGGGCTATCAGGAGGTCGAGACCTCATGACAACCGCGCTCGTAAGGCCAGAGGCCAAGGCAACAATCACGGTCAAGGAACCGGTAGTTGTTGTGCCTTCGGTTCCCGTCTACACAAACGATGGCACGTCATCGTCAGGATGGACCGTCTCCTTTAGCGCGAACGGCTCTGGCGCAACTGGGGCATCCATCGCGCTTTCGTCCGGTGGCTCCACGCCTTCCAGGCTCTATCTATTCACTCAAGGAGGCGTGACGACAGTAAACCCCACGCCGTCTGTAACTGCGTCGCGCACGATCACGGGGTTTACTGTCGGTCGCGCCGCCACGTTGTCCGGCGTCGTGCAGGCGTCCGGGGCCGCGCGCATTCGGTTGCGCATCGGATCGAACGCCACGCCGTGGCACGCCCTCACAACCGAGGGAACAGTAAGCGTGGCCTTCACGCCCGCTACCACCTCACTGGTCTTGTATATCGAGATTGAGGACAACCCATCCTCAAGCTCTAGCTCTACGGCGGCGACTGGCTATATCGACAACATTCGCATTGAACATTCTCCGATCACGACCCTGACACCTGAATTGACCATTACTCAAGGCAAGGTGTCGCTGGACGAGAACTACTCGCCTTATGCGATGGCGCGTGTCACGGTCCCGATGACCTCCGAGGAAGTCCTAGAGCAGATCGATCCTCGCGACAATCAGCGCATCACCATTGCCACGACTGAGGCAACCAGCGGCGTTACCCGTGAATACGATCTACAGCTTCGCTCTCGCTCTGCCGATCACAAGGCTCTGTCTATTGACCTGGAGCTTGCTTCTGACGAGTTGATGCTTCACGACCGCGTGAATGTATCGACCTCAGTAGACAACTCACCGCGTCAATACGAGTCGAGCCTTCGAAGCGTCTGCGAGTGGGCGCTAGGCAAGATTCCAAGCGTCGTCCGTAACCTCATCGCCAATCCTCGCGGCAACGTCGCCACCAACTGGGCCGCGACTGTGGGAAGCGGAGCCGCATCAGCGGTGACCACAGCGACGACGGTAGGTATGAACGTCGGCGGTCTGGGAATCGATACGTTCCTCCGCGCCGAGGCCACGAGTGCCGGAACCTACATCGACCTCCGCAACCCGACACAGGACGGTGTGCTGACCGGTGCTGGAGGAAGTGTGACGGCTTCCGCGTGGGTACGTCCATCAAGCATTTCCGGCGTCACGGGACGCGTATATGTGCAGTTCTACAACGCGAGCAACACGCTCATCAGCACCATCACTTCAGACCCCTTCACGCTCACGTCTGGAGCCTGGACCCGCATCTATGCAACCGGGGCCATCCCTACCGGAGCTACCCGGACTTACAACGTGTTCCGCGCAGTGGGGACCGTCACCAGCGGCTCACGTCTGGATGCTACGGCGTTCCTTGTCGAGGAGTCTCCACGGCTAAACCCCTTCAAGGAGAAGGTGTTGGTAGCGGGCACAGCCGACGCGGACGTGACCGCGCGTTGGTCCGCTGAGAATGCGATCTTGAATCCCAATGTGGCGAACCTCACTGGGTACGCGGGAGCAGGAAACTGCAACCTCACACACGGCACCACAGCCAATGCAGGCGTTGAAGGCACCACCGGTTTCGCCATCGCAACGGCTCCCGCTGCCGGGCAATCCTTCGTATCTGCGCCTCAGACGGTGAGCACTCGCAAGGGTGACATGTGGACCTTCAGTTGCTACATGTTCCGAGGCTCCGGGATGCCCGCCGTCAACGGCATTCTCCGTGTCTACGAGATGGACAGCAGTAGCGGAATCCTTCGCAAGATCGAGTCCACACCAAAGGTCATTCCACTAGGTGGGTCACTCCCCTATACCTGGGATCGCTACTCCGTCACGTTCACGGTCCAGAACCCGAACACCTCCAAGCTCGCCGTCTACGGCTCCTACATGGCGACCGCCGCAGGGCAGTCAGTCGGCATGGACGGATTCATGTTGACAGAGGGTCCGCTACTCCTGCCGTTCTTCTCAGGTTCGACCGTTCCATCTGGGTACGTCACCAACTGGACCGGAGCCACGCCGGTTGCCAACAACTCCGTTAGCGAGCGACGACCATCAGACGGCATTGAACGTCTTCCCGAACTATTCGACTGGAAGCCAGGACAGAGCCTCTTCGACTTCCTACAGCCGCTCATCAACGCATCCGGCCTTCGTCTCTTCTGTGATGAAAGCCGGGTGTGGAGATTGGTCAACCCGAACGAGTACGAGGTTCCTGGCTACGTAGTGGCACAGGCGAAGTTCAACGCAACTGAGGGTGAAGACCTCATCACGCGCAATGAAGACACATGGGCAGACGCCGTTGTCGTCATCTACTCGTGGAGCGACAGCGGCGGCGAGTCCAAGACCGCATACGACGTAGCCGGAGACCCAACGGGCAAGGCCGTGGTTCGCGAACTGAGTCGTGAATATCCGGGACCAGGAGCGGCACAGCACATCCTCAATTCGCTTCAGGGACGTGGACGTACGCAGACCGTCACCGTGCTTGGACAGTACGGCGCGACGCCCGGTCAGGACGCGACTATCTCGCTTCCCGGCACCTACCCACAGACCGGAAAGGTGCGCCGGGTGACCTTCGATCTTTCCTCCGGATTGATGGATGTCGAAACACGAGGACTTACCGACGCTCTACCCGGCTCATGGGCCACATGGAACCCATCTCAGAAGTGGGTAGACGTCACACCAACTCTCAAGTGGAAGGACGCTTGACATGGCACTTGGAGACCAGACGCTAGCCGCAGGCTGGACAACTGTTAACCCCAACACCGACCTTGTAAAGGACGGTGCCGACGAGATTACGAAGACCCGAGACATGGCGGCATCGGTGAAGCTGGAGACCCGTCCAGTGAACCGTGGCGGTACTGGAGCTACCTCAGCTACCGAAGCCCTTAAGAACTTGGGTATCTACGTTCAGGCCGCTGATCCCGGACATGCCAACGGGCGTGTGTGGATCAAGATTCCGGCGTGAGTCATGACCACTATTGGAAGTGCTACCACCGGTTCAGGTGGAACACTCATCATTGATGATGATGGAACGAACCTCCGTTTCTACCTCTCGCAAAGTCAATCCGCTACGTTCATCGGTAGCCCTGGCGCGAACTGGTCTGGAGTCATCAACGGCGTCAACGTGGGCGGTAAGTGGACGTGGGGATCGGGGGGAGGCACACGCCTCATCGCGGGACCGTGGGCTGTCGGATACACACAGAACGTGTCATTCAGTATCGGCGCAACAGGCACACAAGGTTTTGGTGGAGGAAACACGGCCTATGCCACGCCTTTCCGTGCCACCGCGCCGGGTGCGCCAGGCCAGCCGTCAGCCTCTCAGATCACCCCAACATCTATGAGGATGTCCTGGAGCATCCCCGGTAATGGTGGCTCTGCCATTGACCAGATGCTTCTTCGACGTTCCACAAACCCCGGCTTCGTGGGCTACGTCGATTACACCTGGAGCGGGTCTAGTGTGACCTCCTACGTTGCCACCGGCCTTGATCCTGCAACCACCTATTACTGGAGGGTCTACGCGCACAACTCGGTTGGCTACTCCTCACCATCTGCCACCACTCAAACGCTCACCGCCTCCGGAGCGTACGTATCAGTGAACGGCACATGGGTGCCAGTGCCGGTCTACACGTCCAACGGCAGTGCTTGGACAGCACTTGCGCCACTCATCTCCAACGGCACAACCTGGAACGGAGCGGTCTGATGCTGACCAACTATCCGAAGACTCGACTCGGAATCTATCTCCTCGCCATCGCCGCGCAGGTCGCATCGTTCTTCGTGACGATCTACTCTCCGGAGTTTGCTCAGGCCTTCTCTCAGACCTCAGATGTTCTCGGAGCGCTGGCACTCGGCACAGCCGCTTCTAACCTCTCAGAGAAGCGCACAGAGCTTCCTAGTGCCCAATTTCGAGGAAGCGGGTATGACGGATGAATCCCGAAACATCATCTATCGACCTAACTAGCATCGCCGTAGCGCTTGGACGCATCGAATCTGAAGTGATGAGCATCCGAGGCATGGACGAACGACTACGCAAGGTCGAGACCGACCTAACTGAGCTAAAGGCTCGACAGTCCCCCAAGACTCCTTGGTACGTCGTAGTTGGTGGAGTCGCCGGTATCGGGTCAATCATCATCACTGCCGTGGCCGTACTGACGATAGTCGTGAAGGCGATTCCGTAGGGTATCTTCTTTGCCATGGCGCAAACAATCACTATCACTGATGACCTTGATGGCAAGCCGAACGCTGAGAAGGTCTCCTTCTCCTTCGATGGCACGGACTACTGGCTTGACCTGACACCCGAGAACAAGAAGAAGCTGGAAGCCGCACTCTCTCCGTTCATTGATCCAGCCGTCGAGTTGAAGAACACGAAGAAGAGCAACACCGGCGACTCAGCCAAGGCGACGCGACCGAAGGTGTCGGCCAAGGTGATTCGCGCCTGGGGCAACCAGAACGGCTACGTCACCGAGCGCGGTCCACTCCCCCAGGAGTTGAAGGACGCCTACAACACGCAGTTCGGTACCTCCGTCTGACATGGCACGAACCAAGGGCGCGACCAACCGCACGCCGCGCGAACTCAGAGCAGAGGCCAAGCGCCTGAATGAGAAGGCGAAGGACCGGGAGAGGATCGCCAAGCTCAAGAAGAAGCTTGAAGAGAAGTCCAAGAAGAAGAAGTAAGCGCAGACTCTCTCAAACGATCAAGGCTCATCCGCCGTGGATGGGCCTTTTTCGTGCCCACGCCGTGCCCACGAACTGGGGCAAAGACACCCGGAATCACGCGGAAGTCAGCCGAAAATCATGAATTACACGCGGCATCGATTCGACTAAGCCATTCTGTCGGATTGCTGCCCCGCCCCGGGGCGAGGTGCACGAGATACTCCGCGTTCCCGTGTGTACCGAGAATCGGGGAGGGAAGGATCCCGAGCATGCCGAGTCCCAGATCCCACGCGCTCCACACCGTTCTGGCGACGGCGTCGGCGCGCGTTGCGGGGTCGGTGACCAGACCGCCGCGGACGGCTGTGCGCCCGACTTCGAACTGGGGTTTCACGAGCAGGAGGATGTCCGACTCCGGCACTGCCACGGCGGCGACGGCCGGAAGCACGAGTTCGAGGGAGATGAACGAGAGGTCGCCGACGATGAGATCGGGTGCCGCCGTCTCGCCGGTCGCCGCGGTGAGGTTCTCGCGTGTCATGTGACGGACGTTGTAGCCCTCGACGGCGATGACGCCGGGGTCGGCGGCGATGGACGGAGCGAGTTGCCCGTGCCCGACGTCGACCGCGAGGACCGTGCGCGCGCCGCGTTCGCGCAGCACCTGCGTGAATCCGCCGGTGGATGCGCCCATGTCGAGCGCGAGACGCCCCTGCACCGGGACGGCGAAGCCGTCGAGACCCGCGATGAGCTTGTGCGCGGCCCTGCCGACGTAGTGGTCGGCTCCGGCGATCGTGATCTCGGCCCCCTCGCCGACCGACGTCGACGCCTTCACGACCGGTCGGCCATCGACACTGACGAGCCCCTCTGAGATGAGGGTCGCCGCGTGGGTGCGCGAACGGGCGAGTCCTCGGGAGGCGAGGGCGGCGTCGAGTCGCGTCATCGGGATCCCGACGTCTCCCGCTGCTCGACCTTCGCACCGGTCTCGAGGCGACGGGAGAGCTCGTCGTGCAGCGCAGAATACGCGTCGGCACGGGCGGGAAGCGGCTGACCCTCGATCAGGCGCAGCCGACTCCACAGACCATCGGTCGGTGCGCTCGTCGTCTCATCGCTCACGGTTCTACTGTACGCGGCCCCTCCGACGCAGGAGGGCGCCACGCGACGGCGTCAGGGGCGGTGGAACGGATCCTCGTAGAGACGCTCGGGAACCCGCAGCACGAACACGGGCGTTCCCGAGGCCCAGATGGCGGCAGCGCCCGCCCGCAGGAGATCGATCTGCTCTGCGGACTCCGCCACGATCTCGACATCGGCACCGGTGACACGCACGGCGGCGCCGTTGACACGGAAGATGCCGTCCTGCTGAGTCACTTCAGGGTACGGAAGATGCAGCTCGCGCAGGTCGCCGAGGATGTACGTAGGACGCGACCCCTCCGGTGCCGCCAGCACATGCTTGGGCCGATCGATGCCCGTGAGCACCAGAGCGGAGTCGATGCCCGCCCGGCTGGCGCCCATGATGTCGGTGTCCAGACGGTCACCGATGAAGAGCGCCTTCGTCGCACCGAAGCGTGCGAGCGCCTCCTGGAAGATCGGCTCCTCCGGCTTCCCCGCGACGGTCGCGAGCCGGCCGATCGCGGTGTGGACAGCGGAGACGAGCGTTCCGTTCCCCGGCGCGACGCCACGCTCCCGAGGAATCGTCCAGTCCGTATTGGTGGCGATCCACGGGATCCCGCCCTCGTCCTCCGGGAGCTTCAATGCGAAGGCCGCCTCAGCGAGATCGGTCCAGGCGACCTCGGGCGCGAAGCCCTGCACCACGGCGCTGGGTGCATCGTCCGCGCTGCGGGTGACCGTGTAACCCGCCTTCTGCACCTCGTCGACGAGCCCGTCACCGCCGATGACCAGGATCGTCGCCGGTGCGGGCACGATCTGGGCCATCAGACGCATCGCGGCCTGCGGGCTGGTGACGACATCCGTCGCCTCGACGTGGAGCCCGAGGCTGCTCAAGTGCTCAGCCACGGACGCGTCGGTCCGCGCAGCGTTGTTGGTGATGTATCCGAGCCGAGCGGACTTCGCCGCCTCGTTGAGACTCTCGACCGCGAACGGCAGTGCCCCGGGACCGGCATAGACCACCCCGTCGAGGTCGGCGAGGACAGTGTCGACACCGTCGAGCGGAGTAGGTGCCGACCGCTTCCGAGAGAACAGCGCCACTACGCCTCCGGCTCCGACTCGTCGTCCTCGTCCGCGTCCTGATCTTCGTCCTGATCCTCGCCGAGCAGCTCGCGCACCTCGTCTTCGACCGAGGGCTCTTCCTCGTCTGATGCGTCAGACTCAGCCGCATCGGACTCAGCCACATCGGACTCAGCTGCATCGGAGTCAGCTGCTTCAGACTCAGCTGCATCGGCGTCCGCTTGGGACGCCGCGGCCGAGGCGTCGTCCTCGTCGGGGAACTCGCCCTCGATGAGGCTGTCCTCGATGAAGATCTCTTCGTCGCCGGCTTCGTCGATCCCGAGTGCTTCCGCGGCGACCTCGGCACGGTGCGCCCAGAACTCCGCCTCGTCGGTGCGCCCGAGGTCTTCGAGCACGGCGGCGCGGGCAGCGAACAGAGCGGGGCTCCATTCGAACGCGCGATCAGGGTCGAGCTCGGGGATCTCCAGCTCACCGAGCGCGAGCTCGAGATCGCCCTGATCCAGCCGGGCTCCCGACATGGCGATGGCGAGTGCGACGCGGACAGGCGTTTCGAGGGCGGAGCGATCCACTGCACGCCCGGTCTCGAGCGCACGGTCGGAGCGACCGATACCCCGCTCACTGTCAACCATCAGAGCGATCTGATCGTCCTTGCCGGAGATGCGACGGTAGGTGCGCAGTTCGCGCAGCGCGAGAGCGAAGTCCTCCGTGGCGTACGCGGTGATGCCGAGGGTCTCCCGGACGATCGCGATGCGACCGGCGCGTCGGGAGGCGGCCAGTGCGTGCTGGTGGGCGAGCGCAGGATCCTCATCGATGAGCCGTGACGCCATCGCGAGGTGACGGGCGACGTGCTCGGCATTCTCCTTGCTCAGCGTCTTGAGCTCGTTGCGCGCCGCCCCGTTGAGGTCACGCGCGGTAACATCGTCGGGGATGTGGGGTTCATCGAACCGCGGACGCTCGTTGGCGGCCTGCGCCGGCCGCTCCCGACCCGCTCCCCCGCGCTGCGGGAAGGAACGCCCAGCGGAGCGGTCGCCGCCCTCGCGGTTGTAGCCACCTTCACGACGGGGTGCACCGCCATCACGGTTGTATCCGCCTTCACGACGCGGGGCACTACTGTCGCGGTTGTATCCGCCTTCGCGACGAGGGGCACCACTGTCGCGGTTGTACCCGCCTTCACGACGGGGCGCACCACTGTCACGGTTGTATCCGCCTTCACGACGAGGCGCACCACTGTCACGGTTGTATCCGCCTTCACGACGCGGGGCACCACCGTCACGACGCGGGGCACTACTGTCGCGGTTGTATCCGCCTTCACGACGCGGGGCACCACCGTCACGGTTGTATCCGCCTTCACGACGCGGGGCACCACCGTCACGGTTGTATCCGCCTTCACGTCGCGGGGCACCGCCATCACGGTTGTACCCGCCCTCACGACGCGGGGCACCACCGTCACGACGGGGAGCACCGCCATCGCGGTTGTAGCCGCCCTCACGACGGGGGGCGCCACCATCGCGGTTGTAGCCACCCTCACGACGCGGGGCACCACCGTCACGACGGGGAGCACCGCCATCGCGGTTGTAGCCGCCCTCACGACGGGGGGCGCCACCATCACGGTTGTACCCGCCCTCACGACGCGGGGCACCACCGTCACGACGGGGAGCACCGCCATCGCGGTTGTAGCCGCCCTCACGACGGGGCGCGCCATCATCGCGGCTGCTGTAGTTGGGGCGTCCGCCAGAAGCGCGGTTCCCGCGCGGTCCGTTGTCGTCGTTGCGACGCGGACGGCGCTGTTCCTCTTCTGGCATGATGCTCCCTGTTCTCTTCGTGTAAACGCAAAATGGCCACCCAACGATGGGTGGCCATTTTGTCTAAAAGGAGTCCGGCGGTGTC